>DGBF01000145.1:336-4624 GCA_002384725.1 Flavobacteriales bacterium UBA4011
TACGTTTGATTTCACATCATGCAATGCCGCTTCTTTCGATACAGGAGATGGCTCGAGACCTTCCGTGGTAAACAATTCAAAATGAATATTTTCAGATGGCACACTTTTCGATTCGAGTGCTTTTTTCGCAGCGAAAATCATCGATTCTGGTCCACAAAGAAAAGCTTCATCAACACCTTCGTGCGCCAAAAAAGCATCGTACAATAATGCGCATTTTTCTTCGTCGATTCTTCCTTTTTGAATCTTGTTTCCCAAACTTTCTCTAGACAAAATGTGCGTGATGCGTAAATCGCCCAAGTGCATGTTTTTAAGTGATTCTATTTCTTCCCTAAAAACGATGCTGCCTGTATTTTTATTTCCATAAAAAAGGCTAACTACACTATTGGGTTCCTCTTTCAGAATAGTTTTCATGATAGAGAGAACAGGCGTAATTCCAGATCCAGCAGCAAACAAGGCATATGATTTTGCATTTTCAGTCTCCGTCTTCACTTGAAAATTCCCCATGGGTGTCATCACCTCTAATTCGTCTCCAGCCTTCAATTCACGATTGGCATAGGTAGAAAATTTTCCTTTTTCCACTTCTTTTACGGCCACTTTCCATTCATTTTCGAACGGAGAAGAGCAAAGTGAATAAGAACGACGAATATCTTCATCATTGATCATTGCTTTCAAGGTCAAATATTGTCCTGAAACGTATGAATAGTCAGATTTTAAGTTGTCTGGAACATCAAACGCAATTGAAACACAATCTTCGGTTTCCTTAATTACCTCTTTGATTTTTAAAGAATGAAATTTTGGTGTCATGAGATAAAGCCAATTTTGGGGGCAAATTTACGATTTTTAAGGTTGCCAAAAACATGATTTCGTAATCTAGAATGAAAGTAAATGAAGATTGAAAAATGAACGTAAGGTTAGATCGATTGTACAGAAAAGAAAAACCATGAATAATCTACTCATTTTACTTCTTTTATTTTTCTCTTGTTTCAATAGCAATGCACAAAGCGAGTTGGTAGGTAAGACTTTTAAAACGATTGTATTAATCGGTCAGAAAACATATGGAAATGACGACAATTTGAAAATTGAATTGTCCATACCGGAGAAGGATAATCCTTGAGGACTTTTTATCGCATTAAATGCAGATGGTTCATTTCGTTCGTATAATCATGGTTGGTGGGGAAACGAATGCAGAGTCAAAATAAAAGGAATATATCGAATTGAATATGAGACTGTTGAGTTTGTTGTGAACGAAATAAAGTAATCGTATGTCTGTGCAACAAAACCAACTGAAACGGAAGATTTTTCGTTTTGGAAGTTCACTATTACCGAAGAGGATGGGGCTGTTGTGCTTGCGAAGTAATTTTTTCACGCAAAGGGCGCATTTTTTTTCGCAAAGACCGCGAAGGTTGCGTAAAATGATTTCTTAGCGAGCTTTGCACAGACCTTTGCGCTCTTTGCGTGAAACCCACCATACTCATCTTTCTCTGCCAAAACGTCACATTGTTTTTTTTGGCTCAATTTTCGTCTACACTCCCGCATGGGTAAAAAGAAGGAAAGAATAACGGATGTAAGTTTCAAATGGGCGTTCAAAGAATACATTTGGCCAAGAAAGAAACTAGTTGGAATCGGATTGTTTTTAATCGTCATTCGAAGTTTTTCGGGACTTGTCTTGCCGTACACCTCCAAAGCACTTTTGGACGATGTTATCCCAAATAAAAATGGTGATTTATTAGGCACCTTGGTAATTATCACGGTTGCTGCCATAGTTATACAAGCTGTCACGTCTTTTTCATTAACCCGATTATTGAGTGTCGAAGCACAAAGGTTGATTTCCATACTTCGTACCCAAGTTCAACGTAAATTATTGGCCTTACCCATTCGCTTTTTTGATGACAACAAATCGGGAGCCTTGGTTTCGCGTGTCATGGTAGATGTGGAAGGTGTTCGAAATTTGGTGGGAACAGGTTTGGTCCAATTGGTGGGTGGAACGTTGACTTCAGTTGTCGCCTTGATCATGTTGATCAATATCAATGCCTGGATGACGCTTTTTGTTCTTTTACCTGTCGCTATTTTTGCAATAGTCGCGTTAAAAGCCTTTGGATATATCCGACCTGTATTTCGTGAAAGGGGTAAAATCAATGCTGAAGTTACAGGACGTTTGACCGAAACTTTGGGCGGAGTGCGTGTAATTAAAGCTTTCAATGCAGAAGAATCAGAAAATTTAAGTTTCGAAAGAGGAGTAGAGCGGTTGTTCCAAAATGTGAAGAAAAGTTTAACCGCAACAGCTGCCATGTCGAGTTCAGCAACACTTTTATTGGGAATAGCTTCGGCAGGAATTATGGGCATAGGAGGTTATTTTATGATTGGCGGTACCATGACCACAGGTGATTTCTTGGCCTTTACCTTATTGCTCGGTTTTTTGGTAGCACCGATTGTTCAAATGAGCAACATCGGAAGTCAATTGACGGAAGCGATGGCAGGTTTGGACCGTACGCAGGAATTGATGGAAATGAAAGAAGAAGACGATCCGGAAGTGAGAACGATAGAATTGGACAACATAGATGGAGAAGTTATTTTCAACGATGTCCGTTTCGCTTATGAAGATGAAAAAGAAGTGCTACATGGCATTTCCTTCGAAGCAAAAGCGGGAAGTGTAACAGCTTTGGTTGGTTCGTCAGGTTCAGGAAAATCAACGATAGCTGGATTAGCAGCCACTTTCTTAGAGCCAGATAGCGGAATAGTGACGTTGGATGGGCACGATTTGTCTAAAGTAAAATTGAGCACGTTCAGAAATAAATTGGGAGTCGTATTGCAAGACGATTTCTTGTTTGAAGGAACGATACGCGAGAATATTTTATTTCCACGTCCAAATGCGACGGAAGAAGAATTGACGAGCGCTGTGAATGGAGCGTATGTGAATGAATTCACGGATCGTTTCGACGACGGATTAGAAACTGTAATCGGCGAAAGAGGCGTGAAATTATCTGGAGGTCAGAAACAACGCATCAGTATTGCCCGAGCAATTTTAGCGAACCCACGAATTATTATTTTGGACGAAGCGACTTCTAATTTGGATACAGAAAGTGAATCGTACATCCAACGCAGTTTGCAGACTTTAATCAAAGATAGAACCACTTTTGTAATCGCTCACCGTTTGAGTACCATTCAAAAAGCAGATCAGATTTTAGTGATCGAACAAGGGAAAATAGTGGAGACTGGGAAACACGATGAGTTAATTGCCAAGCAAGGAAGATATTATGCTTTGTATACGGTTCAGAGCAGGATTTAATTAGTTCGTCACAAAGGCTTTTTCCCAAAAAAAACACCGCACCCAATTGTCCGCATCAACTCCATATGCTATAATTTCGCCAATTTTTTAGGTCTGAAACATCTTTTGAAGTTGAGAACAAATGAATGTTTTCCGCACCGAGTTCAACAAAGTAAAAAATAGATATGGGTAAGATTAAATTTCGCATAAACGTTGTGATGGATCCAGAGGCGCACGCAATTAGAAAATCGTGGGTCATTTCACTTTTACTGTAAACTTATTCTTCCATATCGCTGAGCGGTAACACACCATCTTTCTTACATGAAAGTAAAGCCAAGACTATACTTCCAAAGACAAAAAGATTCTTCATTAGCAGATTATTTTATTGTCAATTCGTATGGTAAACGCATTTGAATTCCGGACATAGCTTCCACTTTTTTCCATTGATCTAAAGCATTGATAAACAAAGCTGGCATTTTTTCTGTTTTAATCATAGCTTTATTTTGACTTTCTTCAATCATTTCTGCGATGGCTTCCCATTTGTCCTCTTTTCGCAACGGATAATAAATTACGTTTATATCACCTTTGGAAATTCCTGCCGTTTTCGCAGCGTAATTAATCGCTTCTTCCAATCCTCCTAGTTCGTCCACTAGTCCAATTTTCTTAGCATCTTTTCCAGCCCAAACACGCCCGCGAGCAATGACATTTACTTGTTCTTTAGTCATATTACGTCCAGCTGCAACGCGACTTAAAAAGGTCTCGTAAATATCATCAATTTGATCTTGCACCATCGCCACCTCCTCAGGAGTCAGTCTTCTATTCGAACTCAAGGCTTCGTGTTTGTTGGTTGAAACATAATCGAAGCTCATGCCCAGTTTGTTTTTAAACATGTCTGCGGTATACGGAATTGCGCCAAAAACTCCAATTGAACCCGTTATAGTCGTAGGTTCTGCAAAAATCTTGTAGGCTGGCGCTGCCATGTAATATCCACCTGAAGCAGCCACGTCTCCCATTGATACAATG
>DGBF01000145.1:4743-6030 GCA_002384725.1 Flavobacteriales bacterium UBA4011
AATGACTTTCTTTTTCTTGTTGGTCAAATCAATTTCACGCCACATTTGCTCGCTTGCAATTGCACTTCCACCGCCACTATTGATGCGCAAGACAACGATTTTCACATTGTCATTTTCACGGGCTGCTTTCACTTGTTTGCAAATATCTTTCGACGTCATTTCATTACCATCAACAGAAATACCACCTTCTGCTAAAATCAGGGCAATGTTTCCGTTTGAACCTTTTGCGATTAAATCACGCTTTACATTTTTCACAGAATATTTTTCAAAATTGACCATCGCAATTTTATCATCTGCTTTTTTTCCCAATTTAGAGGTAATCATTTTCATCATTTCGTCTCGGTATTTTACGCCATCCATCAAGTTATGCTTCACGGCATCTTCCGTATTCACCGCCAACATGTCATCAGCAATTGTATTGATTTTATCCGTCGAAATGTTTCGAGCTTTCGAAATATCACCAATAACGTCATCCCAAATTGTTTGGATATACGTGTTCAATTGTAAACGGCTAGAATCACTTATTTTATCTAGGAAAAATGGCTCCATCGCACTTTTGAAATCGTTATCTCTTCCCCGAATCACTTGAAGCTCAAGATCTAATTTATCCAGTGTCCCTTTGAAAAACGCTACTTCACTGGCCAACCCGAGCATTTCGAAATTGCTAGCTGGGAAACCATAAACCTTACTCGCTGCAGAAGAAATGTAATATTCTTTCAAGGTAGTGACTTCGCCCGAGTTGTAGGCCAAGGTCCATTTTCCAGATTTTTCAAAACGATTAATCGCTTTTCGGATTTCTTTTGCCGTCACGAAGTTGCACTGTAAACCTTCCAATTCAAGATAAAGACCTTTGATGTTTTCGTCCTTTTCAGCCATTTTCAATGCCTCAAGAATGTCTGCCAACCCAATTTGATTATCGAAACTCAAGGAACCTGGATTGAATTGAGCACTCGTTCTTTCAGCGATTGGTTTGTCCAATTTCATATGAAGCACAGCGTTTTTAGGTGCTGAAACACCAGTAGATTCAACCACGGATGAGAAACTTCCAATTATTCCAAAGACGGCTATTAACCATATGATTACACCAATTATTGATACAATTAAGGCAGCTAATAAACTAGGCCAAAAGATATTTCCGAATCCAACTTTACTTCTCATGATTATTGTTTTGATAACCAAATTTAATAAAAAGCAGAGCACATGCTGTTTTTCTTAACAATTCTTAGAGCAGAGAAAGTGATAAAACTCGATTCCAAGAAAAGAGTGAATACTGAATTTTATTTTCCT
>DGBF01000145.1:6063-24927 GCA_002384725.1 Flavobacteriales bacterium UBA4011
TTAAGTGCACAAGACTATTCTCGTGTGAAAATTAATACAGATAAAGAAGGATTGAAACGTTTGTCTGCACTGGGTTTGGCAGTTGATCACGGAACGCATAAACCAGGGTATTTTTTCATTTCGGATTTTTCGAAAGAGGAAATTGTTACTATGAGAACGGAAGGTTTTACTATTGAGATTTTAATTGCCGACGTTAAAAAGCACTATGTAGAGCAAAACAAATTAGATTTTGTGCCGACGAAGAATGAAACGTGTCTGCCTAATTCAGGAGGTGGCGGTGGATTTGATCCAGTTGTCCCGTCAAATTTTCAATTGGGTACTTACGCTGGATTTTTAACCTATCAAGAAATGCTAGATAATTTGGATGCTATGCACGCTCTTTATCCGAATTTAATCAACCAAAGATCTGCCATCGATACTTTTCACACCATCAACGATTCGGTTATTTATTGGGTTCGAATGTCTGACAACCCAAACATTGATGAAAACAGTGAGAAAGAAGTGATGTACTCTGCAGTCCACCATGCGCGTGAACCAAATTCAATGTCGGCAACCATTTTTTATATGTGGTATTTGTTGGAGAATTATGCCGGTTCCGAAGAAATTCAGCACTTATTGAACAATACGGAAATGTATTTTGTACCTTGTTTAAATCCAGATGGATATATCTACAATGAGCTTACAGATCCGAATGGTGGTGGAATGCACAGAAAAAACCGACGAAATGTGGGTACCTCAAACAAGGGTGTGGATTTGAATAGAAATTATTCTTACGGTTGGGGGACAACGGGAATTAGTTTTGACCCGAATAACGATACCTATCCAGGAACTAGTGCGTTTTCAGAAGCGGAAACGCAAGCCATGCGTTGGTTTTGTGAAAATCACGATTTCAAATTAGCTTTCAATGCACATACCTATGGCGATTTGTTGTTGTTTCCGATTGGGACGACTTCGAACGAATTTGCCGTTCATCATAATTATTTCGATCGATTTACAGGATACATGGTTCAGTACAACGGTTACAATAACATGAAGTCGTCTGGTTTATATCCAGCTTCAGGGGATTCTGATGATTATATGTACAACGATGATTTATCAAACAAGCCGAGAATTTTTGCTATGACTCCAGAAATTGGTGGTACAGGTGGATTTTGGCCTGCATCGAGTCAAATAATTCCAAACTCGAAAAACATGGTTTTCCCAAATTTAATGTTGGCGCATATTGCTCATCTTTATTTGATTGTGGAAGATCAGGATCCAGAGAGATTGGCCAATTCGACTGGAAACTTCAATCATTTGGCGGAAAGAATCGGAATGGATACTGGTAATGTAATTGTCCAAATTCAACCATTGCAAAATATAGCGACAATTGGAGGTGCTCTGAATTATAATTTGGCTCAAATTACACCACAAACTGGAACTTTTGCCTATACTTTGTCTGCTGGGATTGCGATAAATGACACCATTAAATATGTCCTCGAAACGGTATATCCGACTTGGACACATAGAGATACGATAGTAAAATTGTTTGGAACGTATCCTGTTTTTATTTTCGACGATGCAAGCACAGCAGGACAATGGAATGGACCATGGACGACAGAAACGCATACAACCTATTCGGCAAGCAAGGCGTATAGTGATTCTGAAAGTGGGAGTAATCCTGTCAATTATACGAATAATTCTTCTCGAACATTTGAATATGCGACGCCAATTGATTTGACAAACGCCAATTATGCCGATGTTTCCTTCTTCGCGAAATGGGAAATAGAATCAGATTATGATTATTGTCAATTTCAAGTTTCTATCGATAACGGCAGCACATGGATTGGTCAATGTGGATTGTACACCGTGGCAGGAACTAGCGCAAACGGTTCTGTTCAGCCGAATGGCAAACCAGTATGGGAAGGAACGAAGAACTGGGTTCGCGAAGATATTTCGTTATCAGATTATTTGGGTGAAACGATTAAAGTTCGCTTTATCTTAGAAGCAGACGGTGGAGTTCGCCAAGATGGCTTCTACTTCGATGATTTCACTATTCACAAGGGTACTTCAGGCGTTGGTTTAGATGAACATCAATTGTATTTCACCTTGTATCCGAATCCATCACAAGGTGATTTTGTGATAAGTTCAAGTGAAAATTTAATGGGAAGTTCTTACCAATTATTGGATGCCAATGGTAAAGTAGTTTCTTCTGAGTTGATTTCAAACAATGCAAGCGAATACATCGTGAAAACGGATAATTTTGCGAACGGGATTTACACTTTGGTTCTTCAGACGGCAAATGGACAAACGGCTTCGCCTAAGAAGTTGGTGTTGATGAAGTAGGTTGTTTTGATTTGAAGTTAGTTTTCGGAGAACAATTTATCGGCGATACACCTCCCTTAATCCCCCCATATTGGAGGGAAATAGCTAGTAGGTGAACATTAAAAGAGTTTAATCCAAAATAACGAAGCGAGATTTGAACATCCCTCATGCAAGTCTGCCTCTTCGGCAGACAGGGAGGAACAGAGGGAGGTCTCTCCCCAAGCATTTAAAGAATCGATTCTACTTAAATAAGATCTCCCCACTCTCAACTTTTAGTCGAGATTCCGTATTGTTTAAATACAAACTCCCTGTCCCCAAACCATGATGTTTGTCTATTGGGAACTTCGATGTAAATTGCGCAATGCATGCCAAGCCCAGGTTCGATTCCAATGCTGAGGTCATCCACCAGTCAATGTTGCGTTCTTTGGCTAATTCAATCCATTCTTTAGAACCGAGGATTCCTCCGTGCAAAGATGGTTTTAGAATAATGTATTGTGGTTTGATATTGTCTAGCAATTTTATTTTATCCTCCTTAGAATGAATACCGATTAATTCTTCGTCCAAAGCAATAGGTAGAATGTTTTCGAGGCAAAGGTCAGCCATTGATTCATGCTGATTAGGAGCAATAGGTTGTTCGATAGAATGTAAATCCAATTGCGCCAGTTTCGTAAGTCTTTCGTGAACATTCTCCTTGGTGAAAGCTCCATTGGCATCCACGCGTAAAATCATTTTATCTTTTGGATGCGCGTTCCGAATTGATGAAAGCAGCTCTATTTCACTTTCAAAATTTATAGCACCCACTTTCATTTTGATACAATTGAAGCCTAGTTCAACCTTATCCGCCATCTGATTTTTCATGAAATCAGGCGAACCCATCCAAACCAAACCGTTGATCGGAATTTTCTGTTCACCCTGATAAAAAGGCGTATCGAAATACAATTCAGATTTGCCGGCAGACCAATTCAGGACAGCCGACTCAAATCCAAATAGGAGTGAAGGGTATTTTTCAAAATCAGAATAAATGCGCGTCTTTTCCTTAATTGCGGTGAGCAAATCATATTCTTTCTGTCCTTCGAAATCTGTCAAATTGATCGCTGATGCCAGTTCTCGTAGTTTCGAAAGTAATTTCTCATACTGTTCGATACTTTCATAATCGGGGCTCAATCCTGGAATAACACTGCATTCACCAAGACCTATTTTTCCATTTTCCATTATTTGGATAAACCAGGCCTGTTTCTCTGTCAAAATGCCTCTGGATGTTCCACTTGGGGTTTTGAATTGAAATATTTTATGTTCGAACTTAATATCCATGCATCAAATTATGGAAAAAATGGGATATGAATTGGACATTAATTAAGATGCCAAAGATCAAAGAAATGGCGAAGGTATTCAAAGCTACTTTTTTCAATTCTGGATCAAGATCTTCTTCCTTGTCGGTCTCCAAAACACGCTTCAAATGAAACAACAATGGAATAAGTGCAATGATAGATAATGGCGCTAAATCTCCATACATCAGCGACGAAAAAGCAAAAGCAAAACAAGCTATAAGTATCAAAGCTGTATGATAAATTTTGGCTTGCTCAATTCCCATTTTAACCACTAAAGTAAACTTGCCCGATTTTTTGTCGTTAATGTGGTCACGCATGTTATTGAGATTCAAAACAGCAACGCTCAAGAGGCCCACACCGACTGCCACTGGAACAATTTGCCAGTAAAAAAACGGCGCATATAATCCGTAAACACCAAGAACGCTTACTAGACCAAAAAAGATAAAGACAAACAAATCTCCTTTGCCGCTATAGCCATAGGCTTTTTTACCAAGTGTATAGAATAGAGCGGCCAAAGTTGCTCCAATCCCGAGGAAAATGTACGTCCAAATGCGACTTGAGGACATTTCACGTCCAGCCACCCAAATGAGTAATCCAGCAAATATCAAACTTAAAGCGGAAAGAAATGTTACTGCTTTTTTCATTTCTGAAACGGATATTTCGCCTGTTTGAGTCGTTCGTTTCGGACCAACTCGGTCTTCATTGTCTGTTCCCTTAAGATGATCGCCTAAATCGTTGGCAAGATTTGAAAGTACTTGGAGAAAAATAGTTGTGAACAGACTTAGAATAAAAATTAACGCGTTCCAATAACCCAATTTTAGTGCTATTAGCGAACCAATAATAATTCCCGACAGAGAAAGTGGTAGTGTTCGCAATCGCATTGCTTTGAGCCAAACCTTTGTTTTATCCATTGTCCAAATTTAGGGTTTATCGAGTGGTTTTGCCACGAATTTCACTATTTTTCACGAATGGTTTTTGGTAGACGGTAATAATTAATAATTCTGACATTGAGAATCCATCACTGGAAGTTTTATTTAATTTACTTTTCATGCCACATCAAAAAAACCTAACAAACCATACATTGGTGAAAATTCGTGCAATTCATGGCTGAAATGTCATGATGTCTGGTGAAAATATATTATGTTTGCATAGTAAATCATTCGAAATGGAAAGACCAGTACTTTGTGAATTGTTGAATATTGAGTTTCCAGTTATCATGGCGCCTATGTTTTTGGTTTCCAACGATAAAATGATAATTGAAGCTGTGAAATCGGGTATTACCGGAGCGATTCCAGCGTTGAATTATCGAACGACCGACGAACTTCGCGCAGCGATTCAAGGCATAAAAAAGGAAGTGGACGGACCGTTTGGGATCAACTTAATCGTTAATCAATCTAATTTCAGATACAAGGAACAATTGAAGGTTTGTTGCGAGGAAAAAGTGTCATTTATCATCACTTCTTTAGGTTCGCCCGAAGAAACGATTCGCGAAGCACATAAGGTTGGAACAAAGGTCTTCTGTGATGTCACTGATTTGAAATTTGCCAAGAAAGTGGAAGCACTAGGTGCCGATGCATTAATAGCAGTGAACAAGGAAGCTGGAGGGCATGCAGGAAATATACCGATGAATGAATTGGTTCCGATGTTGAACGAAAACTGCTCTATTCCAGTGCTTTCAGCTGGTGGAATAGGTACTGGGCAAGAATTGAAAGCAATAATCGAAAAAGGAGCTGCAGGCGCTTCAATGGGAAGCATTTTTATCGCAACGGAAGAAGCGCCCGTTTCTCAAGAATACAAGCAGGCCTGCGTGGATTATGGTGAGAAGGATATTGTAATGTCCACCAAGTTGTCTGGAACACCTTGTACAGTTATTAAAACTCCTTATGTTGAGAAAGTTGGAACTCGCCAAAATTGGCTTGAAAGATTCCTCAATAAGAACAAGAATTTGAAGAAATGGATGAAAGCCTTTACATTTATTAAAGGGATGAAATCTTTGCAAAAAGCAGCATTTAGTGCTACCTATAAAACAGTTTGGTGCGCTGGACCGAGTATTGAACATGTTAAAAGTATTCGAAAAGTGTCTGAAATAGTAACGCAACTAAAACAAGAATACAATGGGTAAGCCAATCTCTTTGAGTAAGTTAAAACGAAATATTTGGTTGCTCGGGAAGTTTAAAATTCCCATTTTAGGTTTTACCAACCCCAAATTGGTTTCTATTAATGAAGATGAGGTAGTGATGAAAATTAAACTACGCCGTCGGACTAAAAATCATTTGAATTCGATGTATTTTGGCGCGTTGGCCGTAGGTGCAGATACCGCAGCTGGAATTCACGCTTACTATTTAGGCGTAGAGAAAGGTTTGAATTTATCATTGGCCTTTAAATCGTGTAAGGCTGAATTTATAAAAAGAGCCGAAACAGACATAACTTTTGTTTGCAAAGAAGGGCGAAAAATTACCCAACAAATGGAGACTTCTCAATCCACAGGTGAGCGCCAAAATGAGGATATATTCGTCGAGGCATTCAATACGCAAAAGGAAATAGTAGCGACCTTCGTGATGACACTTTCTTTGAAGGTAAAATAAAGTAAATACCCTTATATTTGCCGAAAATTTAAAGCATGCAATGGATTACTCCAAAGAAATTACAGAAAGCGATTCTTTCATCCGAAAAATGGCAAATTGTAGATGTTCGCGAGTCTTACGAATGGGCGATATGCTCAATCAAAGCACTTCAAATCCCAATGGCGCAAATTTCCAAAAGACATACTGAAATCGATAAAAACGGTTCAGTTGTAATCATGTGCAAAACAGGAAAGCGTGCTGAGGCAGTCGCAAATCTGATGGAATGTGAATACGGATTTGAAAATCTATACATAATGGAAGGCGGAATCTTGAATTGGATTACTGAAATTGATAACCAACTAGAAACATACTAATGAAAAGATCGCTTGCACAAAATGGATTGTTGACCCTAAAGGGAATAGCAATGGGAGCTGCAGATATTGTTCCTGGCGTTTCAGGCGGAACCATCGCATTTATCACCGGGATTTACGAAGAATTAATTTCGTCAATCAACAATATTAATCTGGGTGCATTAAAAGTTTTGCGAAAAGACGGATTGAAAGCGTTTTGGCAACATGTGAATGGAACCTTTTTTCTGTTTTTGTTCGTTGGAATTGGTGTTTCAGTATTAGGATTGGCAAAAATTGTTCGCTATTTACTTGAAAATGAAGCCGTTTTAACATGGAGTTTTTTCTTTGGTTTAATTGTGGCTAGTGCTATACTGATTGGCAAAACTATATCGAAGTGGACGATTCCTGTGATTACCGCATTTGCCTTAGGAACCATAGCGGCCATGTATATCACTTCCATCGAAACTACTGCATCGGTTTCAGGAAATTGGTACATTTTTATTAGCGGATGCATTGCCATTTGCGCCATGATTTTACCTGGAATATCAGGTGCATTTATTTTGGTTTTAATGGGCTCTTATCATATTGTTTTAAAAGCTTTGGACAACAAAGATATTATGACAATTGCCGTTTTTCTTACCGGCTGTGTAGTTGGACTTTTGTCATTTGTTAGATTGCTTAAATTCCTCTTTACGAAATACAAAGAATTGACCATTGCCGTTTTGACTGGATTTATGATCGGTTCATTATATAAAGTATGGCCCTGGAAAGTAAATGTAGGTGATGCACCTTTGGTTGTGCACAGTGATGGTCGAGAGGACTGGATGATGACCAACGTTCTCCCTCAAGACTTTGCAGGTGATCCAAAATTAATTTTCGCTATCGGTTGCGCAATTATTGCACTCATCTTGGTACTTGGGTTAGAACGATTAGGTTCCAAAAAAGCATGAAGACTTACGGATTAATAGGCGAATATATAGACCACTCTTTCTCTAAGGAATTTTTTACCCAAAAATTTACAGCTGAAGATATTGATGCTCGATATGAGAATTTTACTTTGGCCCATATATCGGAGGTTGAAAGCCTCTTGAAGAGGGATGAATTGGATGGTTTAAATGTCACTGTTCCATATAAAGTTGCCATTCTTCCATATCTGGATCAACTGTCGGAAGAAGCCCTTAACATTGGAGCTGTCAATACTATTCAATTTCTATATGGAAAGAAAATTGGACACAACACCGATGCCTTTGGTTTCGCTCAATCGATCAAACCGTTCTTGACCTATCAGCATGAGCGGGCAATTGTTCTGGGGACAGGTGGCGCAAGCAAGGCAGTTTCGTACGTGCTTGAAAACTTGGGCATTGATGTGATAAAAATAAGTCGTAATCCAAAAGACGAAAAGCAGTATGGGTATGATGAGGTGAATGACAACATGCTTAAGGCGTGTAAGTTGGTTGTAAATACTACGCCAGTTGGCACTTTTCCAGAAGTAGATAAATGTCCTCAGTTTCCATTTGAGTTTTTAACGGAGGAGCATTTGGTCATAGATTTGATTTACAATCCTGAAAAAACGAATTTTTTGCGTCGTGCAGAAGAGAATGACGCGGTAATATTGAATGGTCGACCTATGTTGGAGCAACAAGCTTTGAAGGCTTGGGAGATTTGGAGTCGATAACTTAGTTTTGAAGTGCAATAGTGCTTGATTTTTTTTGGTCTTTAATAAACAAATTTGAATGTTTAACTATTTCATTGTCAGATGGATTTCAAAACTTTTCAGCTTTTAAAAGTTTCGAATTTTATAAGCTTAGGATTTCAATGGTTTTCTATGATTCAATGGTTCTCATCGATTCTCATAATTCCAACATTACAAATTATTCATCAAAAAAAATCCCATTTCAATTCCGATAGCTATTGGGATTGAAATGGGATTTGATATATCTATTTAATTTCTAGCTCAACACCTCAGCAACCATATCAGCCGCTTCTTGCAACAATACAACAGATTTAACATCCAAACCTGAATCGTCAATTAATTGCTTCGCTTCAACAGCATTGGTTCCTTGCAAACGCACGATAAGAGGAACTGGAAAACTTCCTATGTTCTTATATGCATCAACAACTCCTTGTGCAACTCGATCGCAACGAACGATTCCTCCAAATATATTAATCAAAATTGCTTTTACGTTTTTGTCTTTCAAAATAATGTGGAAGGCTTTTTCAACACGTTCCGCATCAGCTGTCCCTCCTACGTCCAAAAAGTTGGCAGGATTTCCGCCTGAAAGTTTGATGATATCCATCGTCGCCATTGCCAATCCTGCTCCGTTGACCATACATCCAACATTTCCGTCCAATTTCACGAAGTTCAATCCAGCTTCATCAGCTTCTACCTCGGTTGGATCTTCTTCTGATTTGTCGCGCATTGCAGCATAATCAGGGTGACGGAACAAAGCATTCGCATCTAAAGTTACTTTTGCATCTACAGCAATAACTTTATCATCCGACGTTTTCAAAACTGGGTTGATTTCAAACATAGAAGCATCACATCCCTCATAAGCTGCGTAAAGTGCAGAAACGAATTTTGTCATTTGCTTCATCGCTTGTCCACTCAATCCTAAGTTGAAAGCGATTTTTCTTGTTTGAAACCCTTGTAAACCAACACGTGGGTCAATAAATTCTTTGTGAATCAAATGGGGTGTATGTTCAGCAACGTGCTCGATATCCATTCCACCTTCAGTTGAATAAACGATTACATTACAACCTTGCTCTCTGTCCAATAAAACGGACATGTAAAATTCGTTTGTTTCAGATTCTCCAGGGTAATAAACGTCTTCAGCAATCAAAACTTTGTTGACCATCTTGCCAACTCCATTCGTTTGTGCTGTTTCAAGGTGACCACCAAGGATTCCTTTTACCGTTTCTTCAACCTTGTCAATTCCTTTTGCCAAAACAACACCATGCGAACCTGTTTCTTCAACTGTTCCTTTACCTCGACCACCAGCATGAATTTGTGCCTTAACGACAAACCATTCTGTACCTGTTTCTTCCGATAATTTTTTTGCAGAAGTTACTGCATCTTCCAATTTATCTATGACAACACCTCTTTGAATGGCAACCCCATATTTGCTTAAAATTGATTTTCCTTGATATTCGTGTAAGTTCATTTGTTGTTTTTTTGGACGCTCAAAAGTAGTGCTAATTTTCAGAAGATAAAAGATTGCAAAACAAAAATATAGGAAGCTGATAAGCCATTTTCAAATTAAGTAAGTACATTCGGTCTGATTTGTGATCCTTTTAAATCCTTTAGTTAAGTCTAAATAAAACTCTCCTTTGTTTTTCAAACGTTTTCCTTGTTCTTTATCATGATTTTTTGCTCTATGCCAAGAGCTTAGGGTCAAACCGAAAATGAAGATAAAACTTTGCTGATACAGCAGTATGAGGACACTATTCGATCGTTACAAAAGCGTGTGCGGCAATACCGGAATGAAACGATTATTTTAAGTGTTGATGCGAAAAAACAGTGGTATTAGTACGTTTCACTCAAAGAGTAAGCCAATAAGCAAAAGTTGTTCGTATCTATTTTAGGATTGGCAATCTTATTTATGTTAGCGTTCATTTTTATCTTAGTTCGTTCGACACGAGCAAAACAGAAATTTTTGAATTTATTGGAACATGAAAAAACGCAAGTTTCCATTCAAAAAGAATTGGTTTCTGTACAAAAAATACAAACGGAAAAAGCCTTGTCGAATTTAAAGGACAGTATGCGCTAGCCATGCGCATGCAGAATGCGGTTTTAACAGATCCTGCTCGTATCAAAGAAATGTTGGGCAGTGATTTTTTCATACTGTTCAAACCCAAAGATATTGTCTCTGGGGATTTCTATTTCGTTGAGAAAAAAGGAGATTTTTTCATAGCGGCCGCAGCAGATTGCACTGGACATGTTGTTCCATGCGCACTTTTAAGTATGTTAGCGATTACCATGTTAAACGATATCGTGCTGAAAAGTGATACTCTTCAAGCCACTGAGATCTTGAACGAACTGCGGGAGAAAATGGTCTTAGCCATGCAACAGAATGAATTAATAAACGATCAAAACGATGGTTTGGACATTACCTTATTACTACTCAATAAGAAAGAAATGATTGGGCAATGGTCTGGCGCAAATACACCTTTACTTCAAAATATTAAGAAAACGAAAGAACTGAAAGAAATACGGGCTGACAAACGTCCGATTGGCGATTATCCAGATATGGGTTCATTTCACGAACCATCAATTTCAATTGTCGAAAGGAGACAAATTTTATCTATTCTCCGATGGTTTTTCGGATCAATTTGGCGGTCCGAACGGGAAGAAGTTCATGAAAAAGAAATTTATAAATCTAGTGGCTAAGAACGTAGATTTAAAAATGAAGGATCAGAAGAAGAACTTGACAAGTCAGCTTCAGGAATGGATGGGTTCAAGTGGGACAGAAATAGAACAAGTGGATGATATTACTATTTTTGGAATAGAAATTTAATGTGGTAATTCACAGGAATGAACTTTGTTTGTCGTCAAAATATATTAAGTCGATTTCAAAAGTGTTGAATAAGAAGAATGTCGGAAAGCGAATTCGAGGAAATATATCATCAGAATAAACAGCCCGTTTTTCATGTGGTGCTGAGTTATCTCAAGAATAGGAAGGAGGCCGAAGATGTTGTGCAACAAGTTTTTGTAAAAGTTTTCAAGAAAATTGATCAATTCGAGGAACGGTCGCAACTAAAAACCTGGATTTATAAAATTTCAATAACAACATCTCTCGACGCTATCAAATCAAAGAAGCGAAAAAAAAGGTTTGGGTTTTTTACCAACAACGACGTTGCAGATGAACTTAATGTGGTTGATAATGCTTTCTTGCCAAATGAAGAAATAGAGAATTCGGAATTGTTGGAAACGCTTTTGGTCGCCATCAATAAACTAGCCGAACCTCAGCGAACGGTTTTTTATTTATCGCAGGTAGATGGGCTGGGCAATATTGAGATTTCTGAAATTGTAAACAAAAGTGTTGGTGCCGTTGAGTCGACTTTGCACCGTGCAAAAGACAACATGCGCAAAGAACTTTCGTCATTTTATGATGAATACAGAAGGAATAGTTAAAAAGGGTCGTCAAAGAAATAGAGAATGGAAAAAGATGACTTCATAGAGAAGGTTTTATCGAGCAAGCGGAGCTTCAATTCGATTGAAGTTTCCGACTATGTTTGGACAAGAATTCAAGGTCAATTAACGACCGTTGAAGATGAAATTTCAATGGGAAAATTTTGGATGATGGCTTTCGGGCTTTCCGTATTATTTCTTTTTAATTTGACTTCCATTTATAATTCAAGTTCAGAAGATTCAAGTTTGAATAGTGCAAATGGAAATTCTGAGATGTTTGATTCATCCGTTACAGATTTTTATACCTATACCCATGAGTAAGAGAAGAGTTTTCATTTTAGCAGTCGTACTTTTGGCTATGATGAACATTGTCTTTATCGTTTTTCATTTTTTAAGACCTAAACATCCAATGATGGGTGATATGAATAAAATGGAAATGTTAAGCAAGGAACTGGATTTTGATAAAAGTCAGCGGAAATCCTATAAGAAATTAGTCATTTCGCATCAAGGTCAAGTTAAAAAACTCAGAAAAAAGCAAGTGGCAATAAAAAACGCCCTTTACAAAACGATAGGTGAAGAAGGACAAGAATCTAATCGGGCTGAGCGAATGGAACGATTAAGTGGGATTAATGATGAAATAGAATTCATGAACTTGGAGCATTTTGACGATATTCGAAAATTGTGTAGCGAAGATCAAATTCCGAAATTCAAAAAATTCCGCTCCAAATTGGAAACTTTCTTCAGTCCGCCCAAACCACCGATGAAAAAATAGGATGAGAATCTTACTTTTCTTTCTTGTACTTGCCAATCAAACGTTTTCTCAGGAAAAAGCTGAATTAAATTTCACTTTTCTATTCCAAGGGGATTCTCTTCAGGAGAATACATGGTATATAACTAAGAAAGGCGATTCTTTGAAGTTCGAAACAATTCGATTTTTTGTAAGTGTTCCACCTAAGAATGAAGTCTCTGCAGATGCCGCTCATCTTGTCGATTGGTCCAAACCAGAAACACATAATTGGTCGGTTCCACTTAATGAAAAAAGGGAGTTGGTTATAACCTACGGACTAGAACCACTTTATCACACAGCAAGTGTTATGGAAGGTGATTTGGACCCTAGTTTGGGCATGTATTGGGCATGGCAAAGTGGGTATATTCATCTAAAGATTGAAGGAGAATCACCCAGCGCAAATACGAGAAACAACAAATTTCAATATCATCTGGGTGGATATCTCGATCCTTTTTCCGTGGATAAAACAATAAATTTTGGTCAAATTTATGAATCCAATGTCCAAATTAAAATCGATTTATGGGATGTTTTTCGGCTCGTAAACGTGAAAAAAGAAAATGAAATCATGATTCCTGGAAAACAAGCCGTTCGCATGATGAAGAAAATGATCAATGGATTTGTTTTACTTGGAGCGTATTAAATGAAAAGTCTATTCGTCATATTTTTAATTCTGAGTACTTCTTTAATTTGGAAGAACAGTGGAGATAAAATCTTTTCCATCACTTGGCCTGAAAAAACATACGATTATTCGGTCAACCCCAGATCGGATTCAAAAATTCAACTCGGAAGAGCACTTTTTTATGATCCGATTTTATCAAAAGACAATTCAATTTCCTGTTCGAGTTGTCATCTTCAAGCCACAGGTTTTACACACGTCGATCACGATTTATCGCATGGTATCGATGGTAGAATAGGAACCAGAAATTCGATGGCTTTGATGAATCTTGCATGGAGTACGTCTTTTATGTGGGATGGTGGAGTGCCAGCGCTTGATCGTCAAACAATTGCGCCCATTACAGATCACAACGAAATGGACGAGGATTTAAAGAAAGTACTTAAAAAACTCAACAAATTACCACGATATAGAAAAGCATTTCTAGAAGCTTTTGGAGCGGAAGAAGCAACGACTCAAAACCTGTTGTTCGCCATTTCTCAGTTTGAATTGGAGTTGATTTCTAATAATTCCAAATACGATAAATACCTTAGAGGCGAAGCCCAGTTTAACGAGCAAGAACAAAACGGATTACAGCTATTTCGAAATAATTGCGCTAGTTGTCATACCGAACCGCTTTTCACCAGCCATAAATTCGAGAACAATGGTCTACCGCTTGATCCGACTTTGATGGATTACGGGCGAAAGAAAATTACCAATTTGGCGGAAGACGCGCAGAAATTCAAAGTGCCAACTTTACGAAACATAAAACATACGTATCCATACATGCACGACGGACGCTTTTCGAAGCTACGGGAAGTCTTGGACCATTATACAGATAATATCGAACGTTCGTCAACATTATCGCCTCAACTTAAAAAAGCCATCAAATTGTCTTCAAATGAGAAAGCAGATATCATTGCCTTTTTATTCACTTTAACTGACGACGATTTTCTTTTCAATCCAAAGTTCGGTTACCCAAGAGAATTCTTTTCGAAAGAATAGAAGGAATGAAAAGTATCCGTCGTCAAAACGAGTATAAACAATATTAAATCAAATTAATAATGAAAAAAATCCTTAAGAGTATTGCTTTTTCTACCTTGTTTTTAGCAGGTGTCAATGCACAAACCAATCCGGCAATTTTTAGTTGGTTGCAAAACAATATCATTACAGGTAGCCATTATTTACAGGGAAATTCAACTCCGATTGCTGATGCAGTTTTGGTAAATGTACAAACAGTACAGTATTCTACAAATTGGGTGTACGCCTCAACAAAAGGAATTCCGAGTTATGTCACTGGACCGTTTTTAGATGGAAATCCTTCTTTTGCCTCTGATCAAAACGCGATTTATAAAATTTCATTGAATCCTGTTCAAAATACAGGAACGGCAGCCGCTACAACCCCAGGTAATATTGGCGTTTTCATCAATGGTGTTTCTTTGTTTGATTATCGTGACGGAGTTGCTTGGAACCCAAATACCAATGCGTTGTGTGGCGGTCCAGGAAATCCTCCTTGCCCAGGTGGACCTCAAGCGAACCAAGATTGGAACAGAGATGCCATTCCTGCGGAGAAAGCAGGTTTTGATTGTGCAAAAGGACATCCAGCAATGGGAAATTATCACCACCATCAAAACCCGAGTGCTTTCAATTTGGACTTAGCCGTTATCTCTAATATTTGTGATTTGTACTTGGCGGATGGATTATACGTAATCGATTCAACAGTTCATTCACCATTGATAGGATTCGCTTATGATGGCTTCCCAATTTACGGAGCATATGGATACAAAAATTTAAATGGAACCGGCGGAATTACTCGAATGAAATCTGGTTATTCTCAACGAAATATTACCGTAAGAAACACAAGTCCTACTGGAGCTTCAGTTAGTTCAGGACCAAATGTGAGCACAACCTACCCAATCGGATATTTCCGTGAAGACAATGAGTTTATCGCAAATGCATCACCAGATTACCTAGACGTGCACAATGGTCGCGTTTGTGTTACGCCGGAATATCCAAATGGGACATATGCTTACTTTGCTACAGTAGATGAAGATTGGAATTCAACTTACCCATACGTTGTAGGTCCAACTTTTTACGGAACAGTGACAGGTTCAAAAGTGACGAGCGTTAGTGAGCCAACAACAACTTACGCATCGACTGCAGGAATTGTAGAAGTATTGAAAGAAAATGATTTTACGGTTTATCCAAATCCAGCGAGTGATTTATTGATGATTCAAATCAAAACGAAGGTGGAAGAAAACATGCTTGTAAAATTGCACGATATCAAAGGAAAGATGGTCGCAGAAAAGCAGTTTTTACAAGGAAGCACAATCGTTTTCTTCGAAACAGAGGTCTTGTATGATGGAATTTATATCCTAGAAATCAACAACGGAAAATCAACTGTTAGAAAGCAAGTAGCTATTCAGCACTAAAAAGTTTACCTTTTAATTGAAAAGTCAGAATTGGATTCGTCCGGTCCTGATTTTTTTACTCAAATTAAGTCAACCTCAAGGGTCAACAGTCGATTTTAAACTTTATCCACCACAATATGATACGTCGGATCTTCTAGCACATTCACATCGATTACCTTTTTCGCATTCTTCAATAAAGTCTGACAATCCGGGCTCAAGTGCTTCAAGTGGATCGTTTTCCCTGCTTTTAAATAGCGTTCCGTCAACTTATTCAGAGCCTCAATTGCTGACATATCTGCAACTCGACTTTCTGCAAAATCAACGATAACTTCGTCCGGGTCATTCAAAGGATCAAATTTTTCTGAGAATGCCGTTGTTGAACCAAAGAAAAGGGGTCCATAGATTTCATAGTGCTTGACGCCATTGTCATCCACGTATTTTCGAGCACGAATTCTTTTCGCATTTTCCCATGAATAGGCCAAAGCGGAAAGGATAACTCCTGCAAGAACAGCAATCGCCAAGTTGTGCGTAATAGCTGTAATTAGGGTCACCAAAATCATCACGAGAACATCAGACGATGGCATTTTCTTAAACACTTTGAAACTTGCCCATTCGAAAGTTCCAATAGCCACCATGAACATCAAACCGACAAGAGCTGCCATCGGGAGTTTTTCAATCAAACTTGAACCAAACATAATAAAAACCAACAACATAACTGCCGCTGTAATTCCAGAAAGTCGAGCTCTCGCTCCAGCGGAAGTATTGATTAAGCTTTGACCTATCATAGCACAACCACCCATTCCAGAGAGAAAACCAGAGAAAATATTCGCTGTTCCTTGTGCAATACATTCACGATTTCCACTCCCTCGCGTTTCCGTTATTTCGTCAATGATATTCAAGGTCAATAAACTTTCGATTAAGCCCACTCCTGCAACAATCGCTGCATAAGGAAAAATGATCATCAAGCTTTCCCATGACCAATCGATATTTGGAATGGAAAGAGGAGGGAAGCCACCTTTGATGCTTTGACCATCTTTCATGGTGTCGGCAACCGTCATCGTATCTATATTCAAACCAATAACCAAAGCAGAAACCACTAAAATAGCGACCAATGCGGAAGGAATCATTTTTGTTAATTTCGGTAATCCCCATATGATAACCATTGTCAAAACGGTTAGTCCAAGCATAATGAGGAAAGGCGTTTGTGCCAATAAATTCTCTGTTCCTTTTTGATAAAAATTGGGAAACTGTGCCATGAATATGATAATCGCAAGTCCATTTACAAAGCCAAACATGACCGGTTGTGGAACCAAACGAATGAATTTACCCAAGCGAAGCACACCTGCTAGAATTTGAAGCACACCAGCGAAAACAACAGTAATAAAGACATAATTGAGTATTTCTTCAGGTTCTATACCTGGGAAATGCCTTTTCAATTCAAGAATCAATCCGACAAAAATTACTGCGACAGCACCAGTTGCTCCCGAAATCATTCCTGGTCGACCACCAAAAATAGAAGTGATCAAAGCCAAAACAAATGCAGCATACAGTCCTGTTAATGGAGAAAACCCGGGAATCATGGCAAAAGCAATTGCTTCTGGCACAAGAGCTAAAGCAACGGTCAATCCTGAAAGAATCTCTGTTTTGTAATCTACTTTTTGATTGAAATTGAAAAGATTAAAAAGTTTAGTCATTATCTATAGGTCTCAAATTTAAGGTCGCAAAGGTAGGTAATATTTAATGCATGAAAATTGAATATGATCTACTATAATAAGGCAATACTGTGATAACATTTATAAGTAATTATTGGCGCTATTGCTGCATTTGGAATCATGTTTTCAAACACAGCATCTGCACAAGCTTTAGAAGAAGGGAACTTAGTTTTCGATGTTTATTATGGATTCCCTAATTTGTATACTACAGTGTTTAAAGCTGCCTATACCCAAGGAACAGAAGAAGGTTTATCAATATCGGGTATTGGACCTGTTGGATTTCGTGCGGAATACTTATTAGCAGATAAAATTGGACTAGGTTTGGATATCGGATTCAACAACACAAAAGTTTCTTATATAGAAACAGGATTACTCGAAGATTACACATACGATTTTTCAACAAAGAAAATAGGTGTGTTGTTGACATTCAACTACCACTTTATTGATAATGATCAAGTCGATTTCTACGGAGTATTCGGTGTAGGTTATGGGAACAGAACATTCTCATTCGAAAGTTCAGATCCTAGTTATACACAAGCTGAAATTTCAAGTTTGATACCTATTGCATCAAGAATAGGAGTTGGTGTGCGTTACTTTCTTACAGATAACTTAGGAATAAACGTTGCTGCTGGTTTTGGGCAAGGTGGTATTCTAAATGCAGGTTTGTCTGTTAAGATATAATCTACAGGACTTTAAAAAAGGGTTTTGGTATTTACCAAGACCCTTTTTTTGTATCCTCAAATTTTATTTCCAAGCCCCACTAATCTCTCTAGAAGCAAATTCACTTTTTTGGAAATCGACAATTGAGTCCCAAATTTCGTTGATTCCGTGCGTTAAAGCTTCGGCTTCTTCTTCCATGGCGGTGTACATCACACGTGGATCTTGGAAGTATTCTTTCACAAAGTTAGTATCAAATTTTCCGCTTCGGAACGCTTCATGCTTCAGCACGTATTTCCCGAAATCCAAGGTTGTTTTCAATCCTGAAATTTGATAATGGTCTATCGCTTTAATGCAACGATCAATCGCTTCCTCACGTGTTTTTCCCCAAACCACCAATTTGGCAATCATAGGATCGTAATAAATCGGAATTGACATTCCTTCTACAAATGCGTCGTCTACTCGCGTATTTTCCCCTGCTGGCACACGGTATCGCTCCAAAGTTCCAATATCAGGTGTGAAGCCGTTTAAAGTATCCTCTGCATATACACGAACCTCAATTGCATGTCCATTGATCGAAAGTTCTTCTTGTGTTTTCGGTAATTTTTCACCGCGAGCAACGCGAATTTGCCATTCCACCAAATCAGTTCCTGTTATTTCTTCCGTTACTGGATGTTCCACTTGCAAACGTGTATTCATTTCCAAGAAAAAGAAGTCTAAGTTACCATCCAATAAAAACTCAACGGTTCCTGCTCCTTCATAATTACAAGCCTTACACACGGCAACAGCAGCTTCACCCATCTGTTTTCTCAATTCAGGTGTTAGAATAGCACTTGGTGCTTCTTCCACCACTTTCTGGTGACGTCTTTGAATAGAACACTCACGTTCAAAAAGGTAAACGGTATTGCCCATTCTATCGGCAAAAACTTGTATTTCAATATGTCTTGGTTCGGTAACAAATTTCTCAATAA
>DGBF01000145.1:25099-28017 GCA_002384725.1 Flavobacteriales bacterium UBA4011
GCATTCCTTTTCCACCACCACCGGCAGAAGCTTTGATGAGAATAGGGTAGCCCACTTCTTCGGCAATTTTAATCGCAGCTTGGGGATCAGTAATCGCTTCGTCAACTCCAGGAACCAAAGGAACGTTGTAGCTTTTTACAGCTTGTTTCGCGCTCAATTTGTCTCCCATGATTTCCATCGATTCGGGTGATGGTCCGATTAAAGTCATTCCAGCTGCTTTCACTTTTCGGGCAAACTCGGCGTTTTCAGACAAGAATCCATAACCTGGATGAATACCTTCAACACCTTTTTCCTTGCAGATGGATAAGATCAAATCTTGCTTCAAATAACTTTCTGATGAAGGACTTTCGCCAACATAAACAGCTTCGTCGGCTTCCAAGACATAAGGAGCATTTCTGTCCGCATCGCTATAGATAGCAACGGATGTAATTTCCATTTTTTTTAATGTTCGGATAACTCGTCTGGCAATTTCACCACGATTGGCAATCAATACTTTTTTCATGTTTCAAATTTGATCTATGGAATAACAAATCTAGTGAACTTTCTTGCTAAAAACGGATGGTCTAGATTTTTTTATTCCTCAAGCAAGGTGGCAAGTGAAATGGATTTTGAATCGATTGGAGGGACAGGCATTCGTTTCTTATTCTTTTTATACGGGAAACGTTTGTCATCGCTTTTTCTGAATAAATCGAAGAAATATTGGAATAATTTAAAGTTCTTGAAACCTGTGAAATCTTCTTGATAATTGATCCCAATACCTTGTTTGAATAAGCCTTGATTGTTATCTTGGATTACGTTACTTTGGTTGGACTCGTTGAAAATATTCACTCTAAATGTACCAGTTTCATTTAAGAGATATTCCAAATTCACATCACCTATTAAGAAATTTTGACTAGAACTTGTTTTAGTGGCAGTAGAGTTCTCAACCCCAAAACTACCAGATAAAATTAATCGATTATCTAAGAATTCTTTCGATAAACCGAGCTCGTAAGTTTTATCGCCTAGCGAATTCGCGTCCATGTTGACGGCCAATTTATAACTCTGAGATAATTGGGACAACATCGAGTTGATCTGATTGGCAGCCAAGTCTAATGCTGTGCCGCTAGTAGCTGTGTTGGAACCTTTTAAAGGTTGAAAACTTTTCACTAAGAGCAAAGAGAAAAACTGACGATTCAACTCCTCAGGGTCGCTTTTGATCCTGTTTATCAATGCCTTTCCTGATTCGTCGGCATTGGGTACTTCAATGTCAAATGCAATCGCTGGTTTGACGAGAGTTTGGGTAATATCCAAATAGCAAAGTACATCTTGATTGGTTCCTGTCGAATTTCCGATTTGATCGACCGAAATTTCCGATAAATTGGCCTTGGTTTTGTAATATGATCTCAAATTCAAGTTGGCATTGTACGGATCTCCTGTCCACGTTATGTATCCGCCTTGTTCTATGAAGAAGTTCTGTTTAATAGGTCCCATGGCGAAATTGTAAACACCTTCGTTTACAGTATACGTTCCATCTAGTGAAATATCACCAAGGTTATCGACACGCATACTGATTTTCCCAGAACCATCCGTCACAATTTCGTCACCTAATTTTTCATCAAAAATAATCTTGAGTTTAGCATCTGGAGTCACATCAAAGTTTAGATTCAGATCCACTCCTGTGAAGTCAATTTTCGGGTCACCTGACACCAATGAACTATCAGCAGAGGTAAAGGTTATAAAATCTTCATCGGCAGATATTTCTGATGTTCCATACATTGGAAAATTAATTGTAGTACCCTTTTCTGTTTTAGCATCGACAGTTATCTCTAAATGTTCTGCATAACCGAAAATATTGGCATATCCGGTCATGTAGACTTTTCCGTAATATGAATCTCCTTCTTGATAGCTAGTGTTCATCACCAAGAATTTATTAAGCGGAACTGCTTTCCAAGGAATGATAGGATCTTTATTTACCGCATCGTCCTCTAGGTTAAAGGCAAGGTCAAAATTCCAATCCAAAAAGTTATCTTGATAAATCGAACCAACAAGGGAACCAGCATTTCCTTCTTGATCAAAAATCGGAATATTGTCCATGTAGAAGCCGTATTCATCACAATAGATTTCACCATTTGTTCTGAATTTCACTCCTAAAATTCCAATTTTTGCACCGCCATTCTCCAAATCAAAACCACCGGAAAGCAAAGGTTTGTCTAGTGTGCCTTTCACTTTTATTTTTCCATTGAGTGTACCTTCAATATCGGAGACCACCTGCGGATCCATAAAGGCGTTTGTGAATTGGATGTCCGTATCGTCGAATACCAAATTAAAATCTAAGACGTCCTTCGTCCTATTCAAGTGATAGAAACCATCGAAGGCAAAGGTCTGCGTGTTTTTATAAATTAAATCACCTTTCAATCCGATGCTTTGTTTTCCTTTTTCCCAATTGGATTGAACGAAAACGTCACCGACTTCCTCTTGGTCAATGAAAAGACCTTTGATACTAGCATCTCCATTAAAACCAAGATTGGTGAAAGGAGTTGAGATCTCACCAAAACCATTCAATTCACCATTCAGTGCCACAGGAGACTGAATAATAGGAGTAAAATCATCCAACTGTAGATGACTCATTTTTATTTTTAATTTGTCTTCGTCACGATCGGAAACTTTTCCATTTAATGAAATAAATTGGTTTTTACGTTCAAATAAAAAGTCCTTAATCGAGATGTAGTCTTGTCTATATTCTAAGGCAGACGCATTCTTAATATCCCACTGCTTTTGATGAATGGAGATAAGCGAAGGTTGAATTAAAAAATCAATTGATTCCTCATCTATAATTGCTGTTTGCCAGTTAATTTCAGAGTAATTCGTGGTATTCGGATTCCACGTTAATTGGGTTTGAAAAGTATCTCGCGAACCAACTGCATTGAATGAAAGGTGGT
>DGBF01000145.1:28093-28595 GCA_002384725.1 Flavobacteriales bacterium UBA4011
CTGCATTGAATGAAAGGTGGGCCACAGAAAGCGTGTCGTTCAAATAAAACTCACCAATATCGACCTTCATTTTTACGTCTTTATCAATGGCACTCTGGTCGAAGAATACATTGTGAAATTGAAAGTATTCGTATTTTATCAATGAACTTTCCAACACCATTGAGAAGTCATTCGTTGCTTCAGAATACCCACCAGAAACTTTAGTGCCTGGTTTGATATACAGCCCTGGAACAAATATATCTAAGAAATCGTTCATCTTTTTCTCCGTATTTATTGAATAAGTGAAGTTATTCTTCTTTGCCAAATTCGTATTCGTTTTCTTCGGTGGTTCAAATAGCGTGGGTAAAATTTGACTCAATTGAGATTGAAAGGAGGTGCTGACCTGAGCAAAATCTATTTTCCCTTCGATTCTGGCAACGCCTAATTCTGAATTGATAAGAAGTAAATCTGAAACAGGTCCTCGGGTGACATCAATCGTCATGTTTGGCACTTTGAAATTTTT
>DGBF01000145.1:28671-28860 GCA_002384725.1 Flavobacteriales bacterium UBA4011
TGTTTGGCACTTTGAAATTTTTACCTTTTTCAGAATAGATAAATCCTATTAATTCTACATTTCCCGAAATATTGGTTTCGTTGGTACCAGTTAAATTTACTATGAATTTCGATTCTAATTTCGAATTATTGACATTCGTGAATCCCAAATTATCAAGTGCTGCACGAGTCAAATCTACGGTGAATTGCA
>DGBF01000104.1 GCA_002384725.1 Flavobacteriales bacterium UBA4011
TGTCTAGACAAGATTTTTCTAAAGCACTATCAACAGTTCTGTAACATCATCAGCTAACGTGTAGAACGCCAGCCTAATGCACAACATGCCTGAGTCTGAGCGGAAAGTCACTTGGAATAGGATCAAGAAAATGGAAGAAACGCAAACTTATTATTTCTTGTACGACACAGTTCTATCTGCGATAATCATTCACAAGAATAAAATTTCAAATGAATTAAAGGAAGTTGATCAAATGTTGAAGAAGTACTTGAACTAATTATTCAGTAACTACTCTCTTCACTACCTTCTCTTCTCCAAAATAAACGACAACAAAATAAACGCCAGATTTCAAACTACTCACATCTATCCGTTCCGTTTTACTTTCCTGTTCAATTATCAGTTTCCCAAACACATCATAAACCGCCAAATTACTTGGCTCCACGTCCGAAGTAATAAAGATCACATCGTTTGCTGGATTCGGGAACACTTTCACTGAACTGCTTGAATCTGTTATTTCATCAAGATTTACTCCATCCGCTTGATATACTTTCACATAATCGACAACCATTGCGCTCTCTGTGAAATTGGGATCTACTGCACCAGCAATTCCACCCATGGCCACATTCAACAAAATGAATTGATCTTCAAAGAAAGGCCACGTGCTTGCGTTTTTAACGGTTGGGTTGTAGGTGTAATATCCAACTCCATCAATCAAGAAAGTAATTTGGTTGGCCGACCAGTTCATTGAGTATACATGAAAGTCATTGGCTAAGTCTGTCGTGAGGACACCACCATGATTTGGAAAACCAGCATGACAGCAAGGCGTATGCAATGCACTGCCGATGTAATTGATATTTTGATTCGGGAAAATCCCATGCTCCATCATGTCAATTTCACCGCAATCTGGCCAACTTGTTGTACCATAAGTTGGGGCCCAAAAACCACCATTTTCGTTGATGTTTTTACCCAAAGTCCATATCGCTGGCCATGTTCCTGGTTCAACTGGAATTTTTGCACGTACATCTATTCTTCCGTAGGTAAAGGCAAACTTGGAATTCAATCGCGCCGAAGTATAATTTTTAATCAAATTTTGATCGTTGTACGTTTCGTCTTTCGCAACAATATTCAGAAAACCAGAATTGTCTACAAATGAATTTTCTATGCGATCTGTGTAATGCTGTTCCTCGCTATTTGCCCAACCCACACCTGGAATAATCACTTGTGTTTGATGGTGCCAATTCATCGAATTTACGGGACCTGGTGTATTAAAATCATCTTCCCAAACCAAGTTCGTATACACCACATCCAACACATTTGGATTCACTATCGGAGAACCATCATCAATGTCGTCTAATAAATATGTTCCCGCTGCAGAAAAACCACCATCAATAAAAATGGTCAATTTATCATATACTCCAGTTGCACTCACTGGTGAACCATTTGATGTATAGGTTGCGTTCGCAAAATCAAATACTACGTTATTGGTCCAACCGGCCAAACCTGAAATATTCTGAATTACCTCTACATCAGGATTTGCGCCGTTCTCTAACTTAATCACGATGTTATGGGCGTTTGGATCAAACGAATAGAAGTTCAAAGAAATCGTATTCTGAAAATCTAAATCAATTGAACTTTGCAGACTAACCGTAAAACCTTGCCACGACCATGATCCATCGTTATAAAACTGTCCAACATTATTTGAGGAATTGTCTGGGTCAACATTATAAGAAAAACCAGATCCTGAAAATCCATTGAACGTCGAAGTTGAATTTGAAAAATCCATGGGTAATTGCTGCGCAAAAGATTGCAATGAAGCAAAAAACAATACCATCAGTGCGCCTAAGAAATAATCTCTTTTCATAATAATTGATTCGTGTCATACAAAAATAAACTATTTTAGACAGAAAAACTTGTTCTTGTATATTTTACTATAAGTCAGAGGTGGATTCAGGATTGGGGGGGTTAAATTAATTTGATTGCTTCCAAGAAATGAAGTTATAAACCCTGAATCTCCCAATCCTCAAGTCCAAAGTCCTTCAGTCCTTCAGTCCTGGGTCTAAAATCCTGAATTCTTCAGTCCAAAATAAAAAGCAACCCATCCCAGAAATTTCTGTCTTTATATGGAAAGTCCTATATTTATAAAAACAATAGAAAAATGGCATCATTAAACCCTTTCGTTGGAACCTTGGGGGGCCAGAAAGCTGCACATATGCTTCGCAGAGCGACTTTTGGTCCTCAAATTCAAGAAATTCAACTGTTTTCGACCTTAACAGCGGCAGCTGCATTTCAATTATTGATTACCCCGCAGATTGCTCCAGCTCTACCGATTGACTATTTGTCAGGAACAGATTGGGTGTCGCCGAATGTAAAAGATCCCAACCGAAATTCAGATACGCTTAGCAAATTTACAAGTGCTTGGTGGATGGACAGTATGCGTCTTTCAGGAGGTAATTTGACCGATCGAATGGTTTGGTTTTATCATACCCATTTTCCTTTGATTATTTCTCGTGTAGAAAACGAACCTCAACTTTCTTTAGACTATTTGCGTCTACTGCGTTTTTATGCCTTGGGCAATTACAAAGATTTAGCAAGAGCCATTTGTATCGATAATGCCATGTTGATTCATTTGGATGGTAAATTGAATGTAAAAGGGAATCCTCAGGAAAATTTCGGAAGAGAATTTCTAGAACTTTTCACTGTTGGAAAAGGAGATCAAGTAGGCCCTGATGATTATACCAATTTCACTGAAGTGGATGTGAAAGCCCTGACCAAAGTGCTGACTGGATGGAGTACAGATACTTCTTACCAAACGATTGATCCGATAACGAATATTCCGACCGGAAAAGTAAAAGGTAATGGAACTATGTCATCACAGCATGATGTGAGCGATAAACTATTTTCAGCAGCATTCAACAATACAACGATTCAAACAGCCAACGTTATTGGCGGAAACACAACTGTACAATCCGTTAATGATGAACTGGATGATGCGATTGATATGATTTTCGCTTCGCCTCACACGGCTAAAAATATATGCAGAAGAATCTATCGTGAATTTGTCTATTTTGACATCACCCCGGAAATTGAAACAAATATAATTACTCCGCTTGCAGCGACATTAGAACAAAATAATTTTGACATTACTTCGGTACTGCAAGTTCTTTTTACCAGCGAGCATTTTTACGATTTAGACTCAGCTCCAACGGACGATAATAATGTTGGTGCAATCATAAAATCACCTGTCGATTTAATAATCGGAACCATACGTTTGTTTGAATTGGATATACCCGATAAAACAACAGATTTAGAAGACCATTACGACATGTATCGAAAGCTAGTTCAGCAATTGGATCAGCAAGGTTTAGACTTTTTTGAGCCCTACGATGTTGCCGGATACGATGCCTACTTCCAAGTTCCGCATTTTCAACGGTATTGGATTTCATCAAACTATCTAGCCAATCGTTACAAATTTTCTGAACTCTTGATCAATGGATTCGATAATAGCGCAGGTACTTCCTTGTTAAAATTGGATTTCCTTCAGTTTGTAGAAGACAAATGCACCGATCCAGGTAATTCCGTTTTGTTGATGCAAGAATTAGTGGAATGGATGATTCCAATTCAACTGTCGACACAACGATTCGATTACTTTAAAGATGTCATTTTACTCGGCCAACTTCCAGCGGCAAACTGGACAGCTGAATGGCTCACATATGTCAATACAAACAATGACGCGATTGTTCGAGCACAACTAGATAATTTAGCGTTAGCAATGATGCAGTCACCAGAATATCAACTCTATTAAGCAAAACATTATGGATAGAAGAGAATTTGCACGATTGTCAGCTATGATTGGAACTGGCGCATTTTTAAAACTCAACGGTGTTCAGCTTCATGCTGCTCAACCGAACAATTTCCTGAAGGAAGTGGCCATGAAAAGCCTAAACGACCGTGTTTTGATTTTGATCGAATTACACGGTGGTAATGACGGTTTAAACATGGTGATTCCAATGGATCAATATGGAAATTATTACAATTTGAGACCAAATATTGCAATTCCGCAAACAGGTTCTCGACAATATATCCCATTGGATTTAACCCTTCCCGACAATAAAAAAGTCGGACTTCATCCAGATATGACTGGGGCAAAAGCGATGTACGACAATGGTCACATGGCTTTGATTCAGAATGTGTCTTACCTTAATCACAACGGATCACATTTCCGCAGTCGTGATATCTGGCACATGGGTGTCGATTATGATGAGTACGAAAGTTCAGGATGGATGGGCAGATATTTAGAACATTATCATCCAGGTTATCCCTTAAACTATCCGAATCCGTCGAATCTAGATCCTTTGGCGATTGAAATTGGAACGGGTGTTTCTTTAGCGTTTCACCGTGATGAAGGAATTCCAGCCGGTTTATCCATTCAAGATCCGAATGCATTTTACGATTTAATCAATAGTGTTGGTGTTGCTTCACCTGCTAACTTCCCAGATACACATGCTGGAGAAGAGATCGAATACATGATGCAAATCGAACAGCAATCAAACAATTATGCGGATCGATTGAAAAACGTATACAATGCCGGATCAAACTCTTCTACCGTTTATCCAACAACCTATCCTTTCATCGCTCCGTCAGGCGCAATTGATAATCCTTTGGCACCACAATTGAAAATTATTGCTCGTTTGTTGAGCGGTGGAATCCAAACGAAAGTATTCTTGTGTAGAATCGGTGGTTTTGATACCCACGCCAACCAAGTGGAAACAACCAGCACTTCTATGGGAAGTCACGCTGCATTGATGTACCACATTTCGTCTGCGATGAAAGCATTCTACGATGATTTGCAAAACCAAAGCTTAGCCAACCGCGTTTTGTCCATGACGTATTCAGAATTTGGTCGCAGAGCGGCTTCAAATGCAAGTTATGGAACAGATCACGGAAACGCAGCACCAATGATGATTTTCGGAACCTGTCTGAACCCAGGCGTATATGGTGAAAATCCAGATTTGACCAATTTGCAAAATGGAAATATCCCAATGCAATACGATTACCGTCAAGTGTTTAGTTCTGTTGTCAAAGATTGGTTCCAAGCTTCGGATGAAGCAATAGACAAAGTGAAATTCGAGGATTATATCGATAACCGAATTGACTACATTCAATGTAAAGTACTGAGTGCTCCAGAGATATTCAAAGAGATCGGAAGAGC
>DGBF01000098.1:0-161 GCA_002384725.1 Flavobacteriales bacterium UBA4011
CACAAATGTTGATTACATCTTTGGATTTCTCTGCGTATGTTGGACGTATCGCGATCGGTCGTTTGAACCGTGGAGAATTGAAAGAAAACATGCCAGTTATCGTTGGAAAACGTGACGGATCCCAAGAAAAACATCGTATCAAGGAATTGTACGTGTTCGAA
>DGBF01000098.1:349-7980 GCA_002384725.1 Flavobacteriales bacterium UBA4011
GGAATCGAAGGATTTGAAATTGGTGACGTTCTTTGTGATGCAGAGAATCCTGAGCCATTGCCATCTATCAGCATTGATGAACCAACAATGAACATGTTGTTTTCTATCAACGACAGTCCTTTCTTTGGAAAAGAAGGTAAGAAGGTAACTTCTCGCCACATTTCTGAACGATTAGACAAAGAGTTGGAGAAAAACTTGGCGATGCGCGTTACTGCTACTGACAAAGCCGACAAATGGTTGGTTGCTGGACGAGGTGTATTGCACTTATCTGTTTTGATTGAAACAATGCGTCGAGAAGGATATGAGTTACAAGTGGGTCAACCACAGGTAATTATCAAAGAAATTGATGGAGTTAAATGTGAGCCTGTTGAAGAATTAACGATCGATTTACCAGAAATCAATTCGGGAACAGCTGTTGAAGCCGTGACGAAACGAAAAGGTGAAATGACCAATATGGAGCCGAAAGGAAACCGTATGGTTATCCAATTCCACGTTCCTTCAAGAGGTATTATCGGATTGAGAAATTACCTATTGACACAAACGGCAGGTGAAGCAATTATGACACACCGTTTCTTGGAATACCAACCGTACAAAGGTGAAATTCCAGGACGTCAAAATGGATCATTGATTTCCATGGAACTTGGTAAGTCTATTCCTTTCTCTTTAAACAACTTACAAGAACGTGGAACATTCTTTATCGGACCAAATGAAGAAATATACGAAGGACAAGTAATTGGAGAAAATTCTCGTGCTGGTGATTTGAACATCAACGTTACGAAAATGAAGAAAATGTCAAACATGCGTTCTTCAGGTGCAGATGATAAAGTTCGTTTGGCTCCACCTAAATTATTCTCTTTGGAAGAATGTTTGGAGTATATTCAAGGTGATGAGTACGTAGAAGTAACACCAGCTAGTTTAAGAATCCGAAAAATTCTTTTGAAAGAAGCTGATCGTAAAAGATCAAATAAATAATTAATTCATACTAAAATGTGCTCTCTTCATACTGAGTTGGGCACATTTTACGTTTTATATTCAATCGCCTGTTGATAATCTTTTATACTTGTCGTGATGCAAGGGCAGAAATTGATTACCTTCAAGTGCAAAGTAAACGTGTATGTTTGACAATGAAGATGAAAATTTTGAAAGGGACATTAGTAAAGACCTTGAGAAATTCGAAAAATACCTCAAAGGCGGCAACATGCAATATCTTGATGTCGACCGACTTGAGGCCATAGTAGACCATTATTTAATCAGTGGTCAATACAACAAAGCCTTGTTCTGTGCAGAATATGCGCTCTCTTTATTTTCCTTCGAACCCATTTTTAAATTAAGAATGGCCCAAGCGCTTTCAGCTACAGGGAAATTAAAAGATGCTTTGAATGTTCTTGCAGGTATTGAGCAAATCATAGGTGAAGAAACCGAATGGTTATTGACCAAAGCCTCCATTTTCTCCCAGTTAAAAGATAGCAAAAGAGCTATTAAGTTCTTTGAAGCTTCTTTGATTAAGGCCGAAGACGAGGACAAGGATGAAATTTTCTTAGACTTGGCAATGGAGCATGAAAATGCCAACGATTATAAAAAAGCCATCGACGTTCTGAAAAGAGCCATGAAACATAATCCTTCAAATGAGGGAGCAATTTATGAATTGGCGTATTGCTATGATCAATTGAATGAGCATGAAAGTGCCATTAAAAGTTACACCGATTTCATCGATGAAAACCCCTATTCGTATACATCTTGGTACAATTTAGGAAACGCCTATTCGAAAGTTGAAAATTTCGATCAAGCCATTTGGGCATATGATTATTGTTTGATCATTAACGCCGATTTTGGTCCTGCTCATTTCAATCTAGGAAATGCCTATTTGTCCATAGAAAAATACAAACTAGCTGTCGAAAGCTTTGAAGAGTGTATGCGCTTGGATGGTGACGACCCAGTGGCATTGTGTTATATCGGCGAAGCATACGAGCAATTGGAACAACTTCCTCTTGCCAAATTGCATTACCAACGTTCTATGGAATTAGCCCCTATGCTCCCAGACGCCTGGTTGGGAATGGGAATCGTACAAGATTTGGAAGGAAATACATTCGAATCTTTGCCCTTCATTTTAAAAGCAATTGAATTGGATCCAGATAATGCAAGCATGTATCATGTTCTTGCTGGAGCCTACGAAAAATTAGAAGAATACGTTCTTGCAGAAGAGAACTATAAAAAAGCACTTTCCATTGATGAATCGGACGTAGAAACATTGACCAATTGTATGGACATGATTCTCGAAACGAAACCACAAGAGGCATTGGCTTTCATAAATGATTTCAAAAAGAATTACGGTGAGAATCGATATTTTACAATTATATTAGTCAACGTATTGTGGAAATTAGGAAAGAAAACGGAATCCGTTTATACTTTTCGGTCTTATTTTCTGGAAGACTCCAATACCGCGAAAGAAATTTTTGAAATCAACGAAGAATTAAAAACAGTTAACGCTTTTACAGACTTATTTGATGAATAACAATCACATAAATTACGAATTACCCTTCATGCCCAAGCGAGAATCAAAACCTCGTAATTCCGGAATTACAATGATGATGGACAAAGGATTGAGCCTTCGTGAAACAGAAAATTTTATTGAAGCAAATGGACATTTGACGGATGTAATAAAATTTGGTTTTGGAACCTCGATTGTAACGAAGCACTTGGAGGAAAAAATAAAATTATACAAAGAAGCAAACATTCGCCCTTATTTCGGTGGAACGCTATTTGAAATATTCTATGCGCGAGGAATGTATGACGAATACATCCGTTTCATTGATAAATACAAATTAGATCTAGCCGAAATTTCCGATGGTTCAATCATTATCGATCACGATGAAAAATGTGAGTTGATACACAAAATGTCAAAAGACAGAACTGTACTTTCTGAAGTGGGCTCAAAGGATTCAGGCATTATCATTTCTCCAGCAAAATGGATCAAAATGATGAGTACAGAGCTGGAAGCAGGCTCTTGGAAAGTAATTGCTGAGGGACGTGAATCTGGAACAGTGGGTATTTTTAGACCAAATGGAACAGCGCACACCTTCTTGATCAACAAAATTATCGCGAAGATTAATCCTAACGATATCATGTGGGAAGCACCCATTAAAAACCAACAAGTTTGGTTCATCAAATTATTTGGGGCGAACGTTAATCTTGGAAACATTGCACCCAACGAAATGATTCCTTTGGAGTGTCTGCGTCTTGGATTGCGCGGTGATACATTCTTCGAAAGTCTACCTGCTGATTATGCGGAGCGGCTAAAACAAGTCGTTGACGAAGAAGAAGTTGAAGAGACAGAAGATTAGTGGTCTCTAAAATAGGTGAAATATCTGGGCACTCCGGTGCTATTTACGATCTTGAAAAAAGAAACAACAAAGTATTTTCTGCCAGTGCGGATGGGTATGTTGTCCAGTGGGATTTAACCACCTTCGAACAGGATAGTTTTGCAGTAAAGTGCTCCACTCCACCCTATTCTGTTGTTTCTGACAATAATCACCTGTGGTTTGGATTGTCATCTGGCGATCTTCACATTGTGGATTTATCGACAAAACAGGAAGTTAAGTTTTACCAGCAACATCGAAGTCCACTTTTTTCCTTGGTAGAAGTTCCCAAAACAGATTTCATCGTATGTGGTGATGCAGATGGCAACTTGTCTGTTTGGAATTCTAAAAGTTTAGAATTGGTGCTCTTTCTTCCCTTAAACTGCGGGAAAATCAGGAAAATAAATGCCAAATCGGATGGGAAATTGATCGTCGTTCATGGACAGGATGAAAAAATCAGAATTTTTGAGACCCAGCATTTTAATGAAATCGTCACCTTACCGGGACACGAAAACGGTTCTTATTGTTCTGTTTTTTCTGATTTAGACGAAAATAAATTGATTTCTGGAGGAAAGGATGGCTTACTAAAAATTTGGGATTGGCAAGCTGAGAAATTGTTAGAGTCCATTCCGGCGCACAACTTTGCCATATACGACTTATTGATAATCGATGAAGGCAAAACAATTGTTTCGGCTAGTCGAGATAAATCGATAAAAATATGGGACGACCTCACCTATACCTTCAAGCAAAAATTGGAGAATAAAACGGGTGGACACAAACATTCTGTTAATTCACTTTGTTTAGTGAATGAAAATGAATTTCTTAGCACCTCGGATGATCGAAGAATTATAAAATGGCAAATCAATTAATTTTGGTGCGATTTCTGTAAGTAATACTTAGTTAAAACGTCCTAAATAAAAAATACAGCATGCGTCTTTTATTATCTCTTTTATTTTTATTCACCATGCTCTTTAACACTTATGGCCAAAATCCGGAGGGATTTGAAGATATGGCGACCAAAATGGCTGGAAAAAAAGCATCAACTGTATCCATGACCGAGGTGCAAGCCATTCAAAAAAAGAAAGGGAAAATCATCTTTTTGGACAGTCGCGAATTAAAGGAATACCAAGTAAGCCATATGTCTGCCGCTGTTTGGGTGGGTTACGACAATATAGATTGGACAAAAATCAACAAACAGGACAAAACGTCCATGATAGTCATCTACTGTTCGGTTGGTTACCGAAGTGGGAAACTCACAGAACAATTGAAGAAAAAAGGATTCACAAATGTAAAGAATCTGTATGGCGGACTTTTCAATTGGGCAAACAATGGAGGGAATATCGTTAACACCATGGGCGTCGATACCACAGAAATTCACGGATATAATAAAACGTGGAGTAAATGGGTAAACACCACAAAGTGTGAAGTAGTACTTTAGTTGTTATAGATAGCCCATTAACTTATACATCACAAATCCAGTCCACTCTTTTGTTATATTTTCCCAGGCCTCAAGAGCGCCAATATTTGGAACAAGATACTGTTCAAAGAAATATCCCCTTGTTGGGCCGGTGTCTAAGTTCGTCGAAAATGGAGTGCAATTAATTCCCTGTTTTTTAAAGCAAGCCAATGATCTACGCATGTGAGTGGAACTGGTAACCAAGAGAATTTTCTTCCAATCCTTATGTTTCGATTTAATAATTTTTGCCGATTCAAGGGCGTTCTGATAGGTATTTTGCGATTTCGATTCAACGATGAGATCTTCTTTTGGAATTCCGCTCCTCTGTGCAACCACAGCAAGTTGCTGCGCTTCATGCAATCCTTTATCGGTTAGGTGACCTGAATCTCCTGAAATCATAATTTTTTTCACCTTACCACGTCGATACAAATCCATTGCCTGCCAGATGCGGTCACCTTTTTGATTTAACTCAAGCCGGTTTAAGTCATTATTATAACTGGCCATTCCAGTCAAAACTAAAGCACAGTCATACGTTCCGAGCGTTTCAATTTTCTTCCCTTGCACTTCCCACAATCGAGAAAATTCAAGTTGAATGACTGAATTAGAAAAGAAGAAAAGAAAAATCAAGGAGAGTCCGATGGCTTTTTTAGCATATTTCCATTTTTTGAAAAAGTATCCAACCACAAAAAGTACAAGAATCCAAATGAACGGTTTTGTTAGACAAAGAAGAAGTTTTGACAAGATAAAAAACATATGATTCTATTGAATTGTCTTTAAAAGTCAATTATCTTCACAGACTTATATAAAAACAACACGTATTTAGACCAAAAATAATAAAAAAAGAGATGGACAAAATAGAAAGTATATCCGGAATAACAAGCACAGAAATAAATGGATGGTTAATTAGGAGTGGTGGTGCACTCCTAGCAGCAATTTTAATATTAATTATTGGGTTTTGGTTGTCCAAAAGACTCTCGAAGTTCATTAAGAAGGCCATGTCAAAAAGTAACATGGATCCAGGACTTTCAAGTTTTTTATCGAGTGTAGCAACGACAGCCTTGAAAATTTTAGTGGTATTGGTTGCGGCAAGTCAAATGGGAATAGAAATGACTTCATTTATTGCCCTTCTTGGAGCAGCAGGTTTGGCAATTGGTATGGCCTTTTCAGGTGCATTAGGAAACCTCGCAGGAGGAGTAATGATTTTGTTTTTTAAACCCTTTAAAGTTGATGATTTTATAGAGGCACAAGGTGAAAAAGGAATTGTTAAAGAAATGCACATTTTCAATACCATTGTTTTAACGGTTGATAACCGAACTGTGTTATTACCGAACGGACCCTTGGCCAATGGAAACATAGTAAACTATACAAGAGAAGAGATTAGAAGAGTTGATTTGGTTTTCGGGTTTAACTATGGTGGTGATTACGACAAAGTAAAAGAGGTGATTCGCACCATTCTTGCCAATGATTCACGCGTACTAGAAGAACCTGCGCCGTTTATTGCACTAAGTAGTTTGGGAGACTCCAGTGTCAATATTACTGTTCGACCATGGTGTAAAACATCAGACTATTGGGGTATTCATTACGACATGCAAGAAAAAATTTACAAAGAATTTGCGAAAAACAATATTGGCATTCCTTTCCCTCAAATGGATATTCATTTGAAAAAGGAAGCATAAGAATTTATTACATATGAAGGAGAAGGAGTATAAAGATATACTCCTTCTTTTTTTGGCACAGATTTTGTAAATGAAACATTTATAGCCTATAAAACGAATAATAAGTAAATCGAGCAATTATGAAATTATCTATACTGTTGATTATTACTCTGATACTTGGATCTTGTTCCACGTACAAAACCGTTGGAATAAAGGTAGAACACCCAGCAGTTATAGAACTTCGGCCAGAGGTAAAACGAGTAACTTTGGTCAACAGAACGATTCCTGCAAAAGGAGCTACAACGGTTGGAAGTGTGCTAGAAGGCTTAATTTCTGGTGAATCCATCATGGCAGATCGATTGGGAGCGAAAGCTGCTTTAAACGGTATGCAGTTTGCATTAACACAAGGAGATCGCTTACTTCCCGTTGGCGGAATCGTTGACATGAAAACAAATACGATAATAAATACACCTCCAGCTTTAACTTGGGCCGTAATTGATTCTTTGTGCATTGCAAACGGGAGCGACATGATTGTGGCTTGTGAATTCTTCGATTCAGATCAAGCTGGAACTATAGGTGGTGCTAATTTACCGAACACACCGAACCAAGGTTCTGCAACAGTTCGCGCCTATTATAGAGTATATGACAATATCAATAAAGTTATCGTCGATGAACGAATGATGCGTTACCTAGCCGGTGGCGGTGGTGGTACGTTAGTATTGCAAGGAGCCAACATCGTTGAAAGAAGAGCATATGAAACCGGTTACGAATACGGCAGAATGATAGTCCCATACACCAACTTCGAAAAACGAGATATTTATCATAGTGGGTCAAAAAATTTAAGAGCAGCTTCAAATTTGGCCAGAGCAAACAATTGGACTGCAGCTGAAAACATGTGGCGTACGGGTGAAACTGGAAAAAGAAGAGAAGCTTATCGCAGCGCTTACAACTTGGCTGTAGCAAGCGAAATGTCCGGAAACTTGCAGCAAGCCATGCAATTCGCCGAAAAAGCATTCAGCATGAAGCCTAAGAGTAGAATTGCACAATACATGCGTGTTTTAACAATTCGAATGGATGAGCAACCGAGATTGGAAAGACAGAAAGCGGGATTTTAGAATTAGTTATCTTTTTCAATAATTCGAATCGTTTTTTCAAAAGGCATAG
>DGBF01000098.1:8050-8338 GCA_002384725.1 Flavobacteriales bacterium UBA4011
GTTTTAGGTACTCCTGATTTGTTTTTTGCAGTCAAACTTACTGTTCAAATGCAAAGAGCAACCCTTCACTCAATATGACGTTTATATTACAGGAAATCATTCTATTTTACGTAAATTGTATCATTAAAATCAATCATATTATGAAAAAATTAATCTTTTTAAGCATTTTGACACTTTTGTTCACTGCCCCTGCTTTTGCGCAAATGCAGGAAGATGTGGACTATAATCCTTCCGTTCAACCGGAGTTTATTGGCGGACAAGAAGCGATGTACGCTTATTTGAAAGAGA
>DGBF01000179.1:0-1639 GCA_002384725.1 Flavobacteriales bacterium UBA4011
ATATTGAATTTTGTAAGGTATTATAATCACATTCTATTTCGCGATGTTTGTTCAATAATCTCTGAACAGTATCCAGTTGTTTACCCCAACAAAACTTAAATGTAGGATCCGATTGAAGTGGAATACCTTTTCGGATTCTATTGAGATACAAACCAGCAATTATCGGCCACTCTTCCGCACGTTTCGACTGTTCACTGTAGACTATGCTTGCCAATGTTACGGCTTGTGATGGAGATTTCAGCCCAACAGTCGCCAATTTTGCTTTTCTTTCTGATGTCCAATAGGTTTTAAATTCCTTCGCCATTCTATCCAAAAAGCCCTGTTCATCTGTATCATAGTACATTTTGTAGGTATTCGGAAGAAACATCGCTGGAAATTCCTCGGTGGAAAATCCGTATTTGTTTAAAGTTTGTGGATTCTCAAGAAGCATTATGAAAGTTGCACTGTCAATCATGGTCGTTTCAGCGATTTTTCCAGCTAAATCATTGATAAAACGCACATTCGGGACAACAACATCTACCTCTACTTCTGCATTTCCATTGCCATTACTATTTAGCGTAAATCCATTTAATAAATCACGGAGACTCGTATTGGGCTTAATCTTGTATTTACCTAGAGCGATTCTTGATTCATTTAAGTTTTTGTATTGACCTAAGATAAGAATTCCATTTGCGCTCGAAACGAGACCAACTGCTTTGAGCGCCTTGGCTAATGACTCTATACTCGTCTTTTCTTTGATGAAGAAGGAAGTTTCTTTAGTATTTTTCGTCTCTGACATGGCATACCAGAAAAGTGCCATTTTATTTCTAAAAACAATAGCGCCGATAACCACTAGAACAACAAAAGTTAAGATTATTTTTTTACGCATATCTTCAATCGTATAATTGTCGAGTTTTGAGAATCAAAGTTAGAATTATCATCGACTTGATGGAGAGGTTCAAATCCACATTTTATAAACAAAGCTATACTCGCTTGATTCGATACGTGAACATCGGCATAGAAAGTGTTTATGCTGAAATCAACTATACATTTGTTTATCGCTTGAAACACGGCTTGTTTTGCAAATCCTTTTTCTCTGTTTTCTTCTTCAGCTATTAAAATACCGATCCCTACTTGTCCTTTTTTGAAACCTCCTTGAAAAACATCAATAGTACCAATGACTTGATTATCCTGTTTCGAAATCATCCATCTCTTTTGGTTCGACTCCTTAAAGTCTGCTGCAGAGGCAATTAAAGCTTGAATTTCTTCAAATGTATACACCTTGTCTCTTTCGGATACTACCCAATTTTCAGGGTCGTTTTCCCATTTAAAAATGATAATATGGTCGGAAACCTGAACATCTCGGATAAAAATTTCTTCCAAAAAACTCACGATGCCAACACATTAAGATTCATTAGAACATCGGCATAGGTATACATGGGAATTCCTCTGAAATCAGCACCCAAGTGTATTCCTTTCAATGAAATAATTGAATTCTTTTGACTTTCGAGAATATCAAACAAAATTCCATCGGACTTTTGAATATCAAATACATCAAACAGAGGTTTGGAGCAAGAAAATTGATCTTTATCACAACTCGTATATTTTGCAAACACTTCTTTAATTCTAGATTTATTCAAACTAGTAACCAATTCAATTA
>DGBF01000179.1:1766-2341 GCA_002384725.1 Flavobacteriales bacterium UBA4011
ATTCTCTTGTTTACTTTGATGCTGTAAAGAATAATAGTGGCCATCCAAAGATATGCCCAAATGCGGACTCTTGATACTTGGATTCCAAATCCACAGATGAAGTCCTGAAATCAATTGGTCCATTGAATCAAGTACATCTATTTCTTTATCAAATTTATACATCGATTGTTCCTTTGTAAACGAATTCCGCTGGTCCGATTAGTTTAATAGACTTGTATCTCCCTTCGTCGTATGCATGAAAAGAAACGGCAAGATTCCCTCCCATTGCTTTCATCTGAATTTTAGCATCACCTTCTCTATTCTGTTTTTCTGCAAAGGCAATTACTGCGGCCGCTATTCCTGTCCCACATGCCAACGTTTCGTCTTCGACACCTCGCTCGTAGGTACGAATGAAAAGCTCGTTGTCAGAAAGAATTTGAACAGCATTAACATTAATACCTTCCATTTTAAACCTTTCGCTATATCGAATTTTTTGACCAAAAGAAACTATGTCAAATTGCTCTACTTTATCATGAAATTGAATATAATGCGGTGAACCCGTGTTTAAAACAAAGGTGTTTTCGTTAATTTTTTCT
>DGBF01000179.1:2397-3616 GCA_002384725.1 Flavobacteriales bacterium UBA4011
GGTGTTTTCGTTAATTTTTTCTATCTCGTCAATATTATGCATATCGATGGAAATGTTTGTCCCCAAAAATCGGCCTTTGTGAACACCGTCAATAGCGTTAAATGTGTAAGAATCTTTCTTCAATAGAAGGTCATGAACAAAGCGGACTGCGCAACGTGCGCCATTTCCACAAAAACTTTTACTTCCGTCCGAATTGTAATAATCCATATTAAAATCCCAGTCGACGCTTCTATCAATCTTTATCAAACCATCGCCACCAATTCCGAATCGTCGATCACATAAGCGTTCGATCTGTGTCAATGTCAAATCGTCATATTTTCCTGAAAAATTGTCAAGAAACACAAAGTCATTTCCGGCACCTTGGTATTTGTAAAAATCGAATTCCATATCTTGTTAAATCTTCACAAATGTATGGCTTATATAGCTTATAGTACGCTAAGGCTTAACGCTTTTTAACAAGAGACAATGTAATACCTTGATAAATTTGGTGTTATAATTGACGTACAACGAATCAGTAATTAAAATTTAAAACAATCATGATTATATCTTCAACTTTAAAAACAGTCGGATTAGGGCTGCTAGGCGGTCTAATTCCTTTGGGTGTGTATGTAACATCTATCGACAATACATCTTCCCAATCGGATTCTGTATTAAACCAAAATGCAAGCGACTACGCACAAAGAGTTAGTCTCCATAATGCGCTTGGAGATGCGAATAGCTTTGTTAGTGCTTCAGAAAACACATTGAATTCAGTTGTTCACGTTACCACTAAAGTGGTGCAGACTTCTTTTCAAAGAGATGTTTTCTCTGAATTCTTTTATGGACCTGGTGCCGGTGGGCGCGAATTTAAACAAGAAGGTCAAGGCTCTGGTTCCGGAGTAATTGTTTCCAATGATGGATACATCGTTACAAACAACCATGTTATACAAGATGCGAGCGAAATTGAAGTTATCATGAACGATAATTCAAAGTACACCGCAAAAATAGTTGGAACCGATCCTTCCACAGATGTTGCCGTGCTAAAAATTGAAGCGAAAGGATTGACAGCGATTCCAATTGGAAACAGCGACAACATGCGTGTAGGAGAATGGGTGCTAGCCGTTGGTAATCCTTTTAATTTAACGTCTACTGTCACAGCAGGTATCGTTTCAGCCAAAGCGAGAAACATTAATTTATTAAGTGACCGAAGTAAAAAGGATATTGTTCCTATCGAATCATT
>DGBF01000179.1:3758-4232 GCA_002384725.1 Flavobacteriales bacterium UBA4011
TACAAACTGACGCAGCTGTGAATCCTGGAAACAGTGGTGGTGCATTAGTAAACACAAACGGTGAACTTATCGGAATCAATACAGCAATTGCATCACAAACTGGGTCTTATTCAGGCTACAGTTTTGCCATTCCTGTGAATTTGGTTCAAAAGGTAATGAACGATTTGATAGATTACGGAATTGTTCAACGTGGATTCTTAGGTGTTCAAATAGCCGATATCAACCAAGAAATTAAAACGGACAAAAAGCTCCCCAATCTGAAAGGCGTGTACGTTTCCAAGGTTATTGAAAATGGCGGTGCGGAAAAAGCAGGACTGAAAGATGGCGATGTGATTCTCAAAATCGGCAACAAAGAGGTGAATTCTGTTGCAAGTCTTCAAGAAGAAATCGGCAAAAGACGTCCTGGAGACAAAGCTGTTATTACTGTCCGACAAAAAGATGGAGATGAAGAAATTCTTGAAGTAGTACTTCGAA
>DGBF01000179.1:4382-4866 GCA_002384725.1 Flavobacteriales bacterium UBA4011
ATTCTTGAAGTAGTACTTCGAAATTCAGATGGTGAAACCAAATTAGTTACCAAAGAAGAAGTCTCCAAGTCTGCCGCTTTAGGCGCTATGTTTTCTGAACTTACGAGCAAAGAAAAAAAAGAATTGAGGTTAAATTCTGGGGTTAAAATAAAATCGTTGAATGCAGGAAAATTAGCATCAATTGGCATGAAGGAAGGATATATTATTACGAAAATCAATAATGAGCCCATCACATCCGTCGAACAATTGACCTCTAAATTAAACGACAATAATCGCGGTGTTTTGATAGAATTCGTAACACCAAGTGGCAAAAAAGACTACCGAGGGCTTGGGCTATAGGGCTTTAGGCACGGTATTTGATAAACGAAAATGTTAAAAAAAAGCTCGTTTTCTTTTGGAAATGAGCTTTTTTTGGTCGTACCTTTGCATCCGCTTGAACGGTCGGTATTCTTACTAATATATCAAGCAATTAACGTTAGATAAA
>DGBF01000179.1:5078-5302 GCA_002384725.1 Flavobacteriales bacterium UBA4011
GAGACAATTAAAAATCACCAAATCCATCACCAACCGCGAGAGTCAATCATTAGACAAATACTTGCAAGACATTGGTCGAGAGGAGTTGATTACTGCCGAGATGGAAGTCGAATTGGCAAGAAAAATTAAGCAAGGTGATCAGTTGGCTCTCGAAAAATTAACAAGAGCGAATTTACGTTTCGTGGTTTCAGTAGCAAAACAGTATCAAAATCAAGGATTAACAC
>DGBF01000179.1:5361-5724 GCA_002384725.1 Flavobacteriales bacterium UBA4011
GTTGCAAAACAATATCAAAATCAAGGACTTACACTTCCTGATTTAATTAACGAAGGGAACTTAGGATTAATTAAAGCAGCTCAACGTTTTGATGAAACACGTGGATTTAAATTTATCTCTTACGCCGTATGGTGGATTCGTCAATCGATTCTACAAGCTTTGGCAGAACAAGCGCGTATAGTGCGTCTCCCATTGAACCAAGTAGGATCTTTGAACAAAATCAACAAAGCATTTTCGCGATTGGAACAAGAGTATGAGCGACCACCTTCAGCAGAAGAGTTGGCGGAAGCACTAGAAGTTCCAGAAGACAAGATCAAAGAAAGCTTGAACGTTTCAGGTCGTCACGTATCTATGGATGCTCCA
>DGBF01000084.1 GCA_002384725.1 Flavobacteriales bacterium UBA4011
CTTATACTTGTTCATCAAGTTACTGATCATAACCTCCGTATTCAAATACGTCGTTTTATCATCCGTTGGGTTCAATTCATACGTCATGCCGTTTTGTTTCAATAAACGGGCATCAAACAAAGCTTTTGAAGCATCACCACCATATGGAGAAGAGAAATAAACTCCGCGTTTCCAATCGTTATTAGAAAGGATGTCCAGAATCATTACTTGTTCTCTGTGAATCGCTTGTTTGTTGAAAGAGAAACGAACTTCCTTCGCACAGTTTTCTCTATCCGCATCAGTAATTACACCTGATTTTATTGCGTTATCCGCATCAACTGGCAAAACAAAACCTTTACTTGGGAATACTCGCATAACACCATTACGTTCAGTATTTACCAAATTCGCATCGTCTCTCACAAAGGCCATTGCGTCATCAATATTACAGAAATCCCATTTCGTTTCGAAAGCAGAAATATCTTCTTGGAATTTCTGAATTTGACTTTGATCTGTAAATTTGAATGAACCTGAACGAATTCCGTTAAACAATTCGTTTGCCGCTGTAAACTTCGAAATCACATTCTTCGCTAAATCACTAGACATGTTCGTCGACATTGCTTGTTTGATCAATTCCAAACGATTAACTGAGTTAGCATCTGTCGTTGTATATGCAGCCATATTGCCCATCATTTGAACGTTCAATGCATCCAGGGCTTGTGTCGCAATTGCTTCATTGCCTTTCAAACGCATCCTAATCATTTTATCGCGTAGACTATTCGGGACACCGATAGAGGTCATGTTCAATAAATCAAAGAAGTATACTTGATCGGTGTTACCCGCAGAATTTAAGATTTGATCTTCTCTAAACTTAATCGGCAAAGGTTCTGATTCGTAGGCCTTCATTTTCATTTGGTCGGTATACCAATCTGTTTGCATCAAAGATAGGTTGGCAACACGCACATCCGTGCGAACTCCTTCAACTTCTTGCATGTACCATAATGGGAAAGTATCATTATCACCGTTGGTGAATAAGATTCCATTTGGTCCACATGATTCCAAATAGTTTGTAGATAGATCATGAGCAAAAGTTCTTTCACTTCTATCGTGATCGTCCCAGCCTTGAATTCCCATAACTAATGGAACAAATAATCCAATGACACCAGCTACAATCGCACCTTGTTTGTCTGTACCGATTACTTTTCGAAGTCCATACATCAATCCCAGTGCTCCACCACCAATGACGAGCATTGTCAACCAACTCATCACATTAGGATAAGAAGTATCCGCATACATATCTAAGAATATCGCAACCAATAAACCGGCCGCCCCAACGATTGCTATTTTCTTCCATTCTTCTTTGCCGAAATTTTGGAAAGCTTCATAGAGCGCTAAAACACCGAGACCAATCCAAATGGCGAAGAAATAGAAGGATCCTGCGTAGGCATAATCTCGTTCTCTTGGCTCAAATGGTTTTTGATTCAAGTAAATGACAATGGCAAGGCCCGTGAATAAGAATACTAGAGTAACAATAAACGCATCTTTCGGTGCACGATAATAGTGGAATACTAAACCAATGATTCCCAAAATAAGCGGTAAGAAAAAGAATTTATTATTCGACGGATTTTGGCTCGTGTAATATGGCGCAGCCTCATCTTGATTACCCAATCGAGTGGCATCAATATAGCTGAATCCGGAAATCCAGTTCCCCCTCATTTGATCGCCGTGACCTTGAATGTCATTTTGTCGACCAGAGAAATTCCAAAGGAAATAACGGAAGTACATCCAATTGACCTGATAACTGAAGAAATAGGTCAAGTTTTCACCAAATGTTGGCAATCTTTTACCATCTTTTCCAATTTCCGTGTCCGCATCCTCTCTGGAATCATACCCTGACCAATCTTTGTAGCCCTGTATTTTCGTGGCATCTTGGTCATTGTACATCCTTGGGAAGAATGTCGTTTGCTCGTAGGTCGGAATTCGGTTCATTCGCGCCGTTCCCGAGTTGGATTCCCAATATTTTTCTATTACTTCAGTTCCTGAACCAAGTGTTTTTGCATATTCATTTGCTGCATTTTCGCTTTTGAAACCTTTGATATCTGCATCGTTTTTCTGAACTACGAAACGGCGAATGTAAAACGGTGAATAACTGTCCCATTCTGAATTATTGGCACCTGCATTCCAACGTCCGTTGTCCATTGCCCCACCAGTTTCTTTCGAATTCCAGTATTGACCAGTTGCCAAAGGTGAAGATCCGTATTGCTCACGTTTTAAATAGGCATGAAGCGTAACTAAATTCTCAGGATCATTCTCATCCAAAGGCGTATTAGCGTTGGAACGAATAACGATGACTGCAAAAGAACCATAACCAATCAACAAGAAAATCATTCCCATTGTAATGTTGTACATCAATGTATTGCCTGTTCGTCTCGCTCGACGAATCAAGTAAATCGCTCCACCCACAATCACTGCAAAGAAGAATAAAGTTCCTGCAAAGAATGGTAAACCGAGAGAATTAACAAACATTACCTCGAATTTTGAGGCTATACTAACCGTACCTGGAATAACTCCTTCTTGGATAAATCCAAGGACAATAATCGATACAATTCCAGTAATGAGAATGCCTTTTAGATTCGCTTCTTTTTTATAACGGAAATAGATGGTGAAACCGATTGCTGGTATAACTAAGATACCCAAAAGGTGGACTCCGATTGCCAAACCGAGTAAGAACATAATCAACAACAACCAACGATCGGGATAAACATTATCCGCCAATTTTCCATTTTGGACAATGCCCATTTCTTCGTCCCATTTCAAAATTGCCCAAAAGACAACCGCTGTAAACAAAGATGCCATGGCGTAAACCTCACCCTCAACAGCTGAGAACCAGAATGATTCAGAGAATGTGTACGCTAAGGCTCCGATAAATGAACTAGCTAAAATGGCGATTTGATCACCTGAAGTTAATTCACTTTTACGATTCAAAAGAATCTTTTTACCCAACATGGTGATGGACCAGAACATGAACAAAATGGTAGCTGAACTGCACAATCCACTTAGGCGATTGATCCACATCGCTACATTTTCTTCAGCAGCGAAGAAGGAGAACATTCGTCCAACAACCATGAATAAAGGCGCTCCCGGAGGGTGTCCGACTTCCAATTTGTATGCTGCGGTGATGTACTCCCCACAATCCCACAAACTAACTGTTGGTTCAGCCGTTAAGAAGTAAACAATTGTAGCGATTAAAAAAACGGACCATCCTAGGTACGTATTCCATTTTTTAAATGTCATAGTGTTGTTTTAGTCTGTCAGCTTGGAGTTCTTGTGTTCATCATTCTCAAACCAGACATCTGTTTATGCCTTGCGAATTTAGGAATATATCCCATGCACGAAAAGATTTTTGTCGTGAATTTTTCTAAAAAACACAAGAAAACAGACCACTAGGTCTAAAAGAAAGAAAAAAGCATAAAAAATTAACTTTTTCCATTGTGAGAAATGAATTTATTCATAAATTTGCCACCGCGTTAAGAACACCATTTCTAAGCGAACGTTGTGAAACTGTCCTATGGTGTAATTGGCAACACGTCAGTTTTTGGTACTGAAGAGTCTAGGTTCGAGACCTAGTGGGACAACAAAAGCCGCCTTTTTCAAAGGGCGGTTTTTTTCATTTCTAACTATCATTTTCTATCAAAACCCCTCATTTTTCAAGCTTCACAGCTTTCTCATTTCCTATCAACTTTTATCATTAGTTATCAAGTATTTAGCTACTGTCTCGCTACTCTGTTACTTAGGGTAGCAAAAAAAGTGAATTATGATAAAATACAGATTGCATCACAACAAAAAATCCAAACTTTGTGTGTGTAGTGTATTTGAAAAAAGGAAGGAGTGGTTATAACAATCGCTAAAAAATCATATCTTGCTGAAGCAAGAAACGCTTTTTAGCATAAACGTTATGTTTAATGAAGCCAGATAGAACTAAAGATTATTATTGAACCTTATGGTGTCTGCTTGACAAGTAATTTCCAATTATCTTGAACATTAAACTTCCTTCCGTGAAAAACAAGATAATAAAATCCACCAACTACTCCAACAGAACTTACGGTTGCAGTGGCAAATGCCCATTTAGCATTCTCAGAGGTAGCTAACCACCATTGAGTGCCTGCGATCGCTCCCAATGGAACGACTAATATTGATGATATTATCTGCAGTCCCGGCCTGCGAACTGTTATTTTTTCTATGTCAGTAATTTGACAACTCTTAGCATCAATTAGCAAAGCGCTATCATCAACGAGATTAAACCTACCTCGGATTCTATCTCCCTCTTTAAGCCAAATAGTGATTCGTTTACCTTCTTTTATTTCAATGAATCTGTCTCCCCTGCTTTTTTCAAGACACAGTACTAGCTCATTTTCTATTGGCAAGTTTCCCTGAGCTTTAGTCAATGGACTAGTAACAAGAATCAATAATACTATTAATAATACCTTCATAACTCTGATTAATTATAGAGGGTTGGAATTGCCCGTGATTTTCGGAGAGCGAGTTAAGATATGCCTCTAATTTATTATTTATAATTGATTTTTCAAATTCTTTAATTGATTTATTTCCAAGACTGCTGTGTATTCGATTTGTGTTATACCATGTTTCAATCCATTGAAAAACAGACAACTCAGCTTCTTTTCTTGTTAAATAGGTGTTTCTGTAAACACATAATTTCAACGATTTATGGTTTATCGTTTTGTGCGAATTAGGCTTAAAAGAGTGATTTTTTAATTAATGCGACAGAACCGGAAATCCTCAGCATAATGGAAAAGTTGAACGTTCTCATTTGACTGATAAAATGGAGTTTTACCAGCTGTTAGAGTACAAGGAAAATGTTGATCTCCATAAAAAATGAGTGATTGGGAACAATTTTATAACTTTAACAGACCTCACGGTGCATTTAAAGGAAAACACCCTACGAGATCTTAGTTTCTAAACTCAAAAATAAGTTTTGAGTTCACTTTTAGCTGAAGTAGCACACTTAAATTCATGCATATAACAGCAGCCATCCTCCACCGCTGTTTCTTTTTTAGCGAATTCAATTATCTTTAACGATAGGGCGCTAGTATAGCTGCAAACCGTTAGCAAACATTAAAAAAATAAAAGATGAAACGTAAATACAATTCAATAAAACAAGTATGTCTTTATATAATAATTCCTCTAGTCGGAATAAGCAGCACTTCTGTTGCCCAAACTTCAGGAGGTCCTTATATACATGGCTATACTTGGATTGACAGTGATGATCCGAGTGGACCTATATACAAGGGTTGATATAACTACAACAGGGATATTGGTTTCTAGGCTATCAGATGACAATTCGGTTGGCCCAATATTAATGCCTAATTTTGAATATTATGGACAAACTGAATTGCCATCTCACGCACCAAAAAAAACATCCCAATAGTACGAAAGATGAAGTGGTGAAAAACATCTACGCTGGGGAGCAAAAAAATAAGAAGATTGTTCTTTAAGGTTTGTCTTGAAAAAAACATTCCGAGCGTGATTACCGGCCATAATATTTTACTAAAACACGGTTTCGTTAAACCACAAAAAACATTAGGATTAAACAAACATCAATAAGGCTTAGCCAAAACTTAGCGTAAACTATGTCCCTTAACGAACATTAAAAAATTCAATTTGAAAAAAGCAAAACTCATAATAACCTTATTGTTCTTGGCAAGCATATCATTTAATTATGCCCAGAGTAAAGTCGGTTCTTTAAGAATTATTTGGGAGAATGAATCCTTGTTAGATACCGTTCGCTTTAAGGCTATTAATGATTTTTATAGCAATAATACTCAAAGCGACCCAGATAGTTCTTTAATACTTGCTGAATTTCATTATAAATTAGCTAAACAAAAAGGGAATCGAAAAGAAGAAGCTCTAGCACTAAATGAGAAAGCTATTGTTTTTTTTATGCTTGGCTATAAATTAGATAAAATAAATACTTTACTGCAAGAAGTATTGGCCATTTATACTGAATTGAAAAATTATAATGGATTAGCATCTACAAAAAATAACCTTGCCACCCTATTTCAACACCAAGGTGACTCTCAATCTGCTATAGATTATTACACTGAAGCCATAGCCTTATATAAGGCACAAAAAAACAACACTAAGGTTGCCGATGTATTAAACAACATTGCAGGAATATATCAGTCTGTGGAATTATATGAATTAGCCTTGCCAAATTATAAAGAGGCTATAAATATTTACAAAGAAAAAGGATCGGAAGAAAAAGCTGGTTTTCTTTGGTTAAATACTGCGGTCCTTTATACTAAAACTGGACGAACCAAAATTGCCAGAGAGCATTTTCAGAAAGCATACTCATTATTAAAAGCAAAAAACGATATATATTACCTTCCGGAATATTTTTATCATATGGCCGATTTCTATCAGGGCATCGGAAACACCCATAGTGCGAGTATAATGATTGAAAAGGGATTGAAAATCCTCGCAGAAACAGATAATAAAGAGAGAATTATATCTTTTAAACTTTTTAAAGCTAAATTGATTTTAGATTCAGATTTCGAACATGCTTATCTTATCGCGGAAGAATTAAAAGAACCAATCCTTAATGGGACGAATAAATCATATAAATCTGCACTGTTTCAACTCTTGTATAAAAGCTTTAAAAAGCAAGGGAAATTCGAAATAGCACTGGAAATGAATGAGCAATATTTGCTGTATGCAGATAGTGTTCTAATAGAGGAAAATAAGACTATAATTGTTAGAGAAGCGTTACAAGCCGATTACAACGCTAAGCTATTTGATAATCGATTAGAGGCCGACAAAAAAGAAGCTCAATTAAAATTGAAACATTGGAGATTGGTTTATTCTCTTGTTCTGATTGGTGCGATAATTATCCTAATTTTATTTTTCTACTACCGTTTTCGAATCAAGAAAAATCAAGAAAAACGAGATTTACTATTAGATGAAATAGAAAAGCTTAAAACCAATGCAAATAAAGAATTAATGGTTGATTCCAATAAGTTTGAGTTATCTAGAAAGAAATTAGAAACGAAACTAGATAGAATCTTGAATGAAACAGACTGGAATGTATTGCAAATTTTATTGAACGATCCATTAAGTACGAATAAAGAAATAGCCGAAAAAGCTTTTATGAGTATTGATGGAATTGGGTCTTCCTTGCGAAGAATGTATGAATATTTCGAGATCAAAGAATCGAAATACAAAAAGATATCATTATTGCTAGAAGCAATTAAGATTTCTAACAAATCATTGTAGAGCTTTTAATTCTACTTTTTTTGTGTAAAAGGCATACTTTCACCTTTAGACGTGAAGTGTTTTTTAAGCAACTGTTGTAGATTCGCAGTCAATTAAAAAATAAAAACTATGAAAAAATTTCTATTTATACTAGGTATTGCTTTAGGGCTAACGCAAACAACACAAGCTCAAGTTGGTTGCGACATGATGAGTTTAATCGTTAACGTATCAGATACTGATATGGTTAAATTATATCATCCGGGTCATTATTTAACTTGGCCACAAAATGAGAATGTTATTGTGTGGGAAATTACAGATATGCAAGGCAACCTTATTGCTGAAGATACTATAATTAATAATAGTGGTTTTTTGTTTTATCACAATACTCCTTTAACAGATACAATGAATGTTTTTGCGCTTTTAACAAATGACTCTGCTGGAGTTGCATGTGTGATATACGACCAATTGTATTGGAAAGTAACAGAAGTTATCCCCGGTTCTTTTATTGGAAGATGGGAATTTGTGTATGGTAATGTTGGTGGTAATTTAGGTATGGATGAAACCGAAGCATCTACGGCAAGTGTATATCCAAACCCTTCAAATGACATAATAAATATAAGTTTAGATAAAGGTGAACTTTTAAAAATAGAGCTCTATAGCATGACAGGTAGACTATTATTTAAACAGTATTTAAATTCCAGTACCTATACATTAAACATAGGCGATTATCCTTCTGGCAGCTATCTGGTTAGAGTTTTTAACCAAAATAATGATGTCACAAACACAAAGATTTTAAAAAAATAGCGCTCGCTAACAGCACCTGCAAGAAATTGGCGGTTCCGTGGTTAAATGAAGCTTTGTGCTTCTTATCAAGTTCAGTGCTGGCAGACAGTTTTCGTCTCCGAAATCGCCAACTTCTTGTAGCTGCAAA
>DGBF01000065.1:0-774 GCA_002384725.1 Flavobacteriales bacterium UBA4011
TGAGATGAATCCTTCTTTTTATGGTCAAGCGCCAGAACCAATTGCGAAGAATCTTCAAGAATTGGAAGAATTCATCAAGAAAGATGGAACAGTGTCTTGTGCACTCGCTACTGATGGTGATGCGGATAGAATTGGATTATACAATGGGAAAGGTGAATTCATTGATTCTCATCACATTATTTTGTTGTTGATTCACTATATGGTGAAGTACAAGCAAATGTCTGGTAAAGTAGCTACAGCTTTTTCTACTACACCTCGCGTGAAGAAAATGGCGGAACATTACGGTTTACCATACGAAGTGGTAAAAATCGGGTTCAAATATATCGCTGGAATTATGGTCGAAGAAGACGTACTTTTGGGCGGAGAAGAATCAGGTGGAATTGCGACAAAAGGTCATATTCCAGAAAGAGATGGAATCTGGATGGGATTGATCGTTTGGGAATTTCCGGCTAAATCTGGTAAGACCTTGGACGAATTGATTAATGAAGTGTATGCAATTGTAGGTGGATTCAAATTCGAACGAAATGACCTTCATATAACTGAAGAATTAAAGCAAAAAATAATCGCGAAATGCGAAGCTCGAGAATACACTGAGTTTGGCGACTATAAAATCAAAGATTTACAGACCATCGATGGTTTCAAATACTTCTTTGATGACGACCGTTGGTTGATGATTCGTCCTTCTGGAACAGAGCCCGTTCTGAGAACATATGCTGAAGCGCCAACTTTGGATGAAGTTCGTGTAATTCTTAAACAAACAGAAATAGCCATTTG
>DGBF01000065.1:779-6519 GCA_002384725.1 Flavobacteriales bacterium UBA4011
GCCAGGATCTAGCTTTGGAAAAATACTGCGTCTATCGACTTTCGGTGAATCACATGGTGTGGCAATCGGAGGGATTTTAGACGGATTTCCATCTGGATTTGAAATTGATTTTGAACAGCTAAATCTCTTTCTATCAAAACGCAAGCCTGGTCAATCCAAACTCGTTACCCAACGAAAAGAAGACGATCAAGTGGAGTTTTTATCCGGAATTTTCGAAGGAAAAACTACGGGAACACCTATCGCGTTTATCATCCGAAATGAAGATGCGAAAAGCAAAGATTATTCGCACAATAAGGATGTTTATCGCCCTTCACATGCAGATTTCACCTACGATAAAAAGTATGGCATTCGCGACTATAGAGGCGGTGGACGAAGTTCGGCAAGAGAAACGGTAGCTCGGGTTGTAGCTGGTGGTTTAGCGCAACAATTTTTAGCTGCAAAAGGTATTCAAATGCAAGCTTTTGTTGACCAAGTTGGATCTATCAGAATGCCTTGGAAAGACCAACATGAATCAAAACTTTGTTATTCTGAAACCGATATAGAAGCATCTTTGGTTCGTTGTCCGGACCTTGATTATTCTGCAAAAATGCAAACACTCATTGAAGAGACGAAGAAAAATGGTGATTCGATTGGCGGATGCATAGCTTGTAAAATCGTCCACGTTCCAGTTGGATTAGGCGAGCCTGTTTTTGATAAATTACCCGCTGAATTAGGCAAAGCCATGTTGTCTATCAATGCGGTAAAAGGAATTGAATTTGGCGAAGGATTCGGGGCCGTGGAAATGAACGGTAGTGAACACAACGATACATTTGATTCTGACGGAAACCCAACGAGCAACAATGCTGCTGGAACCTTAGGTGGCATTTCAAACGGTCAGCCAATCTATTTCCGTGTAGCATTCAAACCAGTCGCAACAATTGTAAAAGAGCAAAACACGATTGATGCTGAAGGTAATGCCACGACAATTGCTGGTAAAGGCAGACATGACGCCTGTGTTGTTCCTCGCGCTGTTCCTATCGTTGAAGCCATGTCGGCACTCGTACTTCTCGACTTTTATCTGATCCAAAATGCCTACAGCTAGTCGTTGGGAAAAGATGAAACTAATTTTGCAACACAAAAACGTTGCGCTTTTCGTCCTGCTTTTTACTGTTTTAATCGTTGCCAAAAAGCAAAGCGAAAAATGGCATCAATGGTCCAATAAGGAGAAAACCTTTCGACCAATTGTTCGCTCCGACGGTTCTGGTTACTACGCCTATTTGCCACAGATCTTCATATACGACGACAATCGTTATCATTTTATAGAAAAAATGGTCAATCGATATCCCGATGCAAAAATGGGTGAATTTGGCAACTTGCCCGAAGATAGAAACGGACGCGTGAATAAATATTTTGTTGGGGTTGCCATATGTCAGTCACCTTTCTTCCTTGCTGCTCATTGGTTACACGGTCCAGAATTCCCTTCCGATGGGTATAGTTTACCTTATCAACGAGCTGTAGCCATAGGTGCCATGTGTTATTTATTACTTGGTTTGTGGTTGACATATTTGATACTTTTACACTTTCGAATCACTCCTTGGTTCGCAGCGGTTGCATGCGGAGTCATAGCCTTGGGAACTACACTACTCTATTATAACGTCAATGATCCACTTACCGCTCATGGATATTCATTTGCCGCGATTTCATTTTTCGTTTATAGTTTAATTCGTTGGCGCGAAACCTGTACATTAAAGTGGCTATTACTCGTCTCTTTTAGTTTTGCCATGGTGATTTTGTTGCGTCCAAGCAATGGAATTGTTTTTTTGCTTTATTTTGCTTTTTTCGCCAATCTCAAAGAGTCTTGGCAATTTTTGGTGACGAATCTCTTCAAGAAAGTAAAATATTTAATTCCAACGGTACTTGTTTTTGCGGCCGTAATAGGTCTACAAATCATTAATGTTTATTACCAGACGGGAAAAATCGGATTCAACATTTACCAAAACGAAAGTTTCTCCAATTGGAATAAACCGCCATTTATCGATGTGTTGTTTGGATTCCGCAAAGGATTATTTATTTACGCTCCTATTACGTTCATTAGTCTTTTAGGCTACATTTTCCTTTGGAAGAAACACAAATCAGCGAGTAAAATTATCTTGGTATTCCTTCTCGTTTTCACGTACGTCACAGCCTCATGGTGGAATTGGTGGTATGGAGGAAGTCTTGGAATGCGCCCATTTGTCGATGTTTCCTTGCTTTTCATCCTAGGTTTAGCGTTTCTTTTTCAATTCCTTAAACCTTGGCTTAAGATTGCATTGATCCCAATCGTAGCATTTTGTATTTATTTCCATTTCATTTTAACGATACAAATAGACACCGGAATTCTTCACTTTGCCGAAATGAACAAAGAGCGATTTTGGCAGGTATTTTTAAAAAAAGACATTCGTTTTCAATGGATTTTCCATATTGATGAACCCAAGAAGCTCAATCAAGAACCGTGTAAAATCAGTTATTGGAATTATAATGAATTAACGAAGAGTTTCACAGGAACTCCCAAACTAAAACCAGGTAATTTTACTGTCGAGCACATGCTTATTGTAACTGTTTTTCAAAAAAAGATCGATTCTTTATTTATTAATATGGCCGGTCTAAGAGTACATTCCGATATTACCATTAACGACCATAACAATGTGCCTTGGTTTATTTATGATATTTATTCAAATGGCGAATGGAAAGAAATTATGGTCGATTTTATCGGCATGCGACTACCAAGTCTAAAAGAGCCCACCCCTATTCAGAGTGATTGGGTCTTCACTGAAGAAATGCGTTCGGCCGACTCGCTCCGAATAAGATTTCATAATACCCACGGAAAAACAACCTTGGGTTCCTTGCGCTATGATTTGATAAAGAAGTAAGATTTCATCGCTCGAATGCACGATTAGTTCCGTACTTTTGCACCAAAGATTTAAAATAATGATTCAACGAATTCAAACCCTATATGTGCTCGCAGCAATAATTTGCCTTAGCATGGTGACAGCTGGCAACACTTTGTTTTCCTATTTATCTGAAACTATGAGGTATAAAGTTTCTTCTTTCGGTGTTACACAGCACGCTTTGGAAGATGATAAATTAATAAATACAGAATCTTTCATGGGATATACGGTCGGCGCAGGCTTGCTTTTGATCGCATTGGTGACCTTGATCAGCTTCAAAGACGTAAAACGTCAACACCGTTTTGGCAGAATGTTGTTTTATGCCTACTCCGCCGTTTTGATTAGTGTAATGGTATTCTTTTATATCGGCGATTCGCAAGTTTCAAATGACATTACGAGTCGTGAAATGGGTATGGGCTTGATCTTTTTAATCATTGGTTTCCCATTCGTATTTTTGGCCAACACAGGAATTAATCGTGACAAGAAACTTTTAGATTCACTAAATCGACTGAGATAAATAGATAAAACGCTGCTTTCGACTTCGCTCAATCAACGTTTTATCAATAATCAATCAGCCAATTTGCCAATCCGCCAATCAGCAATCAGCCAATCCGAAAAAAAAATGAACGTACTCTCCGTCGAAAACATCACCAAAACATTTGGTATCCGAACCATCTTTAAAGACGTTTCTTTTGGTCTCGACCAAGGAGATAAAATGGCCATCGTTGCCAAAAATGGTAGCGGAAAATCGACCTTACTGCGTTGTTTGAATGATCTTGAACCTATCGACTCAGGACGAATTGTTTACCGAAACGATTTATCCATTGCTTACATGGAACAAGCCGAAAATATTGATGGAAATCAGACGGTATTGCAAGCAGTTCTTGGCGGAGACATGCCTGAAATGATTGCCATCCGAGAATACACAGAATCACTGCATACAGGCGATCAGGAGATGATGAACTCAAGTATGCAAGCGCTAACAGACCTGAATGCTTGGGACATAGAATCGAAAGTGGAACAGATACTTTCTATTCTTCGTTTAGACGATACATCTCAGAAGGTTATGATGCTTTCAGGAGGTCAACAAAAGCGAGTTGCTCTTGCAAAAGTACTTGTTTCGGAAGCAGATATTTTAATTCTCGATGAGCCGACCAATCACTTAGATTTGGACATGATTGAATGGCTGGAAAGTTATTTGGCCACTTCGAAATCGACGATATTGATGGTGACACACGACCGTTATTTTTTAGAGGTTGTTTGTGATGTGATCTTGGAATTGGAAGACGAAACGCTGTACAAATACAAAGGGAACTTTTCTTATTATTTGGAGAAAAAAGCGGAACGACAAGAACAATTAGAATCAACTGTTTCCAAAGCGAGAAATACATTTAAGAAAGAATTGGATTGGATTCGACGTCAACCCAAGGCACGTGGAGTAAAGCAAAAAGCGAGAGTGGATGCCTTTGATGGAATTAAACAAACGGCCAGCATTCGTTTAGACGAAGACGAACTGGAAATCCCGGTTAAAATGGAACGTTTGGGATCAAAAATTGTAGAATTCCATAAAGTATCAAAGTCTTTTCCCGGAAAACCGATGCTGAAAGAATTCAGCTATCATTTCAAGCGTAAAGAACGACTAGGAATTGTTGGGAAGAACGGAACTGGAAAAAGCACCTTCTTGCAAATGATTACAGGCAATTTAGATATTGATGCAGGAAAGATATCTATTGGCGAAACGGTTCATTTTGGGTATTACAGCCAAGATTTGATTGAGACGGATCAGGACAAAAAAGTAATTGATGTCATTCGCGATATAGCAGAATATATTCCCTTAGAGAAAGGTCGTCAAATGTCGGCAGCACAGTTGTTAGAGAAATTTCTCTTCCCACGTCACATGCATTTTCAGTTCGTTTACAAGCTTAGTGGCGGTGAAAAACGTCGTTTGAAATTATTGACCGTATTGATGAGTAATCCGAATTTCTTGATTTTGGATGAGCCAACAAATGATCTCGACATCTTCGTTATGAGTGTCTTAGAGGATTATTTGCGTGCCTTCCAAGGTTGTTTGATTGTTGTTAGTCATGATAGATATTTCATGGACAAAATGGTTGATCACCTATTCGTTTTTGAGGGTGACGCTAAGATAAAAGACATCACTGGAAATTACACCGCTTTCCGCACTACTTCGTCAAAAGGACCATCACGCCCTGCAGAAACGAAAGTATTGGATCAAGAAGAAGTTGCTCCTGCTCCTGCCCCAGCTCCGAAAACAACATCAAATTCTGATGAAAAGAAGAAGCTCAGTTTCAAAGAACAATTTGAATACGACGGATTGGAAAAGGAATTAGAAGATTTAGAAACGGAGAAAGATAAGTTTACAGCCGCACTTTCGACAGGCACGGCAAGCAACGAAGAGTTGACAGCAGCTGGGATTAAGCTTAAGGAAATTGTGGAAGCGATTGATGCGAAGACGGACCGATGGTTGGACTTGTCTGAAAGGGTTTAGAAAGAAACCGTAAATTACGTTTATACTAATGCTGATGTGACGGCCTTCATGGCGGATGTGAATGCTCACCATTTTCTGGTCTTCCGCCTGGATGCGTTCATGGTCCATGTTTTTCAATAAATATACCTTTCAAAAATCTTCCGATATACGGATATTCCTCCGTTACAAAATATACATATTCTCCATTCAGAGTGATTCCATTGCACTCATCCAGTTGCCCCAAGCCATTTTTAAATTCCCAATCATAAACGAAAGTCCCGTTTGGTTGAGTACCTTCAAAATTATCCTTTAAACTTTATCTCTTAATTGGTAAACATTAGGCTGA
>DGBF01000149.1:0-4516 GCA_002384725.1 Flavobacteriales bacterium UBA4011
TTAAAACCTTCCGCCACATGTGACCAATATTATGTATCATTGAATTATATAAGTACTTCTGCTTCAATTACTTTATCAAAAAAATCATTCAATGTTTTGTTTTGATTTTCTTCAGGAACAAACTCCTGTTTCAAACAATCCATGTCATCAACTATTTCTTGCAAAGATGAATCTAAATTTTCACTTGCAACGTTAATTCCGTCGGCATATTTCATCATAACCCTTGAAATATTTAAAAAACTAGTGTCTTTTAATTCTTCAAGAACATCATCTTCGAAGCCATCAAATTTAAGCTTTGCAGAAAAATTCTCGTCCCAATCTTTGTTAAATGAGGCATTGTATACACTGTAGACCACTTTCGTGTTCACAAAATGTGGGTCTTTGTTGTACAATTTTTTGATATATAAAGACATCAAACCAGACATCCAACCATGACAATGAATTACATCCGGTTGCCATCCTAATTTCTTAACTGTTTCGAGAACGCCACGACAAAAGAACATAGAACGTTCATCATTGTCTGGGTAAAACTCTCCATTATCGTCAACAACAGTCGACTTTCGTTTAAAATACTCGTCGTTGTCGATAAAATACACCTGCATTCGAGCTGCAGATACGCTTGCTACTTTAATGATTAACGGATGATCGGTATCGTTGATGATCAGGTTCATTCCAGACAAACTAATTACTTCATGCAATTGGTGTCGTCTTTCATTGATACTTCCGAATCTGGGAGTAAAAACTCTTATTTCTTTTCCCGCTTCTTGCGTTGCTGGTGGAATTCTACGTGCAGTGCTGGCTATTTCTGATTTTGGTAAGAAGGGATTAATCTCCTGTGTTACAAAAAGGATTCTTTTTTTATCCATCAAAGTTTTAGATTGTGTTAATTTGGCTACAAAAATATAAAAAAAATATCGGAAAATCAATGAAAAATGATAGTTTTACCCTCTTACAATTTTGTTAACAGCTGACAATGAGACAGATAGGAAATAATGAAGAATTGGCACAATACATCAAATGGTGTTCAGATCACAATAAAACTGTCGGATTTGTCCCAACCATGGGCGCTTTACACCCTGGCCATTTATCATTAGTTGACTTAGCAGCGAACGAAAACGACATCGTTATTGTGAGCATTTTCGTGAATCCTACGCAGTTTAACAATGCAAAAGATTTGGAAAAATACCCACGAACACTAGAAAAGGATGTGGAATTATTGTCACAAACGGAGTGCCATATTATTTACACACCTTCCGTGAACGAAATTTATTCAACTAGTTTTATTCCTCGAAACGCAGACTTGGGCATATTGGACACTACTTTGGAAGGACATTATCGTCCGGGACATTATGTTGGTGTGGTCAGCGTAGTTCAGCGACTTTTTGATTTAGTACAACCCCAGAAAGCGTATTTCGGCCGAAAAGATTTTCAGCAAGTGGCGGTCATCAAAACAATGGTCAAGCAATTTAATTATCACATTGAAATAAAAGTAGGAGAAACAGTTCGCGAAGAATCAGGATTGGCCTTGAGCAGCAGAAATACTCTACTTACGCCAACAGAAAAGAAAAAAGCCGGGGCCATTTCGAAGCTTTTATTTGAAATGCAAGAGTGGGCAAAAGTTTTAAAGCCGCGCGCTTGCGAAACAAAAGCAATCACAAAATTCGAAAAAACTGCAGTTCAATTGGAGTATTTAAGCATTATTCATCCATTAACTTTTGAAAGCTTGGTGGATGAATGGGTGCCCGGAGCAACCGTTTGCATTGTAGCTTATTGTGGCGAAGTTCGTCTCATCGACAATCTTGAGTTGGTTCCACTCTTATAATATAAGCGCATCATTTCTCGAATTTCCATTACCTTTGTCCCGCAAAATAAATACCATGCTGATACAAGTAGTAAAATCTAAAATACACCGCGTAAAGGTGACCCAAGCCGAATTAAATTATGTTGGCAGTATTACCATCGATCGCGTATTGATGGAAGCCGCAAATTTAATTGAAGGAGAACGAGTTCAAATCGTAAACATCAACAATGGTGAACGAATCGAGACATATGTGATTGCTGGAGAATCAAATTCAGGAACTATTTGTTTGAATGGACCAGCCGCACGAAGAGTTCAAATGGGAGATTTAATCATAGTAATTGGCTACGGTTATTGCGAAATTGAAGAAGCAAAAACATTCAAACCATCGCTTGTTTTCCCTGATGAAACAACCAACTTACTTCCATAAATGAAAAAAGGGATCACCTTTCTATTAAAAACTGTTTTACCTCTTTCAATTGGTGTTTATCTGATATGGCTGTTTTATACAAGTATGTCAGCCGATTCAAAAGAGCAGTTTTACGAAACGATAGGAAAAGCGAACTATTTATGGATTATCATTTCACTTATTTTCGGATGGATTGCTGTCGTCGCGCGTGCCCAACGATGGAAATATGTTCTGGAACCTTTGGGGCATCAAACACCACTTAAAAACAGGTATCACGCCATTACGATAGGTTATTTGATTAACTTGACAATACCAAGAGCCGGAGAAGCAACTCGTGCCGTTTCTTTATATCGCTCAGACAAGGTGCCTTTTGCTCAATCATTTGGAACTATTGTAGCCGAAAGAGCGGTCGATTTGTGCATGTTGGCTTCTATTTTCTTCATTACCACTTTAGTCGGCGGACAAGATTTCGATCTAATATGGGATAAATTGATGGTGAAATTTGGTGGCAAAGGTTCTTTAGCAAGCGGATTTCAATGGAGATATGTCCTTTTTGGAGTAATAGGCGTTGGTTTATCAGTGCTCATTTTTCTCTATTATAAATCTCCCACTTTCAAGGAAAAGTTACAAAATTTCATAAAAGGCCTTATCGGCGGAATACTCGCTATTTTTAAATCTAAAAATCCAGGAGGATACATTTTACAGACTTTCATCATCTGGGGGTGTTATTTGCTAATGTTTGGATTGTGTTTCCTTGCTTTGGAGGAAACGTCTCATTTTCCCATCAAAGGCATGCTAATTGGCTTTGTTGCCGGTTCGGTAGGGATTACACTAACAAATGGAGGTATCGGCTCCTACCCGCTTCTAGTGGGCTTAGTAATTGCCTTTTATTTAAAACCCAGTTATCCAGATTCATCTGAAGGTATTGGCAACGCACTCGGATTACTCATTTGGGTTTCACAAACATTGATGATGATTATTTTGGGTTTACTATCTTTGTTATTGTTACCGAAGAATTATTCCTCGAAAGATGTCGAAACTACAACAGATAAAGAATAAGATTCAAACTCTTGACGAAGCAGCAAAAATTGTCAAACAATGGCAAGATGCTGGTGAAAAGGTTGTATTCACGAATGGATGTTTCGACATTCTGCACAAAGGCCATGTTACTTATCTGGCCAAATCAGCTGATTTAGGGGATAAATTGGTTGTTGCTCTGAACACAGACCAATCGGTTAAAGCACAAGGGAAAAGTCCAGATCGACCAATAAACCCTGAAGATGCTCGATTGATGGTGCTCGCTTCTCTTTCCTTCATTGATCTCGTGATTCTTTTCGATCATGATACACCCCTAAAAGAAATTGTAACTCTTCAGCCTGATGTATTGGTCAAAGGGGCAGATTATGACCCGAACGAAAAGGATGAGTTTTCGAAAAAATACATCGTGGGTTCAAAAGAAGTACGAGTGCTCGGTGGCAAAGTAAAAGTCATTGATTTAGTGGAAGGTTATTCAACTACGAATATTTTAGCCAAGTCCAAAAAATAGTCTACTTTTTAATTTCTGGTTTAAATCAGAATGAATTGATTCTCAATAGAGTTAACGACACGAATATTGGTGCGTTTTTCTTGAATCAATATTTATATATCATGAGAAATATTCTACTCTTATTTTGATTTTATCCGGATTTTCATTCGGAGCATTTCGGTAAGGACCAAATCCAATATCAGGTGCACTTATAAGTACGGTATCGTTTGCACTATTTGTTGGAGACACTTGAGGAGTACCTTCAGCAAAAACGGTATTTGAAATTGAAAACGAGAAAACGACCAAAAGTGCGATCACCAATTTTGACAATACGAATTGATTTCATATTAATATTTGGTATTCATTTTCTAAAAATAGATCTGAATATATTTCTTTAAAAAAGACAAATTCTTTCCATTAGCATTATGCAAACAGTTTAGGTCTGTTCAAAAGATAGTTTAGGATTATTAAAATTAAGTGTAAAATTTAAAGGCATCAAAACTACATTTTATCATCAGGGAGCTATAACGTGCTATTTGAAGTAATAGTTGCACCGCCTTATATCCTATCCAAAATTCCCATTTAAATATTTTACGTTAAGGCTGCAAATGGCAGTTGTGGTTCAGTCTTCAATACAGAGGCAATATCTAAATGAATCACAAAGTTGAATTATTTTTTCAAAAGGTCAAAACTTTCCGTATAAAACTATTGACAACTCACAATATTAACCTTATAGCACTGTATTTCAACACCTTATAGGGCGTTAAAAAGACAATTGAATACT
>DGBF01000149.1:4731-11906 GCA_002384725.1 Flavobacteriales bacterium UBA4011
AGTATTCAATTGTCTTTTTAACTTAAAATCAAATAACCCATTTTTTACCACCTAAAAATAAACTTTTAATACTACTATTTATAGGAGTTAATAAAAATAAGTGTTTTAACATTTTGGTAGACTTATCAACATTACATATATTTGTGGTAAAAAGTGGTAAAATCTCTTTATTTTTACCCATTATAAGAAGTCATGTCAGGTCTAGTAGGAGAATACGAAGTGAAGCTCGACAACAAAGGTCGATTCATGTTTCCAGCGAATTTGCGGAAGCAGCTTTCTCCTAGCGCCCAAGAAAACTTCATGTTGAACAAAGGTTTTGAAGAATGTCTCACGCTATTCCCGATGAATGAATGGGAAACACTCAGCTCGCGACTTTCCAAACTCAATTTGTTCGTCCCTAAAAACCGAATGTTTTATCGCCTCTTTCACCAAGGAGCGAAAAACACTTCACTTGACAGTGCAGGACGCGTTCTTGTGCCCATCCATTTGATGGATAGAGTGGGTTTGAAAAAGGAGGTCATGCTAATTGCATACAACGACCGCATCGAAATCTGGGACAAGACCATGTACCTTGAAATGATTGAGGGCAATATGACTGATTTTGCCGATTTGGCAAATGAAGTAATGGGAAACGTAAATGAGCAAGAATAACACAGACTATCATAACCCAGTAATGCTCAAAGAATGTCTGGACGGATTAAACATCCGTCCAGATGGAATTTATGTTGATGTTACCTTTGGTGGAGGTGGTCATTCTCGTGCTATTTTCGACCTACTATCAAGTAAAGGAATCCTAGTAGCGTTCGACCAAGACGTCCAAGCGAAAGAAAATATATGGGGAGCGAAAAATTTTCATTTTGTCGAAAGTAATTTCTCTTTTTTACGTAACCAATTAAAACTTCGCGGAATTACAAAAGTAGATGGCATTCTTGCTGATCTTGGCGTCTCATCTCATCAATTTGATGAGGGTGATCGCGGTTTTTCAATTCGTTCGAATGCCCCGCTAGATATGCGTATGAACCAAAAAGCAGCTATCTCTGCAGTGAACATCGTAAACGATTACGAAGTAAATGAAATAGCACGTATTCTTGGTCAATATGGCGAGTTAAAAAACGCTGGTCGAATCGCTAGAGGTATAGTGAGTTTTCGGAGCAACAAGAAAATTGAAACAACGGGTGATTTAATGGCCGCTACACGGCCCTTTGCACCCAAGTTTAAGGATCACAAATTTTTCGCCCAAGTATTTCAAGGTATACGCATCGAAGTGAATGATGAAATGAAAACGCTAGAAAGTTTCTTGCTGCAGACAGAAGATGTATTGGCTCCAGGAGGAAGACTTGTGGTAATGTCCTACCATTCGCTTGAAGACAGACCCGTTAAAAACTACATGAAAAGAGGATCTCTTGATGGAACCATTGAGAAAGACTTTTTCGGCAACATATTAAAACCTTTCACAGAAATCAATAGACACCCAATTGAGGCAAGTGAAGTGGAAAGAGAAACAAACAACAGAGCCCGCAGCGCAAAATTAAGAATAGCTGAGCGAAACGATGGAGAATAGAGTAACAGATAAGGAAGAGGAAACTCCAATGGACGCCATTTCGAAGAAATCAAAATCTTTAAAAAAATCGTCGAACACTGGAAATCCTTTGATGCAAATATTGAATGGCGAATTCTTGTCAAAGGAATTTGTTGTGAAAAACCTTGGCTTCATCTTCTACTTCATTTTTCTGCTCATTCTTTTGGTGGCGAAAGGTTATTACGATAAAAAATTGACCAAAAGCGTCGACACTTCCCTAAATGAACTAGATGAATTGACCGGGGATTATGTAGCCAAAAAAGCACAGCTCGAAGAAGAAACAAAACGAATCACCCTTGTAAAAGAATTGGAGCCGTTTGGCCTGAAAGAAACCGAAAATCCGACCAAAGTAATTCGGGTAGACAAAGAAGATTAAAGTGAAAGAAAGAAAAGACATATACTGGAGAGCCTACCTGATTTATTTCGGATTTGTTGCTTTGATGTTGCTTGTGCTTTTCCAAACCCTTTCGCTACAATGGCAGGACGTTGCGAAAGATCTAGATTTAACGGAGGAAAACGAAGGGAAAATTCCAACCAGATTAAGAGAACGAATTCCACGACGTGGAGAAATTCTTGATGCAAACCGAACGCCATTAGTTACTTCTGTTCCTTTCTACGACATCCACATGGACCCACAAGTGGTGGAAGAAAAAATATTCTTGGAGGAAATTTCTAACCTCAGTCGAGAATTAGCGAAAATGTATCCTTCCATGAGCGCTGGGGATTACGAACGCTATATCCGAAGAGCTAGAAAAAATGGAAAAAGGTACTTATTGATAAAAAAGCGTGTTACAAACGAAGAACGCAGAAAACTAAGAGAATTCCCAATCTATAATCTCGGTCGATTAAAAGGAGGCTTAATCGATACGGACGAAACAATAATTCGCAAACGGCCACAAGGGGAACTGCTAAAAAGAACACTTGGTTTCGTTCAAAAAAACGCGGATGGCACTTTTTTACGAGTTGGAATTGAAGGAGCATACAACGACTACTTAACGGGTGAAAAAGGAGAAGAAATTGAACAGAAAATCTCCACTGGATGGAAACGCACTGGACAGATAGTAAAAGACGCTGTCGAGGGAGCAGATGTAATTACAACAATCGATAAGGAAATTCAAGAAGTAGCACATTCGGAGTTATACCGACAACTGCAAGATCAAGGAGCAAAACATGGTACAGCTATCGTAATGGAGGTAAGTACAGGTCATGTAAAAGCAATTGCCAACTTAAAAAGAGGTCGTGATGGGAATTATTACGAGTCTTACAACTACGGAATAGGAACAAAGGAAGTTCCAGGGTCTACTTTCAAACTAGCCTCCCTAATGGCTGCGCTTGAGGATAAGAAAATTCATATGTCAGATACGGTAGGCGCTTACGGAAAATACACCTTCTACGATGAACTATTGACCGACTCTAAAACGGATGGATATGGACGCATTACAATCAAACGAGCTTTTGAACTTTCATCGAATGTAATTTCTCGTGTTATCTACAACGCCTACAGAAATGAGCCCGAAGCATTCGTTAAAAGACTACGATCATTTGGCCTTGGCGATCCATTAGGCATAGACTTAGAAGGAGAAAGTGATCCAACGCTTTATGCTCCTGGAAGTACCAACTGGTCTGGAATTTCTTTACCCTGGATGGCAATCGGTTACGAAGTCCAACAAACTCCACTTCAAACTTTGGCTTTCTACAATGCTGTTGCCAACAATGGTAGACTTGTTCGTCCATTGTTTGTGAGTGAAATCAGAAGAAATGGACAAATCGTAAAACGTTTTGACCCAGTAACTCTTCGATCTAAAATATGCTCAAACAGCACATTAACAGCACTTCAACGGGCGCTGGAAGGTGTTATAGAAAGCGGAACTGGCTCTGCTTTAAAATCGGCTTATTTCAAAATCGCTGGAAAAACGGGAACGGCAAGAGTTTTGAATTCAGATCTTCGATATGGGAACAAAGGAGAAGAAAAACACCAAGCTTCGTTTGTCGGATATTTCCCTGCGAAAAAACCAATATACAGTTGCATAGTAGTGATCACAGCCCCAAACAAGGACATCTACGGTGCTTCGGTTTCCGGAACCGTCTTTAGCGCCATTGCCAACAAAGTGTACGCATCAACACTCAGCTATCACAAAGCAATAAACGAACAACCTCGATTAAAAGGTCCTTTTCCAAAGTCGATGAGCGGGTCCAACGATGATTTACAAACCGTTTACCGAAATCTTCAAATTCCTTACTCGAAAAAAATCCAAGAAGAGTGGGTGAACACAAAGGTTAGTGACAAAGGAATCCTCTTCCAAACAAGAAATATTGCAAGGAATGCTATGCCTAATGTAATGGGTTTATCTGCAAAAGATGCCGTGTACCTAATCGAAAAAAGTGGAATGATGGCCTCGATAAAAGGCAACGGTAAAGTGGTAGCACAATATCCCTATGCTGGTTCATCTTTAATTAGTGGAGGAATAGCACAAATAGTACTGAAATGAGTCAGAAATTAGTACATATCTTGGATTCTATTGCTGTTTTAAACAGCAACTGGGATAAGAATGCAGAAATCTCAAGACTCTCGTTCGACTCGCGTGATGTTGATAAAAACACTTTGTTTTTCGCGGTAGCTGGAAGTACAACAGATGGTCACAAATACATTGACCAAGTGCTTGCAAAAGGATGTAAAAACATAGTTGTCGAAAGTGATTTTACTTCGGATGACTGCAATGTTATTTGCGTTGCCGATAGTGCTCAAGCCTTATCAATTGGTGCGCATAATTTCTTTGGAAAACCTTCAGAAAAAGTAAAATTGATTGGAATTACAGGGACAAATGGTAAAACAACAACTACTTCCCTGCTTTTCAATTTATTCATGCAAATGGGACACAAAAGCGGCCTGATTTCGACTGTTGTAAATAAAATAGGAAACACAGACATTCCTACAACTCATACAACACCAAATCCGATTGCACTTTGTGATTTATTGAACCAAATGGTAGAACAAAATTGTACGCATGTTTTCATGGAAGTAAGCTCTCATGCCATACACCAGAAAAGAATGTTCGCACTGAATTATACCATCGGAGCATTCACGAACATCACGCACGACCACTTGGATTACCACAAAACATTCAAAGAGTACATCGACGTTAAAAAAAGCTTCTTTGATCATTTGGGACCGAATGCCATTGCTCTGACCAATGCCGATGATAAGAACGGTGCTGTAATGTTGCAAAACACCCAAGCAACGAAATATACTTACGCTTTAAAATCACCTTCTGACTTCAAAGGAAAAATCATCGAAAACGAATTATCTGGACTTATCCTTCAGATCAACGGAACAGAGCTTTACACGCAGCTAATAGGTGAATTTAATGGGTACAATTTACTCGCGGTTTTCGGTATTGCACAATTGCTTGAACTAGACAAATTAGAAGTGCTTACACAAATGAGTACTTTAAAATCAGTTGACGGTCGATTTGAATTCTTCAAAAGCGAAGGGAACGTAACGTGTATCGTGGACTATGCCCACACTCCAGATGCATTAGAAAACGTGCTAAAAACCATTCTAAGCTTCAAAAAAGTAAGCACAAAAGTATTGACCATATTGGGCTGTGGTGGTGATAGAGACAAAACGAAACGTCCTAAAATGGCTGCGATTGCCAATAGCATGAGCGACCAAAGCATACTCACTTCAGACAACCCGAGAACTGAAAATCCAGATACTATTTTAGAAGAAATGGAGGCTGGAATAGATTCAAAAGGTTTAATGAAAAACCTGACTATTTCAGATAGAAAAGAAGCAATCAAACTAGGAATTTCCTTGGCAAAAACGGGAGATATTCTCTTGATTGCTGGAAAGGGACATGAAAAATACCAAGATATAAACGGAACGAAACACACCTTCGATGATATAGCCATCGCGAAGGAATTATTCATCAAAATGAAGAGATAATGTTGTATTACTTATTTGAATATTTCGACAAATCTAATATGCCAGGAGCTGGGCTTTTCCAGTTCATCTCTTTCCGAGCAGCTATGGCATTGATTTTATCATTGATAATATCTATTGTTTTTGGCAAAAAATTCATTAATAAGCTTAGTAAACAACAAATCGGTGAAACTGTTCGTGACTTAGGTTTGGACGGTCAAATTGAAAAATCAGGCACGCCAACGATGGGTGGATTAATGATTCTTGCGGCTATTCTTATTCCCACTTTATTACTTGCCAAATTGCACAACATATATGTCATGACGATGCTTATCGCGACTGTTTGGTTGGGCTTAATCGGATTCATAGACGATTATATCAAAGTATTCCGCAAAAACAAACAAGGTTTAGCTGGGAAGTTTAAAGTGATTGGGCAAGTCGGTGTAGGAATCATCGTAGGATGCATGTTGTATTTCTCGAATGATGTTCAAGTCCATAAAAAAGTAAAAAACAATTATGTTCTTACAGTTGACGAAGAAGATGTAACAGATAGTCACGCGGCATTCGCTCAAACCGAAGGTTACAAGTGGATCAAAACACGCGACATGACCACTACTATTCCTTTTGTAAAAGACAACGAATTCAACTACAACTGGTTGATTGGTGATAAAGGAAAGGTCGCAGGTTGGATGCTCTTTATTCCAATTGTCATTTTCATCGTGATTGCCGTTTCCAATGGAGCAAATATGACCGACGGATTGGACGGATTGGCGACAGGAACTTCGGCTATTATCGGTCTCGCATTAGCCGTTTTTGCCTATGTCAGTTCCAATATTCGTTTCGCCGATTACCTCGATGTCATGTACATTCCTTATGCCGAGGAACTCGTAATATTCATCGCCGCATTTGTCGGTGCATGTATTGGATTCTTATGGTACAACTCCTACCCTGCTCAAGTGTTCATGGGCGATACAGGCTCGTTGGCTTTGGGTGGAATCATCGCTGTATTTGCCATTTCCATTCGAAAAGAGTTATTAATTCCAGTATTGTGTGGTGTTTTCTTAATTGAAAATCTCTCTGTTATCATGCAAGTTGTATGGTTCAAAATAACCAAGAGGCGTTTCGGCGAAGGCAGGCGAATTTTCCTCATGGCTCCACTCCACCATCATTACCAAAAGAAGGGCATTCACGAGGCAAAAATCGTGTCGAGATTCTGGATTGTAGCTATTCTTCTTGCAGTATTCACCATTGTAACACTGAAAATCCGTTAGTGTCAAAATTTGGTAAACATATCGTTGTTTTGGGCGCTGGCGAAAGTGGCGTTGGTGCTGCTATTCTAGCGCAAAAGGAAGGCTATTCTGTATTTGTTTCAGACAAAGGAACAATCAAAGAGGAATACCGCTCTGCTTTACTTGAATATGGTATTGAATTCGAAGAAGGTACGCACTCTTTGGACCGCATTCAGGCAGCAGATTGCTTGGTGAAATCACCTGGAATCCCTTCAACGGTTCCATTTATAAAAGAATTCGCTGAAACGGGTAAAAAAGTGCTTTCAGAAATCGAATTCGCTGGTCCGTATTGTAGAGCAAAAACGATCTGTATTACAGGAAGTAATGGCAAGACAACAACGACCATGTTGACTCACCATATTTTAAAAAAAGCGGGTATCAAAGT
>DGBF01000140.1:0-464 GCA_002384725.1 Flavobacteriales bacterium UBA4011
ATAATCTTGCTTTTAAAAAGTACACTGGAATTATTTCGTTTCTATAAAACGTATTTTTTTCTCAATAATTCGTGCGCCAAATATCCAATTTAAAATAAATAAAAGAATACTCACACTTACAAATAGGTAGATGGCATTTGTGAAGAAATCATCTTCTGGAAATTCAATATTGCTGATCAATTTGAGGTGCAGTATGAACAAGAAGATATAGATAATCCAGATGATTCTTCGTCGCCATTTTATCATCTCCAGTTTCTGATTTACTTGCGTTTGAACATTCTTCCTGTTCACTCCCTTCGCATTTACCGTTTTTTTAAGTTGACTTATTCTTTGCATAGCATTGGAATAAAGGCTTCCATGAATTACAAGTAAAAGCAAATACAAAACAATAAAAAGACCGAAGAGATTTGACATAGCTGCGAATTTATACAATGATTATTTCCCGACATTCAAATCTACAAACT
>DGBF01000140.1:667-848 GCA_002384725.1 Flavobacteriales bacterium UBA4011
TAACTCATTCGTTCCTGCCATTTGCCCTTTCTCCGAAAATTGCCAATAAATAATCCGTGGATCATTAAAAGAAGAGGGTTCACGAGAATAAGCCGCAATCCAAAATTTGTAGTTTTTGAAGTGGTTTTTAAACTTCGTTTCGAAATAATGGTTGGAACAATAGATGATAGGCCTGAAGCCC
>DGBF01000140.1:1078-10394 GCA_002384725.1 Flavobacteriales bacterium UBA4011
TAAAAAGTGGGAAGCCTGTTCTCGGGGTGGCTTCTGTCCATTAAAAAAATGATAGGCTCCATGTACGATGCCCAATCTGGTCAACTCTTTTCTGTTTCTTCCCCATTGTCTATCGAGGTGATCTATGCTTTCCGTAGCTTTACAATACACGAATTGCACCAAGGTGTCGTATCCTAGATCGTCGAACATCAATTCCCAATCCATTTTACCCTGGTGATGTGAAATATCAATTCCATGGTTAGTATAGCCGGTTGGAAATTGGGACAAGAAATCACCTCTGTACTTTCTGAACAATCGGCCGTTATAGAAATAATACCCAATAGGTAGCCCTACAATGAGTGCGAATAGAATGATTGCCCACTTGAAAGGTTTGTTCTTTGAAAATAATGATTTCTTTTTACCCATTTTGGTGACCAACAAAAAAGGCCTTCTCGAAAGAAAGCCTTTTTAAATGTAGTTGTTTTAATTCTAATCTGCTTTAACGAATGAACGTTTCTCACGAATACGAGCCGCTTTACCAGTAAGTTGACGGAAGTAAAAGATACGGGCGCGACGCACATAACCTTTCTTCGTTACTTTAATATCTTCTAAAAAAGGAGAACCCATTGGGAAAATACGTTCAACGCCAATATTTCCTGACATTTTACGAACTGTGAATGTTTCTGTCGAACCTTGACCTCTTCTTTGAAGCACAACGCCTTGGAAATTTTGAGTACGCTCTTTCTCGCCCTCTTTAATTTTGTATGAAACATTTACTGTATCACCGCTAGAGAACTTTGGAAAGCTTTTGGTTTCCGTTAATTCGTTTTGAATTTCTCTGATTTTATCCATTATTTCTAATCTATTGTCTATTATATCCGTGTAAATCGGGGTGCAATATTACGGATAATTTCTAGAATAGAGTATTTTTCTACTCTTTTTTTCTTTTTTTTTCGCCTATTCCAATGCATTCCTTAACCTTGTGTAAAAGTCGATTATTTAACTGAATCTAGACCCATGAAAACGGTATTTATTTTTATCTCCTTTCTGTTGCTCGTTGCCTGTTCCAATAAGAATGCAGAGCTCGCCAAAAAGCACAATGATGAAGGTGTTCTTTTTTTGGACAAAGAAGAATACGGCAAGGCATCTGAATCTTTTTACACGGCACTTGGTCAAGGAAAAATAAATGCAGAACTCGAAGCCGGGATTTTACGGAATTTATCTTTGTTACATTTTTTTCAAGACCACAAAGACTCAGCGCTGATGTATGCGGAGAAAGCCATGAACAAAGCCGAGAAAGATACCTATTACTATTTTTTGACAAAAGCAGAATTTGCCTTGTTGAACGAAAATATGGAAGTGGCTATTTCTAACTTTGAGAAAGCCAAAGGCGAAAAACCAGACGAAATGGCTATTTACAATAGTCTCGGCATGATTTATAGCGGAAATTACGGGGTTAAATTTGAAGATCAACAAAAGGCTTTGGTCAATAATAAGAAGGCATACCAGTTAAGTCAGCGTGAACCGCTCGCAGATGCTTTGGCGACAAGCTATATGAATGTTAATAATTATAAAGAAAGTATTCCCTTGTGGGAGTCATTGATAAAACAAAACCCTTCTAAAATGGATTATCATTTCCAGTTGGGTGTGGCCTTGTTTTTTTCGGGTCAACAAGAAAAGGGCGAAGAAAAAATGGAATATGCAGCAGAACGTGACGAAAACTGTCGACATATGCTGGATGAAATGATAGCGGAATAATATTTATGACGAAGAAAAAAATGTTCATTCTTGGACAAGAAATTATACCCGGTAAAGGGTATCAATTGAATATGGATGTGGCAAAGTTGCACACACATACACCAGTTCAGGTTCCAGTATTTGTGGAACGAGCAATAGTGGATGGTCCAGTATTGTTGTTGATGGCTGGTGTTCATGGAGATGAAATCAATGGAATTGAAATAGTTCGACGAATAATAAAGAACAAATTCAATAAACCGTCAGCAGGAACAATTATTTGTCTGCCAGTGTTCAATATTTTTGGTTTTTTGAATATTTCTAGATTTTTACCCGATGGCCGAGATTTGAATCGCTCTTTTCCAGGAAGTAAAAATGGATCTTTGGCTAGTCAATTTGCTTATCAATTCATTAATGAAATATCGCCCAATGTAGACTATATCATTGATTTTCACACAGGGGCAGCACAACGCAACAATGCAGCGCAGATTCGCTGTAACTCTAAAGATACACGAAGTATGGAATTGGCAAGAGTTTTCAACGCTCCCTTTATTGTCCATTCCAATACGATTCCAAAATCGCTTAGAGAGGTCTTGACAAAACGAGGGAAACAAGTTCTTTTGTTTGAAGGTGGGAAAGCCGATTCAATTGACGAAAGTATTATTCATCATGGAGTGACCGGTGTTAAAAGAATACTCGAACATCTTGGGATGAGGAAATTTAGAGAAGACGTTCAAATTAAGCGTAAATCAGTATTCCTTAAATCGGATAAGTGGCTGCGAGCGGGTAATTCAGGCTTGTTTTTAAGTCATGTAGAAAATGGACACAAGGTTAAAAAGGGTGAGTTACTTGGCTTCATTAGCGATCCCTTTGGCAAAATAGAACGCAAATTGAAATCTTCCGACGATGGATACATCTTTTGTTTAAATGAATCGCCTGTTGTCAATAAAGGCGATGCCATTTTCCATATTGGATCAACTGACAAGGAAGCGTACAAAGTCGTTTCTGAAGGATAAAATTCAATGAACAATTGATGATTGACAATGAATAATGTCAATTAATCTTAATTTTGACAAAAAGTAGAGATAAAAGAGTAGTTTGAAAATTATCTGCCAATCAAGAATCCGCAATCCCATTAAATTATGTCAGTACACAAAAATGTAAAAAGAGTCACCACGCACACAATTCAAGAAATGAAAAGTGCTGGCGTGAAAATCTCCATGCTTACCGGATATGATTATTCGATGGCGCGTATAATTGATACAGCTGGAATTGACGTTATTCTCGTTGGTGATTCAGCTTCGAATGTGATGGCCGGACACGAGACGACTCTTCCTATTACTTTGGATGAGATGATTTATCATGCTTCTTCCGTAGTGAGAGCGGTAGAGCGGGCTTTGGTAGTGGTAGATATGCCTTTTGGATCTTACCAAGGGAATTCAAGAGAAGCCCTGTCGAGCGCCATACGCATTATGAAGCAATCGGGTGGACATGCTATTAAATTGGAAGGTGGACGAGAAGTAATCGAATCTGTTACCCGAATTTTGACAGCTGGAATTCCAGTTATGGGTCATTTGGGTTTAACGCCTCAATCTATTTACAAGTTCGGAACTTATGCAGTAAGAGCGAAAGAAGATGAGGAAGCACAGCGCTTGTTAGAAGACGCTAAATTATTGGAGGAAGCTGGTTGTTTCGCAATAGTACTAGAGAAAATCCCAACTGAATTGGCCGCAGAAGTCGCGAAATCTGTCACTATTCCGATCATTGGAATTGGGGCTGGAAATGGAGTGGACGGACAAGTTTTGGTTGTGCACGATATGTTGGGTATTAACAATGAGTTTAATCCGCGTTTCTTACGCAAATACCACAACCTATACGAAGAAATGTTAGGTTCTTTCCACCGTTATATTGAAGATGTGAAGTCTGGTGATTTTCCGAATGAAAACGAGCAGTATTAGTCAATGACAAACCCCAGTGAATTTGGTTTAGAAGTTCTTTTTGAGGACAACCACGTTCTTGTGGTCAATAAAAAAGCATCCGATATTTCACAAGGAGATAAAACAGGCGATGTTCCTTTGCCCGATAAGATAAAGGAGTATTGGAAAAAGAAATACGACAAACCGGGAAATGTGTATTGCGGTGTCGTTCATCGATTGGACAGGCCAACAAGTGGAGCATTAATTTTTACCAGAACCAGCAAAGCTTTAGAGCGATTATCCAAACAATTTCGCGAGAAAACGGTCAAGAAAACCTATTGGGCAATTGTAGAAAGCAAGCCAGCTCGACCTAGCGGAACCCTCGAACATTTTCTAAAGAAAAACGAGAAGCAAAATAAAAGCTACGCTTCCGACAAGGAAACACCAGGGAGTAAGAAAGCAATTCTATATTATAAATCGATTGCCGAAAGTGATAAGTACGATCTCTTAGAAATTGAACTTGAAACCGGACGACATCATCAAATTCGTTGTCAGTTGGGCACTATAGGTTGTGTAATCAAAGGAGATGTGAAATACGGCGCTAGACGCTCCAATCCAGATAAATCTATTTCATTACACGCCAGATATGTGTCATTTGATCATCCAGTAACGAAGGAAAGAGTAAATATCACTGCGCCAGTTCCAGAGGATAGTTTGTGGAGGTTTTTTGAGCGGAGGTGAAGTAAAAATTGACCGTAAAGAAGCAGAGTGCGCAAAGGGAGAGCCTATTTTGTCTTGTTCGCAGAATTTAAACTGAAACTTAATTTACGTCCTCAGCCTCTTTGCAGTGCAAATGCAATCAACCCAAACATTTTCATCTTAGTTGTTAAACCTTTTCTTCGTTTAATCCCTTCACCTTCCGCACCACCAAATAAATCCCCACCAAAACAAACGGTATACTCAACCATTGTCCCGTATTCAAGAATAATCCAGCATCGCGCTCTGCCTGACCAATTTTAATAAATTCAATAAAGAATCTCGCAGAAAACAACAAAATCAAGAACCAACCCAAAATACGACCCGGGATTTTCACCAAGTCTTTTTTGTAGTACAGATACATCATTACGAAGAAAATCAACAAGTAAGCAATGGCCTCGTACAATTGAGCTGGGTGACGTGGTGTCGGGTCCAAAGCGTGCGTTAAGTCATTATAATAATGAGGAAAGCTAAATGCCCAAGGTTTATCGTTAGGGACTCCAACAATTTCAGAATTCACCAAATTGCCCAATCGAATGAAACAGGCCGCAATTGCTCCAGGAGCAGCCAATTTGTCCAAAGTCCATACGATAGGTTTTTTAACTACACGCTTGGAATAAAAATACGCTGCAATTAAAATAGCGAGAACTCCACCATGACTCGCCAGACCACCTTCCCAAACTTTAAATATATCCAACGGATGAGAGAAATAACCGCGCTGCGCAATGCCTTGAATGTCAATATGATCGAAATAGGGACCATAGAAAAATACATGACCTAAACGTGCACCAATTATCGTTGCTAGCACCATGTAAATGACCAATTTGTCCAAAGCGTCTTCCGACATGCCTTCACGCTTGTACATGCGTTTCACGACTAAAAAGGCGAAAATTAATCCTGTTACGAAAAGCAATCCGTATAAATTTGGTGTTTTCCAACCATCGATAATTTCAGGAGTAACATCCCAGGTAATAGCTAAATTCATTGCTGTTTTTTAAAGTGGACTAAGTTAAGTTTTTTTCGCTCCTTTTTTGAAACGGCAACTTCTCCGACCGACCTTTTTTGAAAATTAAATTGGAATTTTGTAATCCTTTTCGTTTTTCTTTCTGCTCTTCTTCCGGCAAATGGGTGAATTCCAAACAATCTTGCGAACAGGTATTCTCCATTTTTTCTTGACACGATTCGCATTGAATGAAAAGAAGGTGACAAGCTTCATTTAAACAATTGGTGTGCGTATCGGCAGGATTTCCACATTGGTGACAAACCGCTATGATATTTTCAGAAATTCGCTCGCCTCGTCTTTCATCGAACACAAAGTTTTTTCCAATGAATTTATTCGGAATACCTTGTTCTTTGCAATCGTTGGCGTATTTGATAATCCCTCCTTCCAATTGATGTACATTCTGAAATCCACGGTGTTTGAACCAAGCTGATGCTTTTTCACAACGAATTCCACCTGTGCAATACATGACCAAGTTTTTGTCTTCGTTTCCTTTCAAATATTCTTCTTCTATCAAGGGTAGGGACTCTCGAAAGGTATCTACGTCTGGCGTAATTGCTCCGTTAAAATGACCAACTTCTGACTCATAATGATTTCGAAAATCAATAAGAATAGTATCGTCTTTGTCTGTTAATGCGTTGAATTCTTCAGCCGTTAAGTGTTTTCCCTTGTTGGTCACATCAAACGTTTCATCGTTCAAACCATCGGCAACGATTTTGTGTCGAACCTTTATTTTCAGCTTCAAGAACGGAAATTCGGCCCCAGATTCTTCCACCGCCATGTTAAGACGAACTCCTTTTGTAAAGTCGATTTCGTCGACCAATTCGCGAAGTAAATGAATGCTGTCTATTGGAACTGAAATTTGAGCATTGATTCCTTCATGTGCGACATAAATTCGACCGATAATTTTGAGCTTGTCCATTTCCGTGTACAAATGATCACGGAAAAGTGAAGGATTTTCTATTTTGGCATATTGATAAAATGACACCGTAACAAATTGAGCTCCATCGGCTCTTAATTTTGCTTCCAATTCATTTTTATCTAAAGTATTACACAGTTGCATGCTATGAATGTTTAAATAATTTGAAATGTAAAGATAAGAGATTTGATAAAATGGTTTAGTTACTTTTGAGAAGTATGGACAAGAAAAGTATCATTGATCGGCTGAATGAGATCGTTTTGGAAAGAATAAATGAGTCTGTGACGGAGATAAATTCTATCAACGACTCAAAGGCGAATGAAACCAAAAGTAGTGCTGGCGACAAGTACGAGACGGGAATGGCCATGCTTCAGATGGAGGAACAAAAAGCAAATGTTCAACTCGCAAAGGCGAAAGAACTTCAGAAAACTCTTTCTATGATTGATCCTACAGAAAAACAGGATTCAGCACAACTAGGAAGTTTAGTTGAAACTTCTAACGGAAACTATTTCATTTCCATTGGTTTGGGGCAAATTGAAATAGGAGGTAAGAGCATCTTCGTTCTGTCAATTGCTAGTCCTGTTGGTCTTCAAATGAAAGGTAAAAAAGCTGGTGATGTATTTCAGTTCAATGGTAATACTATTGAAATAATTAAAGTGCATTAAAAAGGTTGTGCCTGTTTTCTAAGCACAACCTTTTATTCGTAATCAAGTAGTAGAAAGGAATTTCTTTATAACCTCACCCCAATTCCAAAAGTCGTACCAAAACCGCCATATTTACGATTCATCTCTGGACTTTCGATTAGGAAATTGATATTGTTTCTGAAATATGGGCAGACAAAAACATGCCAGTTTCCAAAGTCACGGCGCAATTCCGTCGAAATCACATAGGACATTCCGAAGTTTCGTTCGGTGACTTCAAACGGATTATTTCCATTTTGATCTACATAAATACCGGTTCTTCGCGCCATTGCAAATTCGAAATTAAGGCCAACTCGTGGTATGAATTTCCATTTATTCTTACCAAAGACATATCCAAACTTCAATGGAATAGAGAATTGACTGTAGGTATTGGTAACGTTGTAATTCTTCGTGGAGGCAACGGTTATGATATTCGTATCAATTTGGGTGAAAGGGATGGAATCAATGACTTGTCCGTTCGAATCTAAAATGTACTGATAAAAGGTATTAATATCAAAAGTCATTTCGTTCGACGTCTGTGTTTCGGTAAATGCACTTTTGTCTCCCCAATGGTAATATTCTGCGCCCGATCCAATGCACAAATCTCTCAAATATACATTCAAGGCAAAACCAAAATTAGGCGTTGTCAACGCAGTTTCTTTCGATTTTAATAATTCCGGATACGTGTCAAATGGACTTTCGATTTTCGGTCGAACCATCATGAAACCTCCAAAAGCTTGTATTTCGAATCGACTTTTCTTTCCTTCGTCTTTTAATTTTGTTGTTTTAGTTGGATTTTGAAGTGACGAGTCTATGTAAATGATAGAATCTCTAATAACCAAAGAATCACGAATAACCACCGAATCGATTATCACATATCGGATTCTTCTCAAAGTATCATCAACGAAAGAAAGGTTGGTCGCATCGGTCAAGAATTGTCTTCTCTGTCCGTTGAATGCACCAAATTGTGGATCTTGCGTCAAAAACTTGCGAACAATGTTGTTGGCGCCCAAATAGACTAAAAGTTGTTCTTCCCTGTTGTCCAAGGTCCGATCGCCAGAATTAGTTGGATCTGGACTCGAATTTCGAGGACCAGAAGATGCCATTAAATTACTTTGATTCGCTAGTTTGATGGAATCTTCAACTCGTTTGAAATTCGTTTCCACCTCTTTTTTCATAGCGGAAAGCTTTTTTTGATTTTCAGGCTGAAAGGCCTTAGCCGCTTTTTTAAAGGTAGAAGCCGCAACGAACGTTTCTTTGTCATCGGCATTCTTTACTTTGACGAACAAGGCTTCAGAATTAGCGAATTTACGTGTGGTGATTTTGTTTTCCGTTTTAATAGCCGAATGTAACTTAGGTGTTGTTTCCGTTTCTTCCAACATGAAATATCCAGTGGTTGCCATACCTACCACAAGGATAGAAGATAACCAAAACCAAAACCCTGGAATGCGTTTGCTCGCAAGAATAGGAGTATCTAATTTGTTTTCCAAATCAGCCAAGAAAGCAACAGGGACCTCGAAAGATCGTTCGCCTAATTTTTCTTTAAAAAGTTTGTCGATATGGTTTTTATTATCGCTCATTATTTCGTTTCCATTTCCGGCGCCATCAATACCCGCAATTTTTTTCTTGCTTCTTTAATGTGCCATTTCACTGTTTCGTATTTTATATTTAGTTCTTTCTGAATTTCTTTGGTTGAATATCCATCAATTGCGTGCATATTAAAAACCACCTTCGTTGCATGTGGAAGCTGATGTAATATTCGCTCGAGTTCTTCGGCTTCAATCTTTTCGTCAATGGAATTCTCAACAGTGGATTCTTGTTTCAGTTCATTTTCAGCGTCAAATTGAAACAGTTCTTTGTAATTTTTCTCTTTTCTAAATTGATCAATAACCTCGTTTTGTCCAATTCTTTTCGCCCAAGAAAAAAATGAACTACCCACTTTGTATTGGTCTATTTTCGTAATAATCTTCATGAAAGAATTGTTGACTATCGTCATTTGGTCCTCTTCATTATTATTGTAACGCACCGCAACACTCATGAGAACAGAAAAAGTTTCATTATAAAGCGCAAGGATGGTCTTCCGATCACTCTTCCTAATCTGTTCTATGAGAGGTTCATTAATATCCAAAGTGCGCCCTTACGTTGTAAATCTGTTTAATCTAATTCAATGACGAAAGCTTTCCTCTCTTAGTTTCATCGTGAATCATTAATAAGAACGTACGTAAATAAGCTATTGGGGGGGTGAGTTAGGTGATATACATTTTAAACTTATTTCAATACCATAAATTAGATCAACTTTTCAGTCCTTTGTAAAACGTCAGCCTAATGTTTA
>DGBF01000077.1 GCA_002384725.1 Flavobacteriales bacterium UBA4011
TGAACTTGAAATTCGAAAGACCAGTTTCATTCTGCTTATTGACGGATAATACCTTGCAGCAATCTTTGGATAGATCAGGAGGAAAACACGGTAACAAAGGCACTGAATGTGCAATTGCGTGTCTGAAAATGATTGACCTAAAGCGCTCCCTCTTTTAAAACTTATTTCGAATGACATTAATTAAATCAATATCTGGCATCCGTGGAACGATAGGCGGCACGGTCAACAATAGCCTTACTCCTGTTGATGCAGTCAAATTTGCAGCCGCATATGGAACATGGTTGCAATCTGCTCACCCAGAGAAGAAAATGAAAGTTGTTATTGGACGTGACGCCCGTATTTCGGGACAAATGATTTCGAATCTTGTCGTGTCCACCTTATCTGGTTTGGGTATCGATGTGGTTGACTTAGGTCTCTCCACTACTCCAACTGTCGAAATTGCAGTGCCAATGGAAAATGCCCAAGGCGGAATTATCCTAACGGCAAGTCACAACCCGAAACAATGGAATGCCCTTAAATTGTTGAACGAAAAAGGCGAATTTATTTCAGGTGCCGATGGCGAAATGGTATTGGATATCGCTGAACGTGAAGCATTTGATTTTGCAGAAGTGGATGATTTAGGAACCATTACCGAAAACGATACGTATCTTCAAAAACACATAGAAGCTGTTTTGGCTTTGCCTTTGGTAGATAAAAAAGCTATTACAGAAGCTAATTTTCACGTTGTGGTTGACGCAGTAAATTCAACAGGTGGAATATTCGTCCCTGCATTATTGAGAGCACTTGGTGTTACTCAAATAACAGAAATGTATTGCGATCCTACGGGTGAGTTTCCACATAATCCAGAACCTTTACCGGAACATTTAACCGATCTTTCATCAAAAATCGTTGAAAGTAAAGCAGATGTTGGAATCACAGTGGATCCAGATGTTGACCGTTTGGCGCTAGTTTGTGAAGATGGCAGCATGTTTGGCGAAGAATATACACTCGTTGCTTGTGCGGATTACGTTTTGACCCATACTCCTGGAGCAACAGTATCTAATTTATCTTCCACTCGAGCGTTACGCGATGTAACAGAAAGTCGAGGTTTGCTGTACACTGCTTCTGCCGTTGGTGAAGTGAATGTAGTAACCGCTATGAAAGCTACAAACGCGGTGATTGGTGGAGAAGGAAATGGTGGAATCATCTATCCAGAATCGCATTATGGTCGTGATTCTTTGGTTGGAATTGCATTGTTCCTTTCTTTATTGGCCCACAAAAAAATGACTGTTTCTCAATTGAGAGATAGTTATCCGAAATACACAATATCCAAGAACAAGATACAATTGACACCTGAAATCGACGTGGACAAAGTACTAGTCGATATGGCAGCGAAATACGCAAACGAAGAGGTTGATACAACGGATGGTGTAAAAATTTACATAGCCAAAGAATGGGTACACTTGCGAAAAAGCAATACCGAACCCATCATTCGCATCTACGCCGAAAGTAAAACTGCCGATACAGCTAACTCTCTAGCAGAAAGAATCATTACCGAAATAAAAGCAATCATCTAAAAACACTCCGCGATCTCCGCGATAAAACCCAATGGATAAACTAAAATCTCTATATCGTTTCATTTCTGGTAAGCATCAAACCGTTCATTTGGACTATAAAGTCGATGCTAAACCGCGATTTCCAATATCAGGACATCCACAGCTGAAAACGGTTATTGATGCGAATAGAGCGGAATATTCGGCAACATTGAAGGCTTTCCTAGGTTTTAAAGACCAAATTCAATCCATTAAAAAAGGATCTGATGAAAAAGATGAAAATCTTCCAACTTGGAACAACGAATTTCTGCCAGGACTAGATATAGTTGGGATTTACGGAATGATTGCCACAAAAAAACCGAAAAAGTATATCGAAATTGGTTCTGGGAATTCGACGAAAGTAGCGAGAAAAGCAATAACGGACAACCATTTGGAAACTCAGATTATTTCTATTGATCCTTATCCTAGAGCGAATATTGACCATTTATCGGACAAGGTTATTCGTGAACCATTTGAAAATTTAAAAGATATACAATTCATCATTGACGAATTGAATGAAAACGATATTCTGTTCATCGATAATTCACATCGGATTTTTCCAAATTCGGATGCGATGATTTGTTTCTTGGAACTTCTTCCTCAATTGAAAAAAGGCGTTATCGTTCACATTCACGACATCTATTTGCCCTACGATTATCCGCAGTTTATGTGCGATCGTTTTTACAACGAGCAGTATATGTTAGCCGCTTTTGTGTTGGCGAATCCAGAGAAATACAAAACTATCCTTCCGAACTTCTTCATCAGCGAGGATAAAGAGTTAAGCGAAAGCATAGCTCCAATGTGGGACCACACCAATTTGAAAGAGGTTGAAACACACGGTGGGTCGTACTGGTTGCAAATAAATTAGTTAGACTGGGTGTTAATTGGAACGCTGATGACACTGATACCGACGATTTTTACAGATTTTTTTAAGTTATTTCACTTTTTTCTTCGTTAATCTGCATAACCCGTTAAATCTGTGCTCAAAATATTACCAAAACACAAACCTTTGCATTAAAGAGCTGTATAGGGATTCTTAGTAATGTTATTGATCATAAATCTCTTTTTCTTTGTTAAATTTAAGACATGAAGCAATTCCTCTTATTATTCGGTATCCAATTTTTTTTACTTTTTTATACGCTCAAAAACCCTTTTCTGCGGAGAATAAAGAGTACATTATCGAGTTGATGGAAGACTTGCCCGATAGTGTGGAATTAGCGATTTCAATTCTTGGCGGAACGAATGGATTTATCTCTTCCCTTAGTTTTGAGACTGAAAATCAGAAAGGTGCAGTTGTTCTCTCCAATTTATCCCCAAGCCACAAAAGTTCAGGTAAAATTTCTGGATCTTCTATTCAATTGCTTAAAAATATATTGAAATAACAAAAGCGAAACCCTTTCGAGCTTCGCTTTTGTTTAGTAAGAGATGATTAGTGCCTCTTAAGGTAAATTACTCAATGCAGTTGCCAATTGTGCTGGCGTCATTTGCGTTAAAGATGGTAAAACTTCAATGTGATTGTTCACAATTGTCGCTGGAACGATTGACACATGTGGATTTCCAGCTATCATCGCAATTGCTATAAAATGAACTGACATCCCAACAGGAAGTGTATAATTAGGAGCTGTAGTGAAATTTCCACCTGAGAATCCATATAGATTACAAATAGTGTTTATTCCATCTACAGATAAGAACAAAAGCATATTGTTATTGGTAAAACCTGAAGTCGGTGTCGCTTGAACAATTGTTTGAGGACCTGGATAACTATTAAAAAAATCGCAATTCACCCAATTCATTGAATCCGACCAGAAGGTGTATCCTCCTGTTTGTCCAAAAAACTGATTTGAGTCAGCCGCATTCCAAACTAAAGTATCAGGTGTTACTCCACCTTCACCATAAAACAAGCCCATATTAGGATCAATTGTCGTTGCTGGCATAGTCGATTGATAATTCATTCCCGGGGCCAATTTCAAATATTGACCGCCTTGTTTAGCGGTTACGCGCATTTCTCCGCCAGACGTTAACGGTTTCAATGTGTTATCCCATTGACGTCCCATAGTTGCTGCATTCATTAAAATCATATCTTTCTTACTGAAGATTTCGATTAATTCTATCGTTACATTTCCAGTTACTGCCACACCTGATTGGGTAACGAATGAGTTCGCATTAAAGGTAATTGTTGTTCCTTGAGCACCAGTTATAGTTGCACCTGCATCTTCATTTATCGTGAAGGATTGCTTTGCATTTTCCAAATTATCTGAAAGGAAATTCTTCAAATCCTGCAAACTCGCTTGAGCCGTAATTGGATTTGCTAAAGTAAACGTTTCCTCAGGAGTTTCTTTTTTCTTACATGCTGTAAAGGCCATCGCTCCTATGAGCGCAATTAAACCTAGTTTAATTTTAAAATTCATAGTTGTATTTTTTAGTGTGACTTAATAAACGGAGCCAATTCACTTTTCGGGGGGGGCGATCAAAAATATTTTGTGTTTTTCGTTTTTATCTGCCATGCGACATAGTGAATCTTTAGATTTTTGATTGATATTTTCAATGTTTTTGTATTCATACTTCTATTTTAAGCGGATTTATGTTTTGGGTTGGCGTATGAATTCACATCATCCGCTGATATTACTTTATCACAAAGTATAATTAATCTTTCGATTATGTTGCGTAATTCTCTGATGTTTCCTGACCAATCGACTGCCTTCAAAGCATCAACTGCCCCTTCAGAAAACGATTTTCTAGGAATACCGTGTTCAGCACAGATTATCTTTAAGAAATGGTCGGCCAACAAAGGAATATCGTCTCTTCTATCGTTTAAAGATGGAACATGAATCAAGATTACAGCTAAACGGTGGAATAAATCTTCTCGAAAGTTTCCTTCGGCAATTTCTTTACGCAAGTCCTTGTTGGTTGCCGCGATTACACGTGCATCGACTTTGATATCTTTTTCTCCACCTACTCGTTGGATGACATTTTCTTGCAAGGCACGAAGTACTTTTGCCTGAGCACTAGCCGACATATCACCAATTTCATCTAAGAAAATCGTACCTCCACTCGCCAATTCAAACTTTCCTTTCTTCTGTTTGATCGCTGATGTAAAGGCTCCTTTTTCGTGACCAAACAACTCACTTTCAATCAATTCTGATGGAATAGCTGCACAATTCACCTCAATAAATGGATTCGATTTTCTACCACTATTGTCATGCAAAGAGCGAGCCACCAGTTCTTTCCCCGTGCCGTTTGCGCCTGTAACAAGCACCCGAGCATCAGATGGCGCGACTTTTTCAATCATTTCTTTGATCTGATTGATTTCGTTTGTTTCACCGATAATGCTACTTCCTTTGAAACGTTTTATCGTTTTCTTTAGGACTTCTTTTTCTTCAACAATCTTTGTGCGGTCGCCTGCATTTCTGACGGTAACCAAGATTCTATTCAAGTCCAAGGGTTTCTCAATGAAATCAAAAGCGCCTTTCTTAATAGCTTGAACAGCAGTGTCGATATTTCCATGTCCACTAATCATAATAACCGGCGAATCAATTTTTTCTTTTTGAAATGCTTCGAGAACTTCCATTCCGTCCATCAAAGGCATTTTGATATCACAGAAAATAATGTCGTATAGTTCAGCTCTCGCTTTTTCTAGACCTTCCTTTCCGTTTTCAGCTTCATCTACTTCAAACTCTTCGAATTCAAGAATCTCTTTTAATGCTCTGCGAATACTTTTTTCGTCGTCGATGATAAGAATTTTACTCATGTGTTTTTATTTGAATACCAAAGATAATTTTTAATCGACAAGGGACAAATTCAATTAATATTGGATAATGGACCAATGTGGTAGGATGCTTATATCTGATCGCTATGTACAGCTCCCTCTTTCAATGAATATGGCGAGATTACAATCTTCGTCGTTTTTAATTTTTCCATTAACCAAAGCGTCTTCACTGCTGTTATAGGTGCCATAAGCTTATGAATGGGAAGAATAAATTGATTTCTTTCTCTTTGTTCCAGTGTACTTCGAACAGTTTGCTCCAATACTTCTTTGAAAATTTGTATTTCCAAGGGATAGATTTTTGCTTCTTTCGGAAATTTTTTCAGATATATCAACTCCCAAAAGGTCTCGAAACTGCCAGATGAACCAATCATGAGCGGCTCAACACGATGATTCAAAAAACCTTCACTGTGCGTTTGGAGATAATTTCTAATACTCTGAATATCCTCTAATGTCAAAGGGTCACTTAGTTCAAACTTCTGATAAATTCGAGAAACCCCAATATTTAGGCTAGCAACGTCATGCACCACTGCATTATCCGCAAAAATGATTTCAGTGCTTCCACCACCTATGTCGATAATAACTCCTTTTTCCTTGAAATCATACAATTGATGAACACCGTGATAAATCAATTCTGCCTCTTTGAAACCTGATATTATTTGAACCTCTAATTTGAACTTGCTTTTAATTCTACTTACGAATTCATCCGTGTTTTCCGCATCTCGCATTGCGGACGTGCCAAAAGTATGAATAGTTTGTACGGCTAATTCTTTCGTTTTTTCTAAAAAGTGACCAATTGCTTCCATGCCACGCAAGATAGATTCTTCTGTTAGACACTTATTGTTTATCCCGCCCATACCGATAGCAACGCCAATTTTATCAGTGAAAACAACATCAATTTGGTTTCCATTCACATCTGCTACGAGCAAATTAAAGGTATTTGTCCCAAGATCGATGATGGCCTTTCTCATCTAATTATTTTTTGTCCACTTAAAAAAATGACGCAACTTTAATCGATGTCCGAATTGTAAAATTCCATTTTTATAAATTCTACCTGCCAAATAGAAAAACAAAACACAAGAAAGAATTAGAATTAATCCAACCAACCATAAAGTATACGCTTCGCCCGGTGCAAATCCTTGGGCAAATTTCACGAGTACCACGGATGGTGCCGTAAAGGGTAGATAATATAGCCAGGTTGTCAAAGGTGCATCTGGGTTGACCATGGCGTAATAACCTGCGTAAACGCCAAAACAAAGCAATAAAACCAGTGGAATGACAAATTGTTGCCCATCGCTTTCGGAGCCGACGGAAGCGCCAACTGCCGAGAATATCGCGGAGTAGAATAAGTATCCTCCGAGTAAACAAAGCGCAAAAACAAAAAGCATAGGTCCGAACTGAACCCGTTCAAAAACGAGATCAACGAATTCGTTGTATTCATATGCTCCAGTATTGCCCATCAAATCCGTATCGTTTGCTGTTTGACTAATTACATTTCCTGCACTATCAATATTTTGTGCCATATAATCGGGAAACAAGGTAGATTTCATTAAACTCAAACCTATGGCAATTACCACAATCCAGATGGAACATTGCACGATAGCCGAAAGTCCGACACCGATTATTTTCCCCAACATCAGTTGTGTAGGTTTGACGGACGCTAAAATAACTTCCACAATACGATTGCTCTTTTCTCTTGAAATTGAACGCATAAGAGTCATGGCAAAAAGTGCAATGAAGATGAAAATCAATGCTCCGAAAAACATTCCAACCCACGCTCGTTTGTCCGCTGATTTGTCTTCTGGATCATAAACACTTCTGAAACTCAGTAGAATCGGTTGTTTTATTTTCCTAAAATCAAGTAAGGATAATTTGGTGAAACGCTTGACCAAGACTTCTTCCAAACGTCTTTCAATCTGATACTGTACTGTTTTCTCTAAGGCTTTCGAAGGAATTTGTCGATAGAAAACAAAACCTACTTTATTTCCCAAGACTTTTTCGTTGATTTCTACCATTGCATCAAACTCTTGGTACGCCTTTGCATTGGCGAATTCTTCTGTTTCAATGTAATTATCGGCAAACGAATAGGTAACATTTGGGTCTACGCGGGCGGCAATTTTATTCTCCATTATTCCAACCGGATCCGCAATCAAAACGTTCCATTTTTTGGCTATTTTTCCGCCATACGCAAAAAGAATATACATTATGGTAAGGACAACCAAAGGCCCTAAAATCGAGAACAATATAAATACTCTTGAGCCAACTCTTTCGCGCCATTCGCGCATCGCTATTATCCACGTATTTCTCATTGAATCATGGGATTTTGCGCGGCTGCTATGCTACTAATGAATACTTCTTGCATGCCTGGGAGTTTCTCGAATATCGCTTCGATTTTCACTTGACCTATCATTACACCCATCAATTCGTCTATGGTGTTATCGCCCATCATTTTTAAATCTACTTCGTAGCGATTGTTTCCAAATTCTCTCGTATCGACAATTTCAAATCCTGTCCAAAGTGCATTTACAAACCCAAGCATGATTCCTTCAAAACGAACTGTAAACATTCCATCTTTGTTTTTTTTACGAAGTTCTTTGACTTGACCTTCTAAAATAGATTTTCCTTGATGTAGCAACATCGCTCTATCGCAAATCTCCTCTACACTGTTCATGCTGTGTGTTGAGAGCAATATGGTTCTATTCTGTGCCTTGAGACTTTGAATTTCTTTTTTTATTAATTCGACATTGATTGGGTCAAAACCGCTGAATGGCTCGTCTAGAATGATCAATTTAGGTTCATGCAGAACTGTGAAAATAAACTGAATCTTTTGCGCCATTCCTTTCGACAATTCTTCAATTCGTTTTTTACGCCAATCGGAAATTTCAAAACGATCCAACCAATATTCAAGGGCGTTCTTCGCTTCTTTGGTATTCATTCCACGCAATTTCCCGAGAAATATACCGTGTTCTTGAACCGTCATACCGCGATACAAACCACGCTCTTCAGGCAAATAACCGATAGATTTAAGATGTTCTCGTCTAAACAGGTCGTTGTTGAATTTTATGTGTCCGCTATTGGGCTCAATAATCTGATTGACAATGCGAATCAAAGTAGATTTTCCTGCGCCATTAGGTCCTAATAGTCCAAAAATCTCTCCTTCAACCAGTTTCATGGAAACTTGATTCAAGGCCAGAGCTTGACCGTAGGATTTTGTGAGATTTGTGATTTCGAGCATGAAAAGGAATCGTTTTGTTAATCAAAGATAACATTGGACGAAAAAGAAACAAGGCCTGTTGATTTTTTCTTTCCTTTTATTGATGCTAATATGGACTTAACGCACTTGAGTATTCAGCTTTTATTACCTCAGGCGAAACTCCTTTTTAAAAAAGAGCGAATCGCTTTTAAGTTCGCAAGCATTACTTTGAAGTAGGAATTGGTGGAATATTTGCACGTAGAAACAATTGTTGCGCCATCCATGATTTCGTAATCCGACAACTTTAAAGCTCGGGTCATGAAATCATATTCTTCCATAATCACGAATTTTTCATCGAAGCCATTCAACTTTTTGAATAGGTCCTTTTTGACAAACATGGTTTGGTCCCCTCCTCTACACCACAAGACAAGGCAATTTCAACAGAGTCATCGGCACTTTTTCCGTCAACTACAATAATTTCTAGTTTCTTCCCAACATCCTGAGCACATAAAAACGCAATGAAGTCAGGCAAAAGTTTCGCTTCATTAACAACAGGAATGATGACACTCATTTCCGACATGTTAATCTAAATATTGACGTAAGGTTTTTAAATCTTCTTCGTAATCCACGTCTGGCAGTATTTCGAGAATACCTACACTTTTACCAATCGCTTTTATATTTGCTTTAGCTTCTTCAAAAACAGTTGCTGTGCTCCATTCTTTGTTCAAAAACACCTCTTCGTCGGCACGATTGGTGCCGATAAGATAGTATCCACCATCAATGGCCGGACCTATACAGTAATCATTGGATTCAAGAGCTAAGAAAGCATCATTAAGATGCTTAGAGGTAAATTCATAGCAATCTGTACCGATCACGACTATCGATTCAACGCCCATCGCTTTCACTTTGTTGATCGCGTTGAACATTCTCAATCCCAAATCATTACCTTCTTGTTCATGTAAATTACAATGGCTCCACTTCACATCTTCATCCAAATAATTGGAAAAGAAAAGAAATTTATCGGCTTCGGTTTTTTGAATTTCGGCGTGGGTATGATTTACCAAAATAGTGTAAATTTTTAAGGCGTTTTCATCACCAACAGTCGCGGCTAAGCGCGTTTTTACTTTACCCAATTCTAGATTTTTCTGGAAAATGATGATTGCTTTTTTCATTGTGCCTTTATAGAAACGCAATTTTTACTTGTTAAGAAGATATTGATATTTAGGCAACTGTACCACCACAACTTGAACCCGCGCCAGCTGTGCAGCCATAACAATGCTCATTTAAAATGATATGTCGACTTTCTAATGCTTCTAAATCAAAATCACTCAGATGTTGACCTTTCACTGCCACTTTCAACTCCAACATTTGATTGAAGTCGCAATCGTATAAGAAGCCATCCCAACCTACGGAAATTGTATTTCTACACATCACGCCAGCTGCTGCCATTGGATTAAAGGCATTCACCAATTTCTCCATGTATTTTTCGTAGTTTTTTGAAGCTACTAAATAACTCAAATAACGACTAATCGGAAGGTTAGTTATCGCAAACAAATCATTGAATTCTATCTCAAATCCTTCACGCAGCTTGCGTTTGAATTGATTTTGCAATGAGTCTTGATCGGGTGGCAAAAATGCTCCAGATGGATTGTACACCAAGTTCAATATTAATCCAGTTCCTTCCATTCCATAACCTACAGCATTCAACATTTTCAAAGCGCGAATGCTTTTTTCGAAAACGCCTTCTCCACGCTGTGCATCCGTTTTCGCAGAATTAAAATACGGCAAAGAAGAGGCAATTTCTATCTTGTGTTTCTTGAAAAAATCTGGTAAATCGTGGTGTTTTTTATTGGCTACGATAATTGTCAAATTACATCGAACGATAATCTTTTTTCCTTTGGCACTCAATTGTTCCACGAACCATCGAAAATCGGGATTCATTTCTGGTGCACCACCGGTCAGATCGACTGTATGACAATTCGTTTTGTCAATCGCATCCATGCAAATTTGCATGGTTTCACGGGTCATGATTTCTTTTCGGTCTGGGCCAGCATCAACGTGACAATGCTCACAAACTTGATTGCACATATAACCAAGGTTAATCTGCAATATTTCAAGTTTTTTTGGTCGTAATGGGAATTGGCCTATTTCGGCAATTTTATCTTTGAATGTTGGTAACTCACCAGTTTTGAAAATACCGTTTGATAAAATTTCTAATTG
>DGBF01000061.1:0-5617 GCA_002384725.1 Flavobacteriales bacterium UBA4011
CCATCAGTCCGACGATAATAACCGTTTCTGGCGTTGTTATATTCTTAACAATTGTAGTTCAGAGCATAAAATCAAGATTCAAAATTGTCGCGTAAGTCTCAGTAATTCAGATAATTAATTGCATTAACATTTATTCTCAAAAATTTAACACTTCCTTAACCTTTATATCTATGCGGACATATTACATTTGTATCACAATTTCATAGTTGTAGTTAGGTTTTTTAGTTTTAGCTCAAGAGGAATCGCGCCAGTGGTTCCTCTTTTTGTTTCACAGATTTTTCCACTCAATTCTTTTCTTAAATACGTTCAAATCTTTTATATAAAAAAATCTAATTCTAATTTTTTCAATCAGCCTAACGACCTATTCGTTTTAACAAACAATGCCATATACAGGTGTGGGTAGAGGAGTGGTCGCCACCTTTTTTTCAGACTACCACTCGCTGGGTATAAATAGTTCCACCTTGGGTTGGCCTTTAGACTGGATTTTAGAACAATTAAATACGTTTCTTTCAATGTCGGATTTATAAATGGTGGTTCTTATGAAGGATACGTTCCAGCTGGAGTCAACTTTATTTTGAGCGAAGGACGATACAAATTTGGGGTTTCTTCGTAAGATTTGGTGCACCTTATTACAAAGAATGGAAATAGTGTTTCCATGGCATTTGGTTTTGTCCGCTTTAGATTTTAATCGCGTCTACAAAGGATTTCCTTCAGTTCGTTCAAAAGAATAGCAGTTGCTCCCCATATTATGCGATTTTCGTATAGAAAACAAGGTACATCTTTTAAAACCCGTCCATTTCCGATGGGAATGTCAACTTCTGTTCGCAGTTTCTGATTAATTAAGTCATTTCCTGGTAAAAGGAATATAGATGCCACTTCACGCGGGTCTGGTATCAATTCTATGTTCAATTCGGAATGGAAGAAAACATAAGGCTTGATATGGAAATTGCTGACAGGAATATAGATTTCAGTCATTGGGCCTATCAATTCACCCTTTTCAAAAGGCATGGCAATTTCTTCAAAACTTTCTCGTCGGGCGGTGTGTATGGAATCTTCGTCGGATGCATCGCGTTTGCCACCAGGGAAACTAATCTGTCCACTGTGTGCGCCATTATATGTATTTCGCTGTGTTAGGAGTATATCAATTCCTCGATCCTTCTGCAACAAATGGATCGCAACAGCACTTTCTTTGGCATTGTTTACCTTCTTCAACGCATCACTCGACAAGCCACGCATGGGCATCATTTCCAAATGTGCGCGTTCGCCAGGCAATTCATTTGGTATTTGGTTTTTCAAGAAAGTCAACCAATCGCTCATTGCACAAATTCTTTTTTGGCAGCCGTCGTTCCAATTTTACGTGTGATAAAATCTTTCTCCCATTTCGGACTTCTCGATGGCGAATATTCTCTTCCGTAAAAAATGATTTGAAGGTGTAGTTTATTCCATAATTCTCTTGGAAAAACCTTTTTAGCATCCTTTTCTGTTTCAACTACATTTTTCCCTTTGGTAATTCCCCAACGAATCAAAAGCCGATGAATATGTGTATCTACAGGAAATGCAGGAACACCAAATGCCTGACTCATGACAACGCTAGCTGTTTTATGTCCGACCGCTGGAAGTTCTTCCAAAGCTTCAAAGCTCTGAGGTACTTCTCCGTTGTGTTTGGCCAACAATATTTCGCTCAAACCGTGTATTCCTTTGGATTTCATGGGAGATAAACCGCATGGACGAATAATTTCTTTGATTTCTTCCACCGTCATTTTAATCATGTCGTGTGGATTATTCGCTCTAGAAAAAAGGGAAGGAGTGATTTTGTTGACGCGCACATCTGTGCATTGCGCTGAAAGTAAAACGGCAATCAATAAAGTGTATGGGTCTATGTGGTCCAAGGGAACTGGAACCTCCGGATACAATTTCTCCAATTCGTCAATTATATATTGGGCCTTTTCTTTCTTTGTCATTTAATTTTGAATCCGTTGGTTACAAATTTCAAGAACTCTTTCCATTGACTTTTCTTCGTGAAGATTTTTTTCATTTCTTCCGCCGTGCTTTCCTTTTCTTGTCCTACAATTTTCCTTTCGTTAGAATTTGCTTGAATTTCAGGTATTTCAATAGTTTTGCCTTCTATTTCCGAAACGACATTTTGAAGATTTTTTTCTTGTTCACGAAGCGCATCAGAACGTCTGAATTTTTCTTTGGCCGAAATCATGTTGCCTTTCTTTTCCAGCAATAAACCCAAATTATTGTACACAATAGGATCGTTCGGGTCCATTTCTGCAGCTATTTCGTAATCTTCAATCGCTCCATCAATATCCCCGAAAAAGTCCTTGGCATGTCCACGAGAAGCATAACGATATGCGTAATCAGGTTGCAATTCTACACTTTTATTCAAATCCGCCATGCTCTTCTCTTGTTGCTGCAGATGAATATACGCAACACCACGTTCCGAATACAATTCAGGAGCATTCGGATGTTGAGTTATAACTTTCGAATAGAGTTTAACGGCCTTTTCATAGTGCAATTCCTGCATTAATTTATAGGCTGATTCGTGTTCTTTATTGATAAACATAATATATTTGAACGATGGATGACAAAAATACCGACTTTCCGCAATATAGAAAACTGGCCAATGGTTTACGTTTTTATAAAATCAACTCTGCAATCGACTTTGAAGAGCTACAGACTGTAGGAAACAAAGTATATCACTTTAAGTTCACAGCAGAACAATATCCAGAGAAGTTAAGAATAATGGACATGCTCGATATTGGAACCGAACACTACGAAATTCTTTCCACCGAAAGCTGGGACACGAAATTGATGACTGCGAGAAATTAAACCGCTACGTCATTTTCTCGCAAAGCATCGTTCAAACTTGTCTTCAAATCAGTCGACGCTTTTCTTTTTCCGATAATCAGAGCACAAGGAACTTGAAATTCGCCTGCTGGAAAATTTTTCGTGTAAGAACCTGGTATCACAACGCTTCTTTCTGGAACTTTGCCTTTCATTTCAATCGGTTCGCTGCCCGTAATGTCAATTATTTTCGTCGACATAGTCAATACGACATTTGCTCCTAGAACTGCTTCTTTTCCAACGTGAACACCTTCCACAACTATGCATCGCGATCCAATAAATGCTCCGTCCTCAATAATTACGGGTGATGCTTGCAAGGGTTCGAGCACACCACCGATGCCAACTCCACCGCTCAAATGAACGTTTTTTCCAATCTGCGCGCAAGATCCAACTGTCGCCCAAGTGTCGACCATGGTTCCTGAATCAACATAAGCACCGATGTTTATATAGGATGGCATCATGATTACTCCAGGTGCTATAAATGCACCATATCGAGCTACAGCGTGAGGAACAACACGAACTCCTAATTCTTTGTAGTTCGTTTTCAAAGCCATTTTGTCGTGAAATTCGAAAGGACCGACTTCAATAGTTTCCATTTTACGAATGGGGAAATACATAACTACGGCCTTTTTGACCCATTCATTCACCGTCCAATGACCAAATTCATTCGGCTCAGCCACACGAAGAATTCCTTTGTCTAGGTCTTCAATTACTGTTTCTATTGCAGTTCTGTAGGTTGGGTTTTCCAAAAGGGAGCGATTTTCCCAGGCTTCTTCGATTTTTGAGCGCATATTGTTGATATTAGATTGCAAAATTAACAATTGAATTTCATTCCATCGGGAAAATTCAACTTAAATCCTAAATTTGACCCATGCCAAAAACAATAGCGATAGATTTCGGATTAAAAAGAACAGGACTTGCCATTACGGACGAGAATTGCATTTTTGCTTTTGGTCACGAAACGGTCGAGTCTAGAAATCTCATGGTTTATCTTGAAAAATGGTTCGAAAAAGAGAATGTCGACACCCTCGTGCTCGGCGAACCAAAGCGTTTGAACAATGAAGACACGCATATCAGTGAAAATGTCAGAATGCTAAAAGCTGCATTGGTAAAACAGTTTCCGTCGAAAGAGGTGGTTATGATGGACGAACGTTACACATCAAAAATGGCGAGCGAAACGATCGCTATGATGGGCGGTTCAAAAAAAGTGAAAAAAGACAAAGGTATAATCGATAAAGTAAGCGCGACGATCATTCTTCAATCGTATTTGGACGAATACAAACGTTAGACTTATCGATTTTTAAATATTTCTAACAGTTTTTTGTTTTGAATACTTCGTAATTGACTTAAATTTACGCCATGATTTTACCAATTGTTGCCTATGGCGACCCTATTTTAAAGAAAGAAGGTGAGGAAATCGGAGACGATTATCCGAAGCTAAAAGAGTTGATTGCCAATATGTTTGAGACGATGTATAATGCTCAAGGTGTTGGTCTTGCAGCTCCACAAATTGGTAAATCTATCCGATTATTTATCGTTGATGCAGCCCCTTTTGCCGAAGTAGAAGAAGGGGAAGAGTTGGATCCCATGGCGGAAGGATTAGAGAATTTCAAGAAAGTATTCATCAATCCTATTATTGAAGACGAGAGTGGTGAAGATTGGGGATTCAACGAAGGTTGTTTATCAATCCCCAAAATCCGCGAAGAAATATTCCGTAAAGAAAAGATTCACATCACCTATTATGACGAGAATTGGGAGTTGAAAGCTGAAGAGTACAACGGCTATGCGGCTCGTATTATTCAGCATGAATATGATCATGTGGATGGAGTTCTGTTTACAGATCATCTATCAACTTTGAAACGTAAATTATTGACAAAAAAACTTCAAAATATATCAAAAGGGGAGGTTGAAGTCGATTACAGAATGAAATTCCCTATTAAAAAACGTTAGAACATGAGCAGAAGTTATTGGTTTGGAATGGTATGTTTGGCTGCTGGATTATGTCTGCAGTCTTGTGGAGGGAATTCAAACGAGAAAGACAAAGTAGTTCCCAAACTTTCTAAAAGTGAATTGAAAGCATCTCTCACTCAAATGGAGGATTCGCTTCGCATGATGCAGAAAAATGGCGTTAAGATTGAAAGTCTGCATCAAATTGAATACATCAATCGCCATTTGGATTATTACAGAGCCTATCCGGAAGATAAATCCTCTCCGGTTTGTTTAGATAAAGTCCAATGGATGTTTTTGAACTTACAAGCACCTCAATATTCCATTGATTACTCGGATACTATTTTGGAAATGTACCCGAAATATAAAAACAGAGCTGGGGTACTAGAATCGCAAGGAGCAACGTATGATGCAATTGTGGAACCTAGAGATAGTGCTATGGTTCGTAAATATTATACGATGTTGCTCGATGAGAATCCAAGTATGGACAAAGAAAAACGAGAAGGCATTCGCAAGAGGCTAAAAAACAACCACTTGTCGTTTGATGAATGGATAATGAAAAACAATTAATCATTCTTAATCAAACTTCAAGTTTGTTAATACTTTGTTAAACCTGAGAAACCTTTTACAAATGCTATTATCTTAGCTCGGAACAAAAAAACTTTCAAAAAAATAATATTATGAAAAAATTCTTTCTTTCTTTGGTGGTAGTGGCAGCAGGTATTTTCACTACAAACATTTATGCACAAGTTGAAACAGGGGCAAAAATTGAATTTAAAAAAGAAACGCACGATTACGGTACTGTAAAGTATGGTGGTGG
>DGBF01000061.1:5733-6936 GCA_002384725.1 Flavobacteriales bacterium UBA4011
CTTTACCAATACAGGTGATGCTCCTTTGATTATTTCGAATGCGAAAGGATCTTGTGGTTGCACTGTTCCTACTTGGCCGAGAGAACCTCTTGCTCCAGGTGCAACAGCTCAAATCACTGTAAAGTACGATACAAAACGTCCAGGTGCTATTGCTAAAAGTGTAACAATCACTTCTAACGCAATCAATGAACCAACAAAAGTTATACGAATTAAAGGGACCGTATCTGCAGCTCCAGCAAATGGCACTCCGGTAAACAAAACGGGTCCAGCTAATTAATATCGGCTATATTTCGCGATCATAAAATAGTATTGATCCCGCTTTCGATTTATTCGAAGCGGGATTTTTTCTTGTCTAAACTTTTTGAGGATTCATTGCCGTTATATCGAGAGAAGAATTTGATTAACGATAAATTAAGACAGATGTTAATTCAAGGTTAATCTATAAAAAGGAGTTTTATTTTGACTTAAATTCAAGTAATTATTTACTCACTTAAAATGTACAGTACGAAAAAGGTATTAATGATTTTGTCTTTCTTATTCTCCATCGGGATGACAAATAGCTTAAATGCGCAAGTGGAGAAAGGGGCGAAAATTGAATTTGTGAAATTGACGCATGATTATGGAAACATAAAGCAAGGTGCAAACGGTTTGTGTACTTTTCAATTCAGCAATACAGGCAATGAAGACTTGATTATTGTAGATGCCAAAAAATCGTGTGGTTGTGCCGTTCCGTCATGGCTGAAAGAACCGATTCTACCAGGTGGAAAAGGAGTTATCGAAGTACGTTACAACACCAAAAGAACTGGCGGTATTGCCAAAAATGTGATCATTATTTCCAATGCAATCAATGCGCCAACAAAAGAACTACGAATTAAAGGAACGGTTGCTAGCGAACCAGTCGATGGTGAAAAAGTCAAAACAGACAACCCTACGTATTAATTTACTATAAAGTTTATTGATTATCCCTGCATCTATAAAGGTCGTGACCAACAAACTCTGCACTTAAAATCGTGAATTTTCTGTTGAAAACTATTCGATTGTCACGGCTATATTTGAAGGATTACAAAACCATTTCTGCTATCTTTAAAGTTCTCAATTTTTCAGCAAGATGTACATCATTTTCGATACAGAAACGACCGGTTTACCTAAAAACTGGAATGCCCCAATCAGCGATTTGGACAATTGGCCACGCGCCATACAGAT
>DGBF01000061.1:6982-8307 GCA_002384725.1 Flavobacteriales bacterium UBA4011
GGCCACGCGCCATACAGATTGCTTGGCAGGTGCATGATGAATTGGGACATTTGGTCGAACACAGGGATTTCCTTATTCGTCCTGATGGTTTCGATATTCCTTACGATGCGGAACGGATTCACGGAATTTCAACTGCCCTAGCCGAACAAGAGGGCGTTTCGATGGCAGAAATGCTCGCTGAATTTGAGATTGCACTAGGTAAAGCGAAATTCGTGGTAGGGCAAAACCTCAAGTTCGATCTCAACATCATGGGGTCAGAAATGATTCGGGCAGGTTTTGAGTCGAACATGCTGAAAATGCCTGTTTTGGACACCTGTACAGAAGTTACAGCCGAAATGTGTCAGATTCCTGGCGGACGTGGTGGTAAATGGAAATTACCGACACTGACGGAGCTTCATAAGTTTTTATTTGAAATACCTTTCAACGAAGCGCACAATGCAACAGCCGATGTGGAAGCAACTACGCGTTGTTTCTTTGAACTGGTTCGCCGCGAAGTTTTCACTCCTGAAGAGTTAGAAGTCGAAAAAGAATATTTTACTGATTTTAGAACGGCTCACATCGACATCATTGGTCCGTATGGTTTAAATCATGTCAATTTAAAAGAAGCGAGTGATAAGCTAAAAGAGTCTACCGAAAGTAGTCTAGATTCTGTCGAAAAGAAAGAAGCCCGAATCGCACTAGCTGATGCTCCATTTGTTCATTTGCACAACCACTCTCAGTTTTCCATTCTCCAATCTACGAGTGATGTGAAGGGTTTGGTGAATAAAGCAATCGACAACAAAATGAAGGCTGTTGCGCTTACCGATAAGGGCAACATGATGGCGGCTTTCCATTTCGAAAAAGCGATTTCTATCCATAACAAAGGAATTAGCGCCAAAAGAAAAGAAGCCGAAGAGAATAACGAACCTTTTGATGATGAAGAATTATTGCCAATTATTGGATACGAAGCCAATGTTTGTGAAGATCATTTAAACAAATCTGTAAAAGACAATGGCAGTACAGTCGTGCTTTTGGCGAAAAATAAAAAAGGATATCAAAACCTTATCAAGCTTTCGTCTATTGCCTTTACTAAAGGGTTCTATTATGTTCCTCGTATCGATAAAAAACTAATCGAACAGTATAAAGGCGACTTAATTTGCTTATCAGGAAATTTAACAGGGGAAATACCAAACATGATTCTGAATCTGGGTGAAAATCAAGCCGAAGAATCACTTTTGTGGTGGAAAGAGCAATTTCAAGATGATTTTTACTTAGAAATCATGCGCCACGGACAAGAAGATGAAAAGCGAGCGAACGAAGTACTTCTTCGTTTTGCAGAAAAGCAC
>DGBF01000095.1 GCA_002384725.1 Flavobacteriales bacterium UBA4011
TACAACAGCAAGGGGTTTTGAAGTTTTTTTTGAAAAAAAATGCACGCCTTGTCTAACGTGTTTGATTTCAAGGGAGTTAAAGATACAAAAAAAATGAATTATTTAATACCTCTTTGCTTTTTTAAATTCTCATACGCATTCTGAACCTCCTGAAATTTCTCCTGTGCACCTTTTTGATACTCCTCACCCAACTGAGAAACTTTGTCAGGATGAAATTTAATGGCCATTTTTCTATAGGCTTTCTTTATTTCTTCATCCGTCGCTGAACTATCTACACCTAAAACTTTATAGTCTGATTCCGTGCTTCTGTAAAACATATTCTTAATACTGTCTACGTCGACACTTGCCAAACCAAGGAAATTGGCAATGGTATTAATAACATTGACTTCGCTTTCGCTGACATTTGCATCGGCCTTCGCTATACCATATAAGTAATGTATTAACTGAAGACGAGCTTCAAGTTGAAGGCGCATTCGAATATCGCTGCAAATTCGCTGTAAAGGAATCTCCTGCCCATCCAGAAACTTTTTTAGCGTTTGGAGATGTTGTGTCGAGAACTGGTTGCCAAATTGACGACTAAAAAAGACTTTAACATAATCCAATTCAGACTTCAACACTTTTCCGTCCGCTTTCATAACAGCGGCTGAAAGTGCCATAAGCATCGTAGGAAAGTCGTTGACGTTTGTTTGTTGCCGGTAATAATTAAAAATATCTTCAGCCGACTGACCATTTCGTGGGTCGAAACCTTGCGATTTCATCCGCTCCTTGATTACCTGGAAATTATCGATAAACGTACCGATCATAAAACCAGCTATTGCGCCAAAGAAATTTCCTTTGAATAAAAAGTATCCACCAATTGCTAAAATCCACCTATACAAAATATACGTCTGTTTAAAAAGAAAGCGCCTCTATAAAGTTATAGAGACGCTTCTCTGTTATTATATGTCTGCTTATATTAAATCTACACTTCTTTCTATAAAGGAATTCAATTCCTCCCCTTTCAACATTCCTTGCGAAAGTAAGGCAAGGTCAGTTAATTGTTTCAACTTAGCAACTTGCTTGTCTTTCTTCTTCTCAGATAGCAATTCACCAATTTTCGGATGATTACCATTCAAGACCAAGTTGTGAATTTCTGGGAAAGCTCCGTAAAAGCCAGCTCCACCCATTTTTTGTTGCTCCATCATTCGGCGAACAAATTCGGGTTGAGTTACCAAAATAGGACCTTCAGTTTCCGTCATGCTTTCGACTTGAACGGCAAATTTATCTTTGCTGACAATCGATTCCATCATTTCTTTCAATCCTTCCTCTTGCTCTTTGTCCAATTTTGAAGATACTTGTTCGTCTTTATTAATAAGCTTGTCCAGCGTATCAGCATCCACTCGAGCAAATGTCAAGTTTTCAAACATGGATTCTAACTTACTAATATAGTGCGGTGCCAATGGGCCTCCTAATTCGATTATATCGTAACCTCTTTCCTTTGCTTTCTTTACATAAGAAAACTGCTCCTCGATAGATGGTGTATATAATACAACTGTCTTTCCATCTTTATCCGTTTGAAGAGCCGTAATTTTCTCCTTGTATTCTTCAATTGTAAAGAATTTTCCTTCTTCGTTCTTTAATAAGGAATAAGATTTCGCTTTTTCACCAAATTTTTCATCCGACAACATGGCGTACTGAACGAATAAATCTAAATCTTCCCACTTCGATTCGAAATCGGGACGATCTTTTTTAAACATTTCAGCCAATTTATCAGCTACCTTTTTGGTGATGTGCGATGAAATTTTCTTTACGTTGCTATCGCTCTGTAAATAAGAACGAGAAACATTTAAAGGAATATCTGGTGAATCAATAACCCCATGTAACAAAGTCAAATACTCAGGGACGATCTGCTCTACGCTATCTGTAATGAATACCTGATTGCTATATAAATTGATTTTATTTCTTTGTACTTCAACATTTTCCTTGATTTTTGGGAAGTACAAAATACCTGTCAAGTTGAAAGGATAATCTACATTCAGGTGAATATGAAACAATGGACTATCGAAATTCATTGGATACAATTCGCGGTAGAAACCGTCATAATCATCAGCAGTTAAGTCTGCTGGAGATTTCGTCCAAGCTGGTGATGGGTTGTTCACTTGATTTTCCATCTCTTTCGACGTACGTTTTACTTTTCCGTCTTCTCCTTTTTCGCCGTTAGGATCATTTTCGTATTCTGTTTTTGTTCCAAAAATAACGGGTGTTGGCAAGAATTTACAGTATTTATTAAGGATCCCACTGATTCTTTCTTTTTCCAAAAACTCCATAGAATCTTCGGCAATATGCAGAATAATGTCGGTTCCTCTGTCTGCTTTTTCGATTTCAGTCAAGGTGAATTCTGGTGTACCATCACTTTCCCATTGAACTGCCTTCGCTCCGTTTACGTGCGACAACGTTTGAATTTGAACTTTCGAAGAAACCATGAACGCTGAATAAAAACCTAAGCCGAAATGTCCAATAATTTGCTCTGCACCTTCTTTTCCTTTGTATTTTTCAACAAATTCTTCAGCACCTGAAAAAGCGATTTGATTGATATATTTATCAATTTCCTCGTCCGTCATTCCGATACCTCTGTCACGAATTGTTAACGTTTTTGCTTCCTTATCGATAAGAACTTCAACTTTCAACTCACCGATTTCACCTTTCAACTCGCCATTGATAGATAGAACTTTTACTTTTTGTGAAGCATCAACTGCATTTGAAACTAGCTCACGAAGAAAAATTTCGTGATCCGAATACAAGAATCGCTTGATTATGGGGAAGATGTTTTCCGTTTGAACGTTAATTTGTCCTGTTTTCATCATTAATTGTTTTTTCAACTTATAGTCAAACTGCATGCCATTGAATGAAAACTGACATCTTGTCCATTTCTTTAGACAATCTGTCGCTTAAAATGAAGGTTTTACTACCTTTGGTTACAATTAAATCATGGCAACAGCGATTATTATTTTCTTAGGAATGATGCTTTTCTTGCTCTTGTGGGGAAAAAAGAATACATCTGGAAAAACGACCCTTGTGCTTGCAGAAGGTTGGATTGTTAAGTGTTTCGGAGCATCGACGTTTTTCTATGTCTACGCGGAAGTTTATGCCAAAGGTAAATTGGCTGAAAATTCGGGTGCTTATATTCAAGAAGCTAAGATTTTAAATTCCGTTCATCCTCATTTCGTTTATTTTATCAATTAAAAAATATGAATCATCAAAATAATTCTTTCGTTTTTATAACTGGAGCCACAGCTGGTTTTGGAGAAGCCTGCGCCAAGCTATATGCTTCTAAAGGTTTTAATTTAATTCTTACAGGTCGACGTGAAGAAAGATTAAACGTGCTCAAACAAAATTTGGAAAGGGAATTCAAAATTGAGGTACTTACTTTGTGCTTTGATGTTCGAGATGCAATTGAAACAAAAAAATCTATTGATTCCATCAATACAAACATTCAAAAAAACATAACAATCGTAATCAACAATGCTGGTTTGGCTGTAGGAAAAGGCCCAATAGATACGGGCATTCTCGACGATTGGAATAGGATGATCGACACGAATATTAAAGGGGTTTTACATGTCAGTCAATGTCTTATCCCAATTCTGAAATCAAATAAATCGGGACATATTGTGAACATTGGTTCTATCGCAGGAAAAGAAGTTTATCCGGGAGGTAATGTTTACTGTGCAACTAAACATGCAGTTGAAGCGTTATCTAAAGCAATGAGAATTGATCTATTACCATACCAAATAAAAGTCACCAATATTGCCCCTGGAGCAGCTGATACAGAATTCTCTGAAGTACGTTTTAAAGGGGATAAAACTCAGGCTTCCAAAGTTTACGAAGGATTTTCACCTTTAATGGCGAAAGATATTGCCGAAAGCATTTATTTTGCAACGTCTAGACCTGCGCATGTTACTATAAATGACTTAATTATAATGCCGACTGCACAGGGAAGTAGTCAAAATTTGTTTAAACAATCATAAATCAACAAAAATGAAATTTTTGCTCTCGTTTTTCTTTTTCATCATTTTTGCTTCGCAAGCCAATGCTTCGCATTTATTGGGTGGAGAAATGTATTACGACTATTTAGGTTCGAATAATTACAAGGTAACCATCATCCTTTTTAGAGACTGTAATGCAACTTCGGGATTTGACAACCAATTGCACTATACCATATTTGACGAGGACCAAATGTCACCAAATTACAGTGTTTTCCTGAGTGCATCAAGAGTAGTAACAAACTTGCCCGTTGATTATAGTAACCCATGTGTAGTTCCGCCACCCGGACTTTGTGTGGATCAGGCCGTTTACATTGACACCGTAAATTTACCCACCAATATAGCAGGATATTCGTTTAGTTACCAACGTTGTTGTTGGGCAGCCAATATTATAAATGTTGTGAATCCAGATGATTTTGGTTTAACCTTAAGTTGCTTTCTGCCAGGTACAAATCAATTACCTACAGGATTCAATAGCGCAGCTAGATTTTTAAACCTTCCGCCTTTGGTGCTTTGCTCACAAAACGAATTGGATTTTGATCACAGCGCAATTGATGCCGACGGAGATTCAGTTCGAATATTCTTATGTGAAGTAGATCAATACGCATTATCATCAGGTAGTGGAGCAAATCCAGATCCTGATTTGCCTGGTCCATATTTACCAACCGTTTGGGAAACTGGTTATTCTGCCCCATTGCCATTCGGAGTTGCAAGTCCAATGCTTTTGGATTCCTTAACTGGTCAACTTACTTTTACACCCGTAACTCTTGGAAATTTTTTAACAGGAGTTTGCCTAGAAGAATTTCGTGATGGTGTTTTGATAAACAAAAAAAATAGAACCTTTAATTTTACAGTTGTCAATTGTGACCAAGTGATTCCATTCAGTATCGCCCAACTTACAACAGGTGCTAGTTCTACTCAATTAATTGAAGATTGTGGAACGCAATACTTTTATTTCTCGAGATTGGATTCAAGCGGTGTTTTACCAATTTCTATTACCATTCAAGGTACTGCCACTCCAAATGTTGACATGTCCAATATCCCCGACACCTTCTTTATGATGCCGGGTGAATTCAATGACACCTTAGCTATTACTGCATTTTACGACAGTCTTGCCGAGCCGAACGAAACAGTAACCTTGACTTTGTCTTACTTTGATATATGTTCAGGAGAGAATGATAGTTTAGTTGCCACATTTATCATTAGAGATTATACCGACATGAGTATTTCAACGCCCAACGATAGCGTAAATGTTTGTCCAGACTTGGGTGAGGCCGCCAACATTGGTGCCAATTTAACAGGAGGACAAGGACCGTACAATTACGATTGGTTTAGTGGTCAATTTGAATTTATACCGAATGCAATAAACGTTCAAATTCCACCAAGTGATATTACTGAACTGGAAAACGCTTATTATGTTACGGTTACAGATGCTTGTTTTAAATCAATTATATCCGATACAATATGGGTTCACAATCAGTGCCCACTGAGTTTCGCCAATGTATATTCACCAAACGGAGACGGAATCAATGATATTTTCTTGATACCTAACATCGATGATTATCCGGCTGTGAAACTGACCATTTTTAATAGATGGGGAAATATCATTTATTTGGATTCGGACTACACAAACAATTGGGATTTGAAAACATATAGTGGTGAGGATTTAGCAGATGGAACGTATTTCTATACCGCCGAAGTAATCAACGACAAGAAATACATATATGACGATCAAAAAGAAACAGAGTTCATCGCTCATGGATTCTTTCAGATTGTTCGATAAGAAAAGATACATAAAGAAAAAGCCTCTCCTGAAATTCAAGAGAGGCTTTTTTTATGGGTTAACTTTTTAATGAACCTCAGGTTGATTTCCTTCTATTTTAGTATCCAAAACATTCCCTTTTATCTCAAGAAAGATTGGTTCAACAACATTCGTCATAATCGTAACTGTTTTCGAGAAATTTCCAATTCGCTGGGTATCGTATTTTACCGAAATTT
>DGBF01000048.1:0-1499 GCA_002384725.1 Flavobacteriales bacterium UBA4011
AAAAGTAGAAAATGATGCCGTCGTTCTTCCAGCTGTAGAAAAAGAACTAATTGCTGAATTGGTTAAGGGAATTACGAATCAAGACATTTCGATTTATGAAGTTTCGCAGCAAAAAAGTGATTTGGAATCAATATTTATGGATTTAACGAAATAGACTATGAACTACATCAACAACATACAGGCAGAATGGATCAAGACCAAACGAACAGCATCAAATTGGTTAAGTCTTATCGGTGGTTTGTTTATTCCACTGATCACCACCTTGGTCTATTTTCATCAAAAAATTACCTTGAATACCTTACCTAAAAATGGCTGGGCGATGCACTACTCCTCGTCATGGGAAAAAATGGCTATTTTCTTGTTGCCTATGGGAATGATACTTGCCGGAAGTTTAATTACTCAAATCGAAAGCAAAAACAATACATGGAAACAAGTTCATGCTACACCACAAAGCTTTACCAATATTTTCTTTTCAAAATTCACAGTGATTTTGTTCATGAGTATGAAGTTTTTCATCTACTTCAATATTGGCGTTCTTCTTTCTGGCCTTATTCCTACTCTTGCTTTAGAAGGTTCCATGCCGACGGATTCATTCCCATTTTGGGATGTTTTAAAATTAAATACTAAAATATTTATCGCGTGTATGCCGATTTTGGCTTTTCAATATTTCTTGAGTCTACGCTTTAAAAACTTCCTCGTTCCCATTGGAATTGGTTTGTTGGGTTTAATTGGAACGTTGATTGGCGGGCCTTGGGACCACATTTATATTAGTCCATATTCATACACCTTTTACGCGGTAATGCCCAAGGAAACCTGGTTTAATCCTACTATTTTCGCATTGATCTCTTTTGCAGTGATTATGATAGTCAGCTTGTTTCTATATTTACGGAGTAAAGACAAGGGATAATCCAAAAGTCTATTCGATTACCCACAACATTTGCATTCTTCCTTTTTCATCCTCCAATTGAACGATGTACGTTCCAGGTGCGAAGTCGAAATCTTGCTTGTAATGATGTGTGCCTTTCAATTCATCGGTAAATAAAATCTTACCGTTCAAGTCCATTAAGTTCAATTTCGTAGATACCTTTTCGCTGAATGTCATGCTGAATTTGCCTTTCGAAGGGTTTGGATACAGTTTTACCTCACCGAATGAAAGTTCATTTAAACCAAAACCTGCAACAATATAGCAAGTACTTGTATCGACACAATTAGACGTTGTAATCTCCACAGCAAAACTTCCATTCACAGTTGATGTGTAGTTCTGAGATGTCGCACCCGCTATTGCCGCAAAGGAAGCATTACAATCCAGCCAACGATAAGCTGCTCCATTTTGCTGAGCCGTTAAAGATGGACCAGCTGCCGTCACTCCTGTATTAATTGGTGTAACCGTCAAACTCAAAGTTGTAATACTATCGCAGCCAGCAACCGTCTGGCTTGAGTCGATGTATGTTCCTGAAGCAGTCAACCAAGTTCCGTCAAAGAAAGTACTATCCCCTTGA
>DGBF01000048.1:1579-5623 GCA_002384725.1 Flavobacteriales bacterium UBA4011
GTACTATCCCCTTGACAAATTGTTTCGCTTATTGGGTTTGAATATTTCGGATTAACGACTAAAGTTGTAGAGACTATACTATCACATCCTACAGAGTTTGGATATGTCCCGACATACACACCGGCATTCGTCTGAAAAGAGCCATGTATAATTACAGCTTCTCCCTGACAAATCGAAACCGTATTTTGACTAGACGATGTAGATTGTACTGTTAAAGTTGTTACAACTATGCTATCGCAGCCAGCGGCAGTTTGCAAATTAGACGTATAGGTGGCTTGTGTGTTTTGCCATGCTCCGGCTAAGAAAATTGAATCATTGTCACAAATGGTTGCCGTGTTGAAAATTTGATACGTATCGCCAATAAAAACAGTATCAGATGTTGATCCTCCTGTAAAATTGAACGAAACAATATATCCTCCTGGTGTTGAAGCAGATAAATCTATCAAACCAGAAGTACTATTAATTGATAATCCACTTGGTGCAGCTGAAAACGTTCCTGGCAAAGTTCCACTGATGCTAGGAGTTGGATCAACTCCATTAGAACAGTAATTTGTATCAGCATAATTGATAGTAGTAGATGGAGCTTCTGTAATTACCTGTGAAATCGGCAAGGAAGGTTTATCGCCGGATGTCCCACCGTTACCATTTACTCCATTACCACAAGAGTAGAAAGTAACATTTCCAGTACCTGAAACTGGAGCAACCCATGTGAAATTGAATAAACCAGAACCACTTGAGCCTTGATGCTCAGGATACTGACGTCCACCCAAAGTTGAAATAGTAGATTGAGTTGAAAGAACCGTTGTAAAGATACCAGCTTGAGCATTAGAAGATGTCAAGGCTACACCTTGAAATCCTTTAATCGGCTGAGCAGCAGTCACAACCCATTTTGCCGTGTACGAATTCCCAGGAATATAAGAAGTAACTGTTACATTGTTTCCGTCTACTAAGGAAAAGGAAATAGTAGTTGTTCCTGTACCGCCAGAGTGACATTGACTGCATGTCAATCCACCACTGATGGGTCCTCCTGTTCTGTCAATCCCACTATAAGCAGGCCCTCCAGAATAATAAATTCCAAAAACTCCATCGGTATGTGATGAAGAAATTAGCCATGTTAGACCTAAAAACAAGGTCAATAAACTGAGAGGTAAAAATCGTTTCATAGTTATTGTTAAAATATAGTGAGCCAAGTTAGATATTTAAATTCGAAAGGTCAAAATGATAAACATCATAACTTGAATAACTATTTTGAATTAGGGGAATGCTAAGGTCGATTATCCTTAATTTTACAATGTGAAAAAACTGTATCCATATCTAAAGAATAAATTCATCCTTACCGGGCTACTTTTTGTTCTTTACGCACTTTTGCTGGATGATTTGGATGTTTTCTCTATATATAGACAGACAAAAAAGAGAAACCAAATTGAAGCGGCAAAAGTCGATATCCGTCAAAAATTGATTGAAACCGATAAAAGTTTAAATGACTTAAAAACAATTGGTGGAAAAGAGCGCTATGCTCGGGAGAAAAAATTCTTCAAAAAAGATAACGAAGAGATCTTTGTAATCACCTATAACTAGGTTTTAGTCTTCAAAATATTCTTCTTTAGACATAATTTCAGGTAAATCGTGAACATACTGCTCAAAAAAGTTCTCTGTTTTTGTATCGTAAAAATAGGCTCCTGAAAAATAGAATTGGGTGATTTGCTCGTAGTTAAAATTATAGGCCGCCATTTTCATCGCTCCTTCTTGACACATGCCTACTCCATGACCAAATCCTCGTCCTTTTATAATGACGTATCCACCTTCTTCGCGAACGCTGAAATAAGTGGACTTCAGATTAAAATGTATTCTTAAATCACGTAAGGGAATACCTAATTCTGGTGACACAAAAAAGGCTTTACGATCTTCTTGGTCAAAATTATAAATCTGCGGTCCATATTCAGGGTGACTAACAGGATAATCATAATTAGTAACTAGGAAACTTCGCCACATACTTTTTGCAATTTTTTTTGTCCAAGTAGCTTGATGCGTATAAATGCAAAATGTGTCTTTAAAAGTGGATAGATAGGGAACAGGGTTGTTCCATACGTATTCCGGCAAACAAGTCTGTCCACCGCAATTGGCATGGAAATAAGCATCAATATATTTGCCTTTCGCATCCACCATAATTATTCCAGAAGTAGCTTTAACGGCTTCGTCTATTTTAGGTGTGAAACGCATCATACTATGGTACGCTTGACAATGGACACGGTCGCACAAATCGAAACCTTCGGCAGCGTGTTTAGTTTTGTATTTGCTGGCATACGTTCGACTCATAATTGCCTGCACCTTGTAGTATTCCAGTTCTCGTTTACCGCCACCTTCAGACTCCACAACTCCAGCCAAGTAGTTATCCATGTCAACTAAATTGACAACGGTTAAATCTTTGTGTGCAGTTATCACGAAATCATCTTTGTATTTTCTTAATTTGACTTCTGGAATTTTACTTTGCAGGGATAAAGAGGTATTTCGCGAATCTTGGATGATAAATATTTTTCCATATTGTCCGATGTAAGATGCTCCTTTTCGCAATGAAATCTTTCCTGAATCGACAAGGGTTAAATCGAGAAACTCATTGGGCTGAATACGACCTAAGAAAGTGGAATCTCCATAAAAGGAATAATTGCCTTCAGCATAAGCGAAAACAATGCGTTTGACAGAATGAGAGCGTAAAACACCGATGCGCATCTGTTGGGTAAAGCTTCCCAGAGACCAAAATAATATACAAACCAGCAAGAGTATTCTCACTTGAAACAATTTAGTTATAAATCAAACCGTTGATTTTCTATAGCTTCTCCAAAATGCTTGCCGCAATCTTCTTACTTGCACCTCCAGCGCCTAAAACCTCAATTAGTTTAGTGTATTTTAACGAAATTGCTTTTCTTTTGTTACCATTCGGAAGAATTTCTTTCAATTCTTTTTTCATTTCGGCAACATTGCACTCTTTTTGAATCAATTCTCTAACAACTTCTTCGTCCATGATTAAATTGACGAGTGAGATGAATTTTATTTTAATCAGACTCTTTGCGATACGGTAAGAGATTGGATTTCCTTTGTAACAAACCACCTGCGGAACTCCCAATAATGCCGTTTCCAAGGTAGCTGTCCCAGATGTAATTAACCCTGCAGTCGATTGATTCAAAAGGTCATAGGTTTTTCCATATAAAATGGACACACCACCTATTTTGGGGAGTAATCCAGCATAGAAGCTTTCATCAATAGACGGAGCGCCTGCAATAATGAGTTGATAGTCACTGAATTGCAATCCTGCTTTGAGCATCAGCGGCAGTTTGACACTAATTTCCTGCTTTCGACTTCCAGGAAGCAGAGCAATTATTGGTCTTTCATCCAATTCATTCGCTTTGTAAAACTCTTCTTTAGTGAGTGCACGTTCTTTGAATTTCTCTATCTCATCCAATAATGGATGTCCAAGATAACTTACCTCAAAGTCATGTTTCTTATAAAACTCCTTCTCAAAGGGCAGAATCACATACATTTCATCAACGGACGCTTTGATTTTCTTGACCCGATTTTCCTTCCAAGCCCAAACTTGGGGAGAAACATAGAAATACACTTTAATTCCCTGTTTTTTGGCCCATTCGGCAATCCGGAGGTTAAACCCTGGATAATCGATGAGAATTAGCGCATCAGGTTTAAATGCAAGAATATCTTTTCGGCAAAACTTAAGATTGGCAGCTATCGTTCGAATGTTCGTAATCACTTCCCAAAACCCCATAAAAGAAAGATCTCTGATGTGTTTTGCGGGCTCACCTCCTATTTCCCTCATGCGATCGCCACCCCAAAACCGAATATCAAGGTCGGCTTGTTGCCCTAATAATTCTTCCATTAGATTACTTCCGTGCAAATCACCTGAAGCTTCACCTGCAATTATATAAAGTCTTTTTCCCACCATTCCTTAGAAAAATACGAAATAAACGATCAAAGGAAGGTAACATACTGTGCCCAAAATAACACCCATGGCGAATTGATATTTTTCCTTGTTCA
>DGBF01000048.1:5696-6977 GCA_002384725.1 Flavobacteriales bacterium UBA4011
ATTGATATTTTTCCTTGTTCAAGAAGATATAGAACAATCCGAGATTGGCGAGGACAGCTAGAGTCAGCATTTTGCTCATGGTACTGTTGTTATTCATAAACCGATACCACAATTGTTCGTAATAGAAGTTTTGTGCCCAAGAAAGAAACAGAATAACGAGAGGAACGATCAAAATGGGAAGAATAATTCCGATGATTAATCCCAGTGTATGACTTCTACTCCAATTTTTTAAATTCATAATTTCCATTCTTTTACGTTATCCATTGCTTTGTAAGCCGTTAAATCAAACTGCGTAGGAACAACACTCGCGTATCCTTCTCCCATAGCGTAAATATCCGAATCGGTTTCATCTGACACACATTCAAAATCACCTGTCAACCAATAATAAGGTCGGCCAAATTGATCTTCACGTTTGTCGAAACGATCTTCCCAAAAAGCGTGAGCTTGCTTGCAAATACGAATTCCTTTGATTTCTCCTGGAACACCTTTTGGCACATTCACATTCAAACAAGTATGTTGGTCCATTTTATTTTTTAGCGCTTCGCTGATAATCTTTCTAGCAACATCTTGGGTCGCTCTGAAATCTGCATTGGCATCAAAATCTTTTAGGGAAAACCCGATGGATGGAATATTCTCCATCGCCCCTTCTAAGGCTGCAGACATCGTTCCTGAATACAAAACGTTGGTAGCCGTATTTTCTCCATGATTGATGCCGCTCAACAATAAATCGGGTGTTCGCTTCATAATTTCATAGATTCCCAATTTTACGCAATCGACTGGTGTTCCAGAGCAAGAATAAGCTAAACTATTTGGAAAAAGAACGGATTTATTTAAACGTAAGGGATTGGAAATTGTGATGGCATGCCCCATACCAGACTGAGGTTTGTCGGGTGCAATTATCACTACATCTCCAAACTCTTCGGCCACCTCAACCAATGAACGGATTCCTTTTGCAGAAATTCCATCATCATTGGTTACAAAAATCAAAGGTTTACTCACATTAAAAGGTTTTGGTAATGGACAACGAATGTAAATAATATTCGTCACATGGATGGGTATAAATGTTCACAATTGCGTGAATAACTGCCATCGAAACTTGTAATTTAAACTACAAAAAGGTTGTATTTTTGACCTGGTTAATTGATATGACAGGAAACGAATTAATAGACGGCTTACAAGCCATTACAGAAGAAAACAAATCTTTTGTTGAGAAAAAATTAACGCATTTGAATGCCGATCAGTTGAATTGGCGTCCCAATGCAGATTCATGGTCGTTGAATG
>DGBF01000048.1:7142-9351 GCA_002384725.1 Flavobacteriales bacterium UBA4011
ATTCATGGTCGTTGAATGAAGTATTTGCGCATTTAAACGAATATGCCTCTTTTTATCACGCTTCTTTTCGCAAGGTGATTGGGAAAACGAAATTTCGAAAACCAACACAAAATTTCTTATCCTCACCTTTGGGCAGTGCAGCATGGAAATCGATGAAGTTGGGAAAAGCGAAAAACATAAAACGAAAATTTAGAGCATTGGCGGCATTTAACCCAACAATAACACCAAGCTTATTGCAAGGTGCTGACTGGAAAGACTTTTTTACGGGTCAAAAAGAATTAAGTCAAATATTGGAAGACGCCCGAAAAATAAATATCAAACGAGCAAAAACAGCCTTGTCCATCTCAAAAATTATTAAGTTTCGAATGGGCGACGCCATGAATTTTTTGGTTTTTCATAACGCGCGTCATATTCAACAAGCGCAAAATATCTTAAACCACAAAAACTTCCCCAAAAAGAAATGAAAAGCTCTTTTTGGTATTGTGGAGTAAGCATAGCACCCGTTCGTTCCGAACCAAAGGACAGTGCCGAAATGATTACGCAACTCTTATTCGGTGAAATCATTGAATTGATGGAAACAGATAGACAATGGCGCAAAGTAAAAAGTTACTCGGACCAATACGAAGGTTGGATTGATGAAAAATTAATTCTTCCTCTTACCGAAAAGGAATTGAAGAAATGGGCAGATAGACAAACCCTACTATTTTATTCTCAGTATCGATTGAGCACAAAAACGGGTGACCTCTTATTGACAAAAGGGTGTTTCATTCCAGATGTCGAAGCAAATGCTACTGTTCATATTGGGAATGAGGAATATCAACTATTAGATGTGCCGTGCGATATACCGAACGACATTCAAGCTATTGCAAAATCGTACTTGAATGCTCCTTATTTATGGGGAGGCAAAACCTTGTTTGGAATCGACTGTTCTGGTTTTACTCAATTGGTCTACCGGTTTTTATCAATCTCCTTGCCACGTGACGCCTATCAGCAGGCCGAAGACGGTGTCGAAATACAATTGAACGATACACAGCCAGGAGATTTGGCTTTTTTCGATAACGAAGGAGGAAAAATAATACATGTGGGCATTGTGTTAGATGACCAGCAAATCATTCATGCTCATGGGCAAGTAAGAATAGATAAACTAGATGCAGAAGGGATTTATAATACCGAACGATACTACTACAGCCACAAATTGTGTTTAATAAAACGCTATTTGTAAATAGTTGGTCAATTGAATCAGAAATAGCATATTGCGAAAAGAGAAATTATATTTGTAAAAATTAAAAGATGAAAAAACCTTAAGAATTTAAGCTCATGAGAAACGACAAAGAAATTTTCGACCTAATTCAACTAGAGAAAAACCGTCAATTGCACGGTATTGAATTGATAGCCTCAGAAAACTTCGTTAGTGACGAAGTAATGGAAGCAATGGGTAGCGTTTTGACGAATAAATATGCTGAAGGACTTCCCGGAAAAAGATATTATGGTGGATGCGAAATCGTTGATCAGGTAGAGCAATTGGCGATAGACCGTTTGTGTAAATTATTCGGTGCTACGTGGGCAAATGTTCAACCGCACTCTGGAGCTCAGGCCAATGCAGCTGTTTTCTTGGCTTGTTTGAAACCAGGTGATAGAATTTTAGGATTCGATTTATCACATGGTGGACACCTTACCCATGGATCGCCAGTAAACTTCTCAGGAAAATTATACGAACCTCATTTTTATGGGGTTAGCAAAGAAACGGGACAAGTAGATTACGACCATCTCGAAAAACAAGCGAGAGAGGTAAAACCAAAAATGATTATCGTCGGCGCATCTGCATATAGTCGTGATTGGGATTATGCTCGCGTACGAAAAGTAGCGGATGAAGTGGGTGCGATTATTTTGGCCGACATCTCCCATCCTGCTGGTTTGATTGCTGCGGGATTGTTAAAGGATCCTTTAGATCATTGTCATATCGTTACTTCTACAACGCACAAGACTTTAAGAGGTCCTCGTGGTGGAATCATCATGATGCGTCACAATTTTGAAAATCCATTTAGTTTGAAATGGAACAATGGAAATCTGAAATCGATGGGCGCTTTGCTGGATGCAGCGGTTTTTCCTGGAACACAAGGTGGACCATTAGAACACGTAATCGCCGCAAAAGCTGTTGCCTTTGGAGAAGCGTTGACAGATGAATACAAAACATACATGAAACGAGTTG
>DGBF01000045.1:0-380 GCA_002384725.1 Flavobacteriales bacterium UBA4011
ATACTTCGCTCTATTGATGTATTTATCAATCGTTTTGGTATTCGCGAATTGAAGATAGTTGTCTTTGATTTTTTGATACATTTCAGCAGCTTTCTGCGGATCGTTCAATTTTAACTCAGTAACTAGAGCAGCTTTGAATAACCAACGGGGAGTAGAGTAATCATTTTCAGTTGCTTCAGAAGCTTCTATATATAATTCCACTGCATCTGGATACTTTTTCATTTCGCTATAGCAATCTCCTTGAAGACCAATTGCATCAACACGAACATATGTATCTTCAACATCAACACCTTCTAGTTCTTTCAATGCTCTTTTGAATTCACCTTTAGACATGTATTGTCTTCCCAAGATGTATTGTGCATTTTCACCACCTACGTAAC
>DGBF01000045.1:466-4744 GCA_002384725.1 Flavobacteriales bacterium UBA4011
GCATTTTCACCACCTACGTAACCGTCGTATTTTTTAACTGTTCCGCGAAGTTCATCTATCGCCATGTCGGTAGAATCCATTCCTGCATAGTTCCACCCAACGTAACCTGCTTCCATTGATTTTTCGTTCTTAGGACCAGAGATAAAAATTCGGTATAAGAAGTAACCTAAAATCAAAACGATCAATCCACCAACGATGTATGTAATTAGACGCGCAGTCTTGTTTGACTTGAATTCTTCTTTAATATTTTCCGCAGAAAGGTTTTCTAACATATGTGCTATTTTAACGGTGCAAAAGTATATTTTTTTTCTCAAAAAAAAAACCGAAAATTTAGAGTAATCGGTAAATCTATTTTAATCAATGATAGTTATTGATTCAATTCCATCATCTTGACGGATATCATCCACTAGGTCAACACCTTCTGTAACTTTACCAAAACAGGTGTGAACACCATCTAAGTGTGAAGTATTGTTTCTTGAGTGACAAACAAAAAATTGAGATCCACCTGTATTTTTCCCAGCATGTGCCATAGATAAAACTCCTTTGTCGTGGTATTGATTTTCTCCGCTCGTTTCGCAATCGATAGAATAACCTGGCCCACCTGTTCCTGGCATACCTTTAGCTCCTGCTTTTGAGTTTGGACAACCACCTTGAATTACAAAATCAGGTAAAACTCTGTGAAAAGTCAAACCGTTGTAATATCCGTCTTTTGCCAACTTTACAAAGTTAGCGACCGTTTTTGGAGCATCTTTTTCGTAGAATTCTACTTTCATTTCTCCTTTTGCTGTCTTAATTATCGCGTGCATATTTTTACTTTTTATGGAGCACAAAAGTAACTAATTTTCAGCATTCCAAAAGAAAAGTGATTTTGAAAGTGTCACTTTGCCCGAAGACCTTATTTTTGTAGCAATGAGAATCGATAAAATTTTAAGAGATAAAACGGGTTTGTTTTCTGAGCTGGCGAACAAATTGGTCTATGGTCAAAACGAATTGAAGGACTTTTTAGGTTCTCCATTTTCGGAAGAAGCCTTTGCCGAACAGTTAGAAATAAAAAAGGCAAGTTTCCCCAAAGATAATAGAGCAGTAATAGCATCCGTTTTAAATAACAACTATTCAACATCAAATTCGAGTGGAAAACAAATGAAGAATCTAGAGAATTTAGCTTTGGAGAATACTTTTACAGTTACTACTGGACATCAATTATCATTATTTACCGGACCTTTGTACTTCATTATTAAAATTCTTCATGTCGTCAATCTGGCGGAACGATTAACAGAGAAATACCCAAATTCTAATTTTGTACCGGTTTTTTGGATGGCGACAGAAGACCACGATTTTGAAGAAATCAATCAAGTGAATTTATTCAACCAGAAAAGACAATGGTCAACTCAGCAAACTGGAGCTGTAGGTCGATTCAAAATGGAGAATTGGGAAGATTTTAAATCTGAACTTCGTGAATTATTCAGCAATCATCCAGATAGTGAGGTGATGAACTGTATCAATGCCTATGATGGAAGCAATTTAGCCGAAGCGACTTTTAATTTGGTCAACGCTATTTTTGGAGAAATGGGTGTTTTGGCCTTAGACGGTGATCAAAAAGAATTGAAGAAATTATTCGCACCAATAGTGAAGCGAGAAATCAAATACCAATTGGCGCACAAAGCGGTGCAAAAGACGAATAGCCAGTTAGAGACAGCAGGATTTTTCGCACAAGCCCACGCTCGAGAAATCAATATTTTTCTATTGGACGAACAAAAACGCGTACGAATTGAGCAGAATGTAAACACATTTTTTATCGAAGGAATTGGAGAGTTCACTTCTGAAGAGTTGTTAGCTAAGCTAGAAAGTCAACCTGAGCAATTCTCACCCAACGTAATCCTCCGTCCCGTCTATCAAGAATGCATTTTGCCGAATCTCTGTTATGTCGGAGGTGTCGGAGAAATGGCGTATTGGTTACAATTGAAAGGAGTTTTTGAAGCTTACGAAGTTCCTTATCCATTGATACAAGTTCGTAATTCAATGATGATCATTGACCATGCGACAAATGGGAAGTTGGAAACAATAGGATGGACTAAAGAACAGCTTTTTGAAGACGTTGATGCTTTAAAGAAACAATATGTTCTTGAAAATACAGAAGAGTTAGATTTTACTGAACTGCGCGAAAAGAAAGACGGACTGGTTGCCGCTGCGACATCAGTTGTTGTCAAGGTCGATCCAAATATGAAAGGATTTTTAGAAGCTGAAATGACGCGTTTGTCAAAGCAAATGGAAAACCTAGAACAAAAATTACTTCGAGCGGAAAAGAATAAATTCGAAAAATCATTGAAACAGATGGACCAAATTAAAGATAAACTTTTCCCGAACGGCGGCTTGCAAGAGCGGAGTGCGAACTTCTTTAATTTCTGTTCAGATGGAAAAGTGCAAGAACATTTGTTGAAAATGAAAGAATCACTCGATCCCTTTGAAAAAGATTTTACCGTTTGTTATTTCTAGTATGATTCATTCAATAATTCCATTTATTTAGCGTTCAGCAATTGTTACATGAGATTTTGGCTTTCTTTCCTGACCCTATTCTTGACTGCTTCTGGCTTTTCCCAAACGTGTGAGGTAACGGGAATAGTTGTGAACAAAGCCAATAAACCACTTGACTTTATTTTGGTCAAATGTAAAAAAGCGAATCCTACTTCAACTCGAACGAATCCGTCAGGAGAATACAAGTTGACAGTCTCTCAAGGTGATACAATAATGCTTATTTTCGATCAAATAGGATCATCTAAAGAGGTGAATCTTGTTATTCTGAAAGGTGAAACTTCAAAACAAATAGGTAAAGTCGTTTTGCAATTTCAAGAGCAAGACAGCGTAGAGGTAACACAAAAAAGATTCGACCCGTTTGAGTTGCCGACCAAATCCTTCGGTGATCTTCAAAAAATACCGATGGGAGGTGTAGAGAAATTCTTAGTCTACACAACTGCCGCAGTTTCCAATAATGAATTGACCTCCAATTACAACGTACGTGGTGGGAATTATGATGAAAACCTCGTTTATGTCAATGGATTTTTAATTTATCGACCTTTCCTTACCCGCTCAGGTCAACAAGAGGGAATGAGCTTCATCAATACAGCACTTGTTGAAGAAATCGCCTTCTCCGCTGGTGGTTTCGATGCTGGTTATGGCGACAAACTCAGTTCAGTGCTTGATATCAAATACAGAAAACCGATCAAATTCAAAGCTTCGGCAACAGCATCTCTTTTGGGTGTGGAGGCGCATGTTGAACAAGTGATCGGACCACGTTTTAGTTATTTAGTTGGTGCGCGTTACCGAGCAAATGGATATTTGTTGAATTCACTTCCTGCAAAAGGAGCTTACAATCCGGTTTTTGCCGATGCCCAATTCGTTGCCAATTTTGCTATCAATGAAAAGTTGAATTGGTCGGTTCTTGGACATTATTCCTCCAACGATTATCGTTTCGCACCGCAAACACAGCGCACTGATTTTGGAACGGTTAATGAAGCGTATTCTTTTCTGATCTATTATGAAGGACAAGAACAAACCAAGTTTTTGACAGGCATGGCAGGAACTTCATTGAAGTATAAGCCAAATGATAAAACCAATCTTGATTTTTACGCAACTGTCTTTCGCAGTGTCGAGCGAGAGTATTTTGACATTTTAGGAGAATATTTCATCAATGAATTAGAAACGGACCCGGGGAAAGAAGAATTTGGTGATTCTATTGCCAACGTAGGAATTGGTGGGTTTTTAAATCATGCCCGTAACAAATTGGATGCGACCATCATCAATGTTTATCACAATGGAGATTACGAATTGAAAAGTGGTTTTAGAGACGAAGAAGAAAACCGATTTTTTAGATCTCAACTGAAATGGGGTGTCAACGTCCAACGTGATCAGTTTGACGATGTACTAAGCGAATGGCGTTTGATTGATTCGGCTGGATATAGCAAGCCACAGACGAATCCAAACGAAGTGGAACTCTTTGAAACAATTAAAGGAGAGCTCCAATTGAAAACGTTCAGGGCCAACTCTTTTCTGCAATTAAATTCCATTTGGACAAGAAACAAAAAGAACTTTATCCTTAATACCCAATCGAAATTCAAAGATTCTTTGGGTACCCAATCGAAAATTAATTATCTGGACACCGTTCGAGAATCCGCTTCACGATTGGCATTAAATGTAGGTTTGAGAGGCGGTTATACCGATATCAACCAAGAGTTTTATGTGACACCTAGAGCTTCATTGACTTATTTTCCACGTGTTTATATG
>DGBF01000045.1:4900-5937 GCA_002384725.1 Flavobacteriales bacterium UBA4011
GCTCTTCCGATCTTGTTTATATGCGTTCAAAAGGGGAATTAACAAGACGGGATGTTCGTATGCGTCTGGCAACTGGACTGTACTATCAACCACCATTTTATCGTGAATTCAGAACGTTTGAAGGTGAATTGAATTTGAATGTTAAATCGCAAAAGTCTTTTCACGCGGTGGCTGGAACGGATATTTACGTGAATATTTGGGAAAGAGAATCTCCGTTTAAAATTGGTGTAGATGTATACTACAAATATTTGTGGGACGTAAATCCATATGAAATTGATAATGTAAGAACACGTTATTTTGCTGAAAACAATGCCGTTGCGTATGCTTATGGTTTGGATTTCAACATGAATGGACAGTTTGTGAAAGGAATTGAATCGTATTTTAAATTCGGATTAATGTCAACCAAAGAGGATATTCTCAACGATCAATTCACAGAGTATTTTAATTCTGACAATGAGAAAATCATTTTTGGGTATACATTCAACGATAGTATAGTGGACAGCACGGTGACTTATCCGGGTTATGTGCCGAGACCAACGGAACAATTTTTCACATTTGGAGCTTTAATTCAGGATCAGATGCCGAATTTTGAGAGCTTTAGTGTACAATTGGGATTACAATTTGGTTCCGCTTTGCCTTACGGGCCGCCAGACAGAGATCGCTATAAAGACACCTTGCGTTTGAAATCGTATTTCCGAACAGACATTGGTTTTTCATATGATTTCTTGTACAAAAAGCGAAATAAACTATCGACCAAAGAAAATTTCTTTACCAAGAATTTTGATGATGCCATACTTTCCTTCGAGGTGTTCAATTTACTCGGCATCAACAATGTATTATCCAAACAATGGATTCAGGACGTGAACGGCTTGTATTATGCCGTTCCGAACAATCTCACCGCGAGGAGATTCAACCTCAAGTTGATTCTAAGGATGTAGCAAAAGTCAGCAATGTTCTTTTATTTACTTAAATTCCGTTCGTAATGTACAAGGGAATAAAATCCTACAACCAGAATCAGTCGATTATCGAAATGGAAA
>DGBF01000045.1:5975-10512 GCA_002384725.1 Flavobacteriales bacterium UBA4011
GTATCGAAATGGAAAATTGCGATTTACTTTCCAAATTTTTTTGAAGGACTTTAAAGCTTTTGCTGAAACTGGAAAATCTGTTCTGAATTAATCGTCAAGTCGTGAAAACAGTAGGTATGATTTTAGGCATATTCGGTGGCTTCTTTTTGGTGTTTACTATTTTATCACACAATTATGCATTGGCCGAAATTACCACCGATTGCCCTGTTTTTGGTCTGTTTTATTGGGACGATAGTTTTGTTTTTCAGAAGCGAGAAAAGATAAATATAAGGGAGGTGAGATTTGATCTATCACTATTCCCCAAACACCACCTCAAAACTCAGCTCCATCAGTTTCTCTTTTTCAACCTTGGTGAAAATATTTCCCGTCAAATCTAGAAAGGACAATTTCTCTAAATTTCCTATGCTCTCTGGCATCGATGACAGCTGGTTTTGATTCAAATACAATTCTTCCAGCATCAATAAATTGCCAATGGATTCGGGTATTTCGATCAATTGATTCACACCCAAATCTAAGTAAAAAAGGTTAATCAAATTACCAATGTTATTCGGAAGGGAGCTTAATAAATTATTGCTCAAATACACCTCTTCTAAATTCCAAAGTGTTGTGATGCTATCCGGTAATTTGGTCAATTTATTCTCTGCCAGTCCCAAATAAACCAAGTTTTTCAAATTACCAATGCTTGCAGGTAATTCTACTAATTGATTCCCATCCAAACCTAAATCTCTTAATTCTAAAAGTTTACCGATTCCATCTGGCAATGTTTTCAATTGATTATCTTCCAAATAAAGCCATTTCAAATGCACCAATTTGCCAATGGATTCGGGGAGAATGGTCAAATCTTGTCCCACCAAATCGAGGTGAAATATTTTTTCAGGATGCGCCAAAGCATAATTTAAATCTATGCATATAGAATCTTCTTGCGCTGAAAGATTAGCAGCGAAAAGGAGCAAAACAAGTAATAATCGCGGTTTCATAATCCCATTTTTCTTTTGAAGCTGCAATACAAGAAGTTTTGTGTTGTATCAAATGGGGTTATATGATCTTCTGTTTTGAAATCGATTAACTCAAATTGAGCTGATAAATGCTGTAAAATTGATTTTTCTGAATATTGCGAAATTTCTAAACCTGAGCATTTTAAAGGGCCTTTTTCCGAAAAAGTGGCAATAATCACGTTTTTTACTTCATTTTCTGCAACAATTGCCGCATATTTTGAAATATCATTTGGACTCGTCAAAAAATGAAAAGCAGCTCTATCGTGCCAAATGTCATATTTCTCAGTGGGGATAAATTCAATCACATCACTCACAATCCAATTGACTTGCTTTGCCCGAGCACCCAATCTCATTTGAGCCTTTTCTATAGCTTTAGCTGAAATATCGAGAACGGTAATATTCTGATATCCTTCCTCTAATAAATGGTCAACAAGATTGCTATCACCGCCACCGATGTCTATAATTTTGGCGTTTTTGTCAGCACCGAAGGATGAAATGAAGTCCAAGGATGTAGAAGGTCGTTTTTGCGTCCAACTAACTTGATCTGGGTTTTTTGTTTCGTAAACCGTTTCCCAGTGTTGTTTTCTATCCATTGTTAGTTTGTCTATGGTTGAACGTAAATTACTAATAATTAGTACGCCACCCGTTTTCTTTTTTGTTGCAGTGCTAATTTCGTACCACTTTCGATTTCGAGATTATTATTTCACTTACACCTTTTCCTGTTGCATCTTTAAAGTACCAACTATGAAATCGAGAATCTTTGGGATTTTCCTTCAAATAATCTACAACCACTCATTCGCAGCAACAGTTGTAGGAACGGATGAATTACTCTGTGAAGTAAAAGGCATGAAGTTGATGTCGCTAGGATCTGCCTTGGTTTTTAAATACATAGTATGCATTTGGCTTTGGTTGGAATATCCAAAATATCCTTTTAATGCTATGGTGAAGTTGTCTTGAATTTGCTTCAAATCGGATAAAAGAAATATAGCAGAAAAGAGAAAGCTTACGGATTTTATCATATGGTTATTTTTGCAGCACAATTAATAGATTAAATCGTTCATTTTAAAGTTTCTCTTTCAAATATCCACCGGTAAAACTGAGTTTCTCTTTCACTAAATCTTCTGGTGAACCCGTAAACACTAAGTTTCCACCTTTGTTTCCACCATCTGGACCCAAATCAATTATGTAATCGGCGCATTTGATAACGTCCATATTGTGTTCAATCACGACGACCGAATGTCCATTGTCTATCAGGGCATTGAAAGCGATAACCAGTTTCTTTACATCGTGAAAATGTAAACCTGTTGTTGGTTCGTCGAAGATAAAAAGTGTCGTATCGGCATTGAAACCTTTTGCGAGGAAAGAAGCCAATTTAACCCGTTGCGCTTCTCCACCCGAAAGTGTACTAGAGGATTGACCGAGCTGCAAATACCCAAGTCCTACATCCAAAAGAGGTTGTAGCTTTTCGACAATTTTTTGTTCCGTTCTGCCCGTACCTTTTTTGAAAAACTCAACGGCTTCGTCTATATCCATGGCCAGCAATTGCGCAATGTTGATGCTCATCAGCTCAACCTCCAAGGTCTCTTGTTTGTATCGCGTTCCTTCGCAAATTTCGCAAGGCAAATGCACATCGGCCATGAACTGCATTCCAACGGTGATTTCGCCTTCTCCTTCGCACATTTCACAACGGCCGCCATCGACGTTAAAGGAGAAAAAGCCAGGCTTGTAACCTCTGTTTTTGGCTAAGGGAACACGTGAAAATAAATCTCGAATATCGTCGAAAGCCTTTACATAGGTGGCTGGATTGCTTCGAGACGATTTTCCAATTGGATTTTGGTCCACGAATTCAACCGTTTTTATCTGACTTAATTCTCCTGAAATAGACTTGTATGCGCCATTCGGATTGCTCGAAACGATTCCCAAATGTCCACGAACTCCAGGGTAGAGGATATCACGTATCAAGGTTGATTTACCCGAACCACTAACTCCCGTTACACACACCAAATTATTCAGCGGAATTTTGACATCAATGTTTTTTAAGTTGTTCTTGCGTGCACCTAAAATTTCGATTTTATTTTTTTGTACCCGACGTTTCTTCGGAACTTCAATTTTCTCTTTTTCCAACAAATAGTCTGCGGTCAAACTATTTTTAGCTTTCAATAAAGCTTTGTGATCGCCTTGAAAAACAAGTTCACCACCATATCGACCAGCACCCGGACCAATATCCAAAATCTCATCGGCCGCTTTCATGATGTCTTCTTCGTGTTCAACGATGATGACAGTATTGCCTAAATCGCGAAGGTGCTTTAGCACCTTAACCAAACGTGCCGTATCTCTTGGATGCAAGCCAATGGACGGTTCGTCCAAAATATACATCGAGCCAACCAAATTACTTCCCAAAGAAGTCGCCAGATTGATGCGTTGTGATTCTCCACCCGACAAAGAATTGGCAGAACGGTTCAAGGTCAAATACCCTAATCCAACTTCACATAGAAATTGCATACGGCTCACGATTTCGGGAAGGATTCTTTTGGCAACTTGCGCATCTTGGTTCAACAAGTTCAAACCTTCGAAGAAGACCAGGGAATCTTCTATTGGCAACAGAACGATATCGGTAATTGATTTACCTTCAATTTTCACATAGTTGGCATCACCGCGAAGGCGAGAACCTTGACATTCTTTACAGGCCGTTTTTCCTCGATAGCGAGAAAGCATGACGCGGTATTGAATTTTATACGTTTGCGATTCAAGGAATTTAAAGAATTTATGGAGACCTTCGAAATGCTCATTTCCATCCCATATCAATTGAACTTCTTTATCTGTCAAGTCGTCTATTGGTCGATGAATTGGGAAGTCGAATTTCTTTGCACTCATCACGAGTTGGTTCAAATATTCGCCCATGGAATCGCCTTTCCAGCAAGCAATCGCCCCGTCGTAGATACTTTTAGATCGATCTGGGATCACAAGATTTTCATCGATACCTATCACTTGACCGAATCCTTCACATGATCTACACGCTCCATACGGATTATTAAACGTGAAAAAGTGTTCGTTGGGTTCCTGAAATACCTTTCCGTACAATTCGAATTTATTGGAATAGCTGAACGTTTTATCCAGTTTAGGAAAGAAAATCGTGCATTCGCCACTTCCTTCCCCGAAAGCCAATTGGATGGAGTCAGCAATTCGCGATTCCTCTTCTTCCGTATCGAATCGACAGACAATTCTATCAATCAACAAAAGGGATTCAGAAATATTATTCGGTGGATTTTTTTGAACGTCCTCCAAGCTAATGGTTTCGCCTTTCAAATACAGTCGGGCGTAACCTTGATCGAACAGCAATTTCAGTTGTCGCTCTATTCCATACTTTTCAAATCCAAGAATAGGAGCGAGGATCATCGCTTTTTCGCCCGACTTTTGTTCTTTCAAAAGATTCAGGACATCTTGCACATTGTGTTTTTTTACCTCTTCGCTCGATTCAGGATCAATGGTTTTCCCCACTCTTGCAAAAAGGATTTTCATGTAATCGTATATCTCTGTGGTTT
>DGBF01000045.1:10678-10839 GCA_002384725.1 Flavobacteriales bacterium UBA4011
TACTTTTTGCTCAATGGCAATAGCTGGCGCGATGCCTTTTATATAATCTGTTTCTGGTTTATCCAGTTTTCCTAAAAATTGCCGCACATAGGCAGAAAGACTTTCGATAAAGCGTCGCTGGCCTTCTGCATATAGCGTATCGAAAGCCAAAGAAGATTTTC
>DGBF01000132.1 GCA_002384725.1 Flavobacteriales bacterium UBA4011
AGCTCGATAAACAATTGGCAACCGAAGCGATTGAGAAAGTAAAACTCACGCCTTTCATTAATCGGCAAATAGGTCAATTGTCTGGCGGACAACAACAACGAGTTTTCATAGCAAGAGCATTAGCGCAAGGAGCAGAAGTTTATTTAATGGACGAACCCTTTATTGGAGTCGACGTGGCAACGGAAAAAGCAATTATGGATTTGCTTCAAGCTATGCGCGACGAAGGAAAAACGATAATCGTGGTGCATCATGACTTGCAATCCGTTACCGCAAATTTTGATTATTTGGTGATGTTAAATACGCGTTTGGTCACACACGGACCGATTCAAGATGTTTTAACCGCTGAAAATCTACAATCCACGTATGGCGGACAATTGAATCTGTTCTCGCAATTGCAGCAGTTGATTCAACAAAAAGATTTCCCAATTCGCGAAAAAGGTTTCGAAGACAAATAATTATGCTCTCATCCACACTTATATTGGTTCTTATTGGACTCGCCGTAATTAGCGCAGTTGCTGGAGTGGTCGGTTGCTACGCCTTCTTGCGGAAACGAGCTTTGGTAGGAGACGCTGTAGCGCATTCTGTTTTGCCTGGTGTGGCCGTTGGATTTATATTGAGCGGTACAAAAGATCCATTGTATCTACTTTTAGGCGGACTCGTTTTCGGTTATCTCGCCATTCTTAGCATTGATTTAATTCACCGAAAAACGAAGCTCAGTGAAGACTCAGCCATTGGTTTGGTTACGACAATTTACTTCGCTTTGGGAAGTGTTTTTCTATCTGTTATCTCCAATTCGGGCAACGGTGATCAAGCTGGTTTGAAAGATTTTCTCTTCGGGAAAGCCGCCACTATGACGGAAATGGATGTCACCGTATTTCTCATTGCAGCGATACTTGTCGTCATTGCTGTGGCTATATTCTACAAGCCTTTTCTACTTTTGAGCTTCAATAAAGATTTTGCCAATACCCAAGGATGGAAAGTCAACTTTTATGAGACTTTGCTGTCTTTGATGACGGTTTTGGTTATCGCTATCGGTTTGCAAGCCGTTGGAGTAGTGCTGATGTCGGCGCTATTGATTGCTCCTGCAGCTTCGTCTCGCTATTGGACGAATTCTTTGCGAAAAATGATGGTGATTTCTGCCATTTTTGGTGCTTTGGCTGGTATTGGTGGTGGATTGCTTTCCTTGGTCGGAGAAGACATGCCCACTGGTCCATGGGTTATCATGATTTTATTTCTCTTTACTCTTTTGACCTTGCTTTTCGCACCTGAAAAAGGATATTTCTTTATTCGCCGAAGAAACAGGAATAACCTTCGGAAAATCAACGAGGAAAACGTGATGAAAGCTTTGCAGCAGTTTGATGAAATTGGGATAAAAGAGGTCACTGTCTCTAGCTTTTTGGACAAGCGAAAAATGGATACCGATCAACTTCAGAAAACATTCAATAATTTATTTGATAAAGAGTGGGTTACGAAAATAAATGATGTTTATTCCCTGACGGAAAGAGGAGCCATTGAAGCCAAAAGAATTGTCCGTTTGCACCGTTTGTGGGAGTTGTATTTGACGCAACGGTTGAACTTCAAAGAAGATCATATTCACGGAACAGCAGAAACAATTGAGCATTTGATCACGCCTGAATTGGAAGCGCAATTAGTGAAAGAATTGGATTACCCGACAGAGGATCCGCACAACAAAGAAATCCCGTACAATTGATGTTGAACTTAAACGATATCCTGAATATTTCAACAGCCCTGTTAATCGCATGGTCATGCTCGCTATTAGGCGTGTTTTTGGTGCTTCGAAAAATGGTGATGGTGGGTGATGCTATTTCGCACAGTGTTCTCCCAGGAGTTGTTATCGCCTTTTTGGTCGGTTCGTATTCGTCCAGCAGTCTCATTTTGATTGGTGCCGCTGTTTTTGGTGTGTTGACCACAATCATTATCGATTTCCTCTACAGAAAACTGAAACTCCAAGAAGATGCTTCCATCGGACTTACTTTTACGTGGTTGTTCGCCTTAGGTGTTATTCTCATTACCGTTTTCGCCGATGGAAATTCCCATATCGACAAAGATTGTGTGTTGTTTGGCGAATTGGGCCTGACCTTTTTGGATAAAATAATAATAGGAGGAAGGCTTTTGGGAACAAAAAGCATGATGTTGCTTCTTCCACTATTTTTAATCGTTGTGGTTTTCGTCTTCAAAGGATTCAAAGGATTTCAAATACATGCGTTTCAGGCTGAATATGCTCAAACCAAAGGGATTTCTGTTGGTTTCTGGCATTATGCCTTGATGATCTTGGTGAGTTTAGTGACTGTTCTAAGCTTCGAAAGTGTCGGCGCGATACTCGTTGTAGGTTTCTTAGTTGTTCCGCCAGCAACTGCATATTTGCTCACGAAGAATCTACGGTCCATGCTTCTTTTGTCACTCGTTATTTCGACTTTCGATGTCCTAGTGGGCTATTTCACTGCACTTTATTTTGACTTGGCCATCAGTCCGACGATAATAACCG
>DGBF01000108.1:0-13291 GCA_002384725.1 Flavobacteriales bacterium UBA4011
AGTTAAAGCACTTGTTAATGAAGCTAAAACTCCCATCGGATGAGCCGTTCTAGGAAAACCATCTATAATGCTTTTCATTTCTTCGCTTACCAAAGTATGTTTTCGAATATCGTTTTCGAATTTTTCTAGCTGAGCAGCGGTTGGTAATTCACCAAATATTAATAAAAATGACACTTCAAGAAAATCGGCTTTATCTGCCAATTCTTCAATTGAATATCCTCTGTAACGTAAAATTCCTTCTTCACCATCTAAAAATGTAATTGCGCTTTGACAACTTCCAGTGTTTTTAAATCCTGGGTCTAAAGTAATATACCCTGATTTTCCACGCAGAGAACTAATGTCTATCGCTTTTTCATTTTCAGTTCCTTCGATAACAGGAAATTCATATACCTGTCCGTCTAATTCAAATTTTGCTATTTCGCTCATTATGCTGTGTACTGTGTTCTACGGTTGATTTTTACCGTTTGCTAAATTACACAAACTATTCTGTTCGCTAAAACTTTCTTTTAAATTTCCAATAGAATTTTAAGAAATATTCTAATACTCGTTTTTTAGCGAAATATTATAAGTTTTCCAAGGTGTAATTTAACATCATATTGAACAAGTGGTTTCTTGTGTTTCCTCCATAAATCCCATGGTTCTTGTTTGGATAAACAAAAAGATCAAATTGTTTATTTGCCGCAACTAAAGCGGTAATCATTTCCATCGTATTTTGGTAATGCACATTATCGTCTCCTGACCCATGAATCAAAAGATAATTTCCTTTCAAATCTTTCACAAAATTAATTGGACTATTGTCGTCGTAGCCATCGGTATTTTCAGCTGGGGTGCGCATGAAGCGTTCGGTATAAATGTTGTCATAATAACGCCAGTTGGTAACAGGTGCTACCGCAATTCCCATTTTGTATATATCTGATCCTTTGGTCAAACATAGCGATGTCATGAAACCTCCATAACTCCAACCCATAATTCCGATTCGTCCTTCATCTATCCAATTTTCTTTCGCCATATTTTTTGCAACAGCAATGAAATCTTCTGTCTCTAGTTTACCAAGCGTCAAATAGGTCGATTTTTTAAATTCGGCACCTCGATACATTGTTCCTCTTGGATCCACCGACAAAACGATATAACCTTTTTGAGCTAACAATTGATGATACATGTAATCCGCTCCGCTAAATCCGTCGCTCACCATATTGCTGCCAGGTCCTCCATAAATATGAATATAAAGTGGATACTTTTTAGCTGGATCGAAATCGACAGGTTTAATTATATAAGCATTTAAATCATCTTCGTGACCCTTTACAGTAATGAATTCTTGAGTCGCGAGTTTGTATTTACTCAATTTGTCTTTTAACAATTTATTATCTTCCAAAACGAACAATTCCTTCCCCGTTTGATCACATAAAGAATACACAGTTGGTGTGTTGGCATTGGAATAAGATTTCACGAAGAATTTCATCCCAGTCGAAAACCCAGCATCGTTGCTTCCTGTTTCTGAACTGATGGATTGTTTATTTGATCCATCCAAGTTAATCGCATAAATTCCTTTATGAATTGCTCCTTTCTCTGCCGATGCATAATACACTCTGCGTTTATCTTCGTCTATCCCAAGAAATTCGATTACGTCCCAATTTCCAGATGTAATAGCATTTATATCGCCATCGAAACCAAGTGCGTAAATATGGTTGAAACCATCTTTTTCTGATGTACGGAGAATGGTTTTACCATCTTTTAATATCAATAAATTATCGTCGACATCGATGTACGTTTTGGAAGTCTCCGTATAAAAAGCTTTGCTCGACCATTTCTTGCCTTCTTGGACTATTTTATGATATTTTAATTCGCTCTGGTGGCGGTTCATCGTTTGAACGATCAAGGTGTTCTCGGTGTTGGACCATTTTAATCGGGGGATGTATTCATACCTACCTATGTCAATGTTTTTTAACTTTCTGTTTTTCACACAAGCAATATGTGCCGTTACCTTAGAATTATCTTCACCCGCTTTTGGATAATTGAAGGTATATAAGTCAGGATATAACTCTGAAAAATAGGTCATGGTAAATGCAGGAACGTTCGTTTCATCAAATCGCAAAAATGCAATGTATTTGCTGTCTGGTGACCATCCGTATGCCTTTGTGATTGCGAATTCCTCTTCGTATACCCAATCCGTTCCTCCGTTTACAATTTTATTCTTTTCACCGTCTTTCGTCATTTGTTTCACCTTTCCCGATGATAGTTCTTTGACATAAAGATTGTTTTCGAAGAGGTAAGACACCTTCGTCCCGTCAGGAGAATATTCTGCCAACATCTGTGGAGAACGTTCCTTGTCCAATGCATGGAGTTGATTTGTTTTTAAATCGTAGACCAAATATTCCGCATAAAAAGAACGTCGATAAACACTTCGTATATTTGTCGAAAACAAGATTTTGCTTTCGTCACTATTGAACTCGTAGTCATCAATGCTTACGTTTTTGCCAGCTAATTTCAGTGAACTTAAATTCACTAAAACTATACCTTTGTCATTTGGGCTGGTAAATGGATGCTTCGTAATGCAAGTTGAGTTATCCTGGTTTCCCATTTTTGTGAAAGAAATTCCATCCTTCATCGAGCGAAATCCATCCACTCCTTTCCCGAAAAATTGATATTCTTTCCAAATTTTTTCAACAGTAATTTCCTGAGCGTTGATAACTGTAGATAATAGAAAAGTCAGTAAAAATAATGGTTTACGCATCTTTTTAATTTTTATTGGTGCCCTAAAATAAGAAATGTCGTTGATAACTCCATTAAACTAACAATCTGGTGACACCAATTTAACATTCCAGAATTGGTGTTGGAAAAATAATACCGTAAATTTGTCAGAAGTTTTGCAGTGATATCCTAGACGTTCCATGTCGAACCGAAACCATCGCTAAACAGATTTAACGGAAATACAGTTTCTATGTTAGGATCAACAAAGTTAAGTTTCCTTATCGTCGATAACTCGACAGCTATGATTTCCGTTTTATATCGTATCGTCTTACCACAAAAAGTTAATTAAATATGAAAAAATCTTTAATCCTTTTGTCTTTAGTTTTTGCTTCTTTCGCTAACGCGCAAGATTGCAGCAAAATTTTTATTTCTGAATATGTTGAAGGTTGGTCCAACAACAAAGCATTGGAAATTTATAATCCAACAGCAAACCCTATAAACTTAGCAGGCTATGTTATTGCGCGTTATTCAAATGGTTCAACGTCTGCACAGGTCAAAAATGCGGTACAATTGTCAGGAACAGTCGCACCTTACAGTGTCTATGTCGCAGTAATCGATAAACAAGATCCAAATGGTACTGGTCAAGAAGCTCCTGTGTGGGATTCATTAGCTGTGCGTGCGGATGGGTTTTATTCACCTGATTACAACACAAGTAACGCAATGTACTGGAATGGTGATGATGCTGTAGTATTATTACAGGGAACATTAACTTCTGATCCTAATCAAGTATTGACGACTATTGCAGGGATGACGGTAATTGATATTTTCGGAAAAATTGGTGAACAACCAACAAACGATCAAGGATCTACTTCTCCAGCTGGTGGTTGGTCAACAGATTTTCCATATACTGGTATGGTTGGAATTATCGTAACGCAAGATCATTCTTTAATTCGTAAATCAACTATCAAAAAAGGAGAAACAAGTCCAACGATTTCTTTCTTTAATCCTCTGGCAGAATACGATTCAATTCCTGCAGTAGTTGTTCGTTTGGATGCAAACGGCGATACGTTGTACGGAACAAGTGGAAACCCAATCTTGGACGGAAACTGGAATTCATTGGGGACACATGATTGTGGTTGTAACCCATTAAGTGTAAAAGAAAATACTAAAGAAGTTCTTAGTATTTATCCAAATCCATCAAAAGGAATATTCCAAATCAAAGGGTTGAGTGAAATAAATTCAATTGTTGTGGTAAATGCTTTGGGTCAAAAAGTGAAAAGCATCAATTTAAAAGGTGCGTCATCCACTTCGTTTGAAATCGAATTGAAAGGTGTTTATTTCGTTCAGTTAGAAACTACTTCTGGCGATTTGATTACGAAGAAGGTAATTGTTAAATAGAATTATTTAATTAAAAGAAGAGGTCGATTTGGCCTCTTTTTTTTGCATTAAAATTGATTTCATGAGAGGATTATTAGGATTACTCGCTCTGTTAGTGTCGTTTTCATCACTTGGCCAAGAATACGTGTTAAAAGGTCAAGTTATCGACGCTTCAAGCGGCGAACCAGTTTTAGGAGCAAAGGTAATAGCGGATGATACATACAAAGCATTATCGGACTTGGACGGAAATTACACCCTTACTTTTCCAAATAAAGGCGAATATGTCATTACAGTTACCATGTTGATGTTTGATACACAAAAATTTCCCGTTTCAATCATTGAAACCCTAACTCAATTGGATCTCAAATTAGGGACAAGTCTTGAATTTGAAGAGGTGAGGGTAATTGGTAACTTAATTACGGATAGAAAAACGCCTGTTGCTGTTACAAAAATTGATCAAAAGCAAATTACGGAAGAGTTAGGATCACGAGATTTACCGATGCTATTGAATGCAACGCCGGGGGTTTATGCAACTCAGAGTGGCGGCGGTGATGGTGATGCTCGAATAAACATTCGTGGGTTCGATCAACGAAATATAGGTGTCCTTATTGATGGTGTGCCCGTCAACGATATGGAAAATGGTGCTGTTTATTGGTCAAATTGGTTCGGACTAGACGCCATTACCACTTCATTGCAAGTTCAACGTGGTTTAGGAACAACCAAATTAGCCATGCCTTCTGTTGGTGGTTCGATCAACATTCTTACCAAAGGTGTCGGTAATAAGGCGGGTGGAATGGTGAAACAAGAATATGGTACAGGAAATTTTCTTCGTACCTCTCTTTCTTACAATTCAGGTTTGAGTCCAAAAGGATATGGACTAACATTCGCCGGCAGCTACAAAAAAGCAGATGGTTGGGTAGATGGAACGAACTCAGAAGGAGTTTTTCTGTATGCCAAAATTCAAAAGAAATGGGGTAAACATTTAACTTCATTGTCCGGATTTATGGCGCCTCAGAGCCATGGTCAACGCTCGTATCAGCAACCCATTCGTTATTGGGACAAGGAATATGCTCAAAATTTAGGAATATCTGTACCTGACTCTGTCAGTTCACAGAACATCGATCACGGTATTCGGTATAACCAACACTGGGGATATTTTACCAACGATGAAGGAAAAAAAGAGATTAAAAATGAACGATTAAATTATTACAACAAACCTCAAGTTACATTAAAAGACTTTTGGGTTGTAAATAAAAAGCTATCTATCTCGAATATTGCCTATATGTCCATCGGTAGAGGTGGAGGTCAACGAATTAATTCAAGTAATCCTGTGCTTACGCAGGATGATCAGACGATAGATTGGGATTTTATTATGTCTGATAATCGAGTGACGGACTTTTTCGGAACCCAAGTGCCGAGTTTTGATCAGAATTATTCGCCTGTTTTGTACAAATCGAAAACCATTCTTTATGCATCGGTAAACAATCACTTCTGGGTGGGTTATTTACCACAATTTACCTACAAGCACAGCGAAACTTGGAGTTATGCCGGCGGATTGGATTTTAGATATTATGAAGGTGAACATTACCAAGAAGTTACGGATTTATTGGGTGGAGATTACTTTGTGAACAAGGCCAATAAAAATGATAAACACGATATGAAGTTTGTCGGAGACAAGATTTCTTTGGCTTCTTTTTCTAACCACCGAAAAGGATTGGTGTCTTGGATGGGAGCCTTTGGTCAAGCGGAATATTCAAAAGGAAGATGGACAGGATTTGTTAACCTTTCGGGTATCCAAAACGGGTACAAAGGGATAGATTACTTTGTAGAGAAAGAAATTGATTTAGGTGATACTATTCTTCAAGTTGGAAAATACGATACCGTTTCTTACAACGGTAGAGATTATTATGGCACATCACCAGAAGCCGAATATTCGCAAACGGATTGGAAATATCTTCTTGGTGGAACGGTTAAAGTGGGTGCTAGTTTTGAATTGACAGAGTATTCAAATGTGTTTTTAAACTTAGGGTATCTTTCTCGTACACCACAGTTTAGCAATGTGATTGACAACAACACGAATAAATTCTTTGGTGAAATCTTGAACGAAAAAATTCAAGCCATAGAAGCTGGGTATTCATTTGCAAATAACAAGTACGGATTTAACGTGAATGGTTATTTCACGAATTGGAAAAACAAACCTTTCCCGTATGGTGTTGCTGTGCCTGACCCTAATGATCCTACTGAAAACATTAGAATAAATGTAAATGGAATGGATGCTATTCACTACGGTGGAGAAATTGATTTCGCTTATAAAATAAACAAGAAACACTCTTTCGATGCAATGTTCTCTATGGGAAATTGGGTGTGGAATTCTTCTGAAACAGTTGAAGTTCCTCAATATAACACCACATTTACTTTCGATGCAAAAGGAGTTCACGTGGGTGATGCGGCACAAACAGTTGTTTCTCTTTCTTACCGTTGGGAGCCCTTCAAACGTTTCTACGTGAAACCACAATATCAATTGTTCGACCGTTACTACGCCGATTTCTCTCCTTTCGATTTGCAAGGTGAAAATGGCGGAAAAGAATCGTGGGTTATGCCAACTTACGGTTTATTAAATATATTTATTGGATATACTTTGCCTGCAAAGAAAAATGCTTTTGTCTTTAATGGTTCAGTAATTAATTTGTTGAATACGAAATACATCTCAGATTCAAGACCTATTCAAGGATCAAAAAATGCTTTTAACGCTTCAGGCGCTCAAGTATTCTTCGGTTCAGGTTTGCGTTTTAATATATCCGCGGCTTACCAATTTTAAAATAGAAAAAATGAAAAAAATACTTTTATTATCCCTTTTAGGATTCACTTTTGGGAGTCATGCACAGACAAACATCAACGATGCGCGCACCAATTATGCTGTTGGTCAAACAGTAACTATTAAAGGTGTATCGGCGAATGGCAACAATCAACTTGGCAATATTAGATATATCCAAGATGCATCGGGTGGAATGCCTTGTTATGGAGTACCCAATTCATTTGGAAATAGTATAGCCCTTGGTGATTCTGTTACCATGACAGGTGTTTTGTATGATTTTAACGGATTGTTAGAAATTTCCCCTACGAATACCTTCACGGTTCACGGGCCAGTTGGCGCTCCTGTTCCATTGGTTATTCCAATTACTTCAGCGAATGAACCTCTGGAAGCACGTTTATTACAAATTCAAAATGTTACGATTTCTGGAAGTGGAAATTTTGCAGGAAATACGAACTATACTTTAACACAAGGCGGGAATACATTGCAAATGCGTGTTATTACAGGGTCAAACTTAGTAGGAACAGCAATTCCAACGGGTCCAGTTTCTGTTACAGGATTACTTTCACAGTATAATACAGATTATCAATTGTTGCCAAGAATGACAACAGATATAATTGCTTATGTCGCTCCAGCTACGGAAATCAATGTAAAAATAAATGGTGCTGACGTTTTAACGGGTGGTTCTTACTTTGTTGGTAACACAACTAATTCAACTATTACCGTTGAGAATACTGGAGCGAATACATTGACTTTGTCTAGTACAACTATAACAGGAGTAAATAACGCTGAGTTTTTAACGAATATTGCGCCTAACTCAACTGTTGGTGGCACATCTTCCCAAAATTACAATTTGGTATTTACGCCAACTGGAAACGGAACACGTATTGCAACATTAACAATCAACAACGACGATCCAGATGAATCTGTTTATGTAATTAATCTAGAGGCAGTTGGATTGGATAATTTAGCATCTGAGCCAGTAACAAATGCTACAGGATTGACAATGACGAATATTGAATCGTATACAATGAACGGCTCTTTCACGCCATCTACAACAGCAACAAATTATATCGTACTTTGGAAAAATGGAAGTGCTTTTACAGGTCAACCAGTTGATGGTCAATCCTACATGCGAGGCGATATCATTGGTGATGCGAAGGTAGCTTACGTTGGACCTTCAACAGCTTTCGTACCAAGAGGAATTATCGCCAACCAAAATTATGAGTTGAAAGTCTTCGCATATAATGGTCAAGGAGCATATACTAATTATAAAACTACTACTCCTGCATCGGCTTCAGTTACAAGTCCAGGTGAAAACATTGGAACGTATTACACGGGTATCAATAGTACGTCACCTTCTTTCTTAACGGATTTGAGTGGGCTTATTAATACACACCAAGTTATTTCTTATTTCAATTACAAAACAACAATAATGAGTGTTTTCGAACCTCAAGACACGACGAATGGTCAGTCTTTTGTGGTTTGTGCTTATTCAGGTGAACACAAAGTGTACACAGATCCTTTTGATTGGACAGCAACTGGTTATAGCCGTGAGCTCTTCCGATCTCATTCATGGATGCCAAGTTACCCAGCTGATAATCCAGCGAAACCTGAGTATTCTGACTTTCATAACTTGTACCCAGCCAATAATACACAAGCGAATGGTCCAAGAAGTAATTTGCCTTTGGATAGTATCACTGGAAATGTTGTATTCACCTACCTAGAAGGAAGAGTGGGATATAACGGAAGTCAATTGGTGTACGAACCAAGACAAATTCACAAAGGAAACGCGGCTCGTGCAATTATGTACATGGCGACGGCTTATAACGGTGTTTCAGGTCAAAACTGGCAATTGCCAACCAACCAAGGTCAAAACAATTTGAAAGCTTGGCATTACCAAGATCTTCCTGATGACTATGAAATTGCGCGTAATGAGTATATTTTCTCTTTGCAAAACAATAGAAACCCATACGTTGATTCAGTGCATTTTGCATGTAATGTGAACTTTACCAATATGACTTACGTAGCTTGTGCTAGCACGAACGAATTGAATGAGTTGTTGTCAAATAATTTGTCGATATTCCCCGTTCCTTCAGCGGATGAGGTATATATCCAAGTGAATGGTACAACAATTAATCAAATTCAAATAAGTGATATTCAAGGTAAAACCGTATTTTCGAGAGAGTACAAAGAAGTACCTGTTGTAGAATTTAAAGGTCAAACCTTGCCAGCTGGAATTTATCTAGTTCAAGTTTCGACTCCATATGGAACAACAACTAAAAGAATGATTATCGAATAGTTTGAAAAGAACAACAATATATTTATTCATTGTATTAGTAGGAGCGGGCGTAACAGCCTGCTCTTCTTTTTTTCCATCGAAATGGAATAGTGATACGGTAGCTGTCGAAAATTCCCAATCTAGCGTTTCAGCTATAGATTCTTTGGTTTTTCCCTATCGTGAAGGTTTGAAAGACGAAATGAACGAGGTGATAGGTTATTGTCCTCAAGATCTAGAAAAGGCTCGACCATGCAGTCCTTTGAATAATTGGGCCGCCGACGCACTTTATTTTGAATACAAGGAAAAGCTTGATATGAATTCCAACTGTCTGGTATTGCTGAACGTCGGAGGATTACGAAGTCGTTTTAATAAAGGACGTCTAAGCGTTGGCGACATATATTCTTTCATGCCTTTTGACAATATCGTGGTTGTTGTGCGGATGCCAATGTCGGCTTTGCCTGATATCGAACGTTATTTAGTTGCTTCTGGAGGCGAACCAATAGCCAACGCCAGATTGATTGGCGGGAAGTTAATTTTTAGCGAACAAAATACCGATGCTGACGAATTTATCATTTTAACCTCTGATTATTTAGCCAATGGTGGCGACAAAATGACTTTTTTCGAAAAGAGCCTAGAGAAGACAGACCTTGGTGATTTACTACGCGATGTGTTTTTGAACCAAGTTAAAGCCCAAGACACCTTAAAAATTGATAATACCTGCAGAATACATGTGGACTAAAAGAAAATTTCTTGGTGATACCTTGTACTTGAGCGGTGGCGTTATCGTTGCGACTCAATTGGGTTATACCACGCTTTTGGGAGGCAAAAAGGAAAGGAAATTGACCATTTTACATACCAACGATACGCATTCTCATATTGATCCTTTTCCTGTTGACGATTCGAAATATCCAGGTAGAGGTGGAGTGAGCCATAGAGCTAACTTGATCAACAATATTCGATTGCAAGAAGAGAATGTGTTGTTACTGGATGCAGGTGATATTTTTCAGGGAACTCCCTATTTTAATAAATACGGAGGTGTACTCGAAATGAAAGTCATGAAAGCTTTGGGTTACGACGCTTCAACAATGGGTAACCATGATTTCGATGGTGGAATGGAGGGTTTTAAAACAGCGCAAGAGTATGCCGACTTTTCTTTTTTATGTGCCAATTACGATTTCTCAAATACAGTTTTAACCGGCCTAACAAAACCTCATCATATTTTCAACAAAGGCGGAATAAAGATTGGCGTTTTTGGAGTGGGTGTTGAACTCGACGGTTTGGTGCCCAAAATCAAATACGAAGACACAGAATATATTGACCCAATTGCCATTGCACAAGAGCAAGTTGAGCAACTTCAGAAGGCGAAGTGCGATTTAATCGTTTGTCTGTCTCATTTAGGCTATGCCTATGATAACGCATTAAAAGTAAGCGATTACAAATTGGCGCAAGAGACAAAAGGAATTCATTTAATCATTGGAGGACATACGCATACTTTTCTCTCTGAACCAACGGTCTTAAAAAATTCGGAAGGTGATAATGTGTTGGTAAATCAAGTAGGTTGGGCTGGACTTAATTTGGGTCGTATTGATTTTGTGTTCGAAAAAGGGAAGAATAAGGGTGAGGGGCAATTGATCGAAATTTAACCACAAAGTTCTCAAAGGAAATCACAAGGAGCACAAATAAAATTACAGCATTCAGTGACTTCTGTGCCCTTCTTTATGCAAATTTTTCCTAGAAAAACTCTTTGTGGTCATAATTACACTATGCCTTTATCCCCCAAAAGCTGCTCTAAAGTCTCTAACTCCGCATAAAGAACATCCCGAGCTTTACTGCCTTGGAATGGTCCAATAATACCGTATCCTTCCAATTGATCGACAATGCGTCCAGCTCTGTTGTATCCCAATTTTAATTTACGTTGTAATAAAGAGGCTGAACCTTGCTGATGGGTAACCACTAATCTAGCCGCATCCGCAAACATAACATCGAGTTCCTCCGAACTCATATCTACTCCGCTAGCTTCGCTGCCTTCAGGAACATATTCTGGTAGAATCATTGCTTCAGGATAAGCGCGTTGTTCGCCAATAAATTCACAAATAGCTTCCACCTCTGGCGTATCAACGAATCCACATTGCAGCCGAATCATATCTGCACCTGTCGATATAAGCATGTCGCCTCGTCCAATCAATTGATCGGCCCCTGAACCGTCCAAAATAGTTCTGGAGTCAATTTTAGACAATACTCTAAAAGCAATTCGGGCTGGAAAATTGGCTTTAATCATACCTGTAATCACGTTCACCGATGGACGTTGCGTCGCTACAATCAAGTGAATACCTACGGCTCGAGCCAACTGCGCAATACGTGCGATTGGGTGTTCTATTTCTTTTCCTGCCGTCATGATCAAATCTGCGAATTCATCAATCAGAACAACGATGTACGGTAAGAAAAGATGACCTTTCTCAGGATTCAATTTCCGAGCGATGAACTTTGCATTGTATTCTTTTATAGTTCTTGCAGAAGCCAATTTCAATAAATCATAACGGTTGTCCATTTCAATACATAGTGAATTCAAGGTATTGACAACTTTCGACGTATCTGTAATAATTGCGTCCTCTTCACCTGGTAATTTTGCTAAGAAATGTCGCTCTATTTTATTGAATAAGGTCAATTCGACTTTCTTTGGATCGATCAAGACAAACTTTACTTGAGCAGGGTGTTTTTTGTAGAGAATAGAAATCAGAATAGCATTCAAACCAACCGATTTTCCTTGTCCTGTCGCACCGGCAACAAGCAAGTGAGGCAATTTCGTTAAATCGAAAGTATAGGTTTCGTTCGTTATGGTTTTCCCCATTACAACTGGTAGTTCCATGTCGGAATTCTGGAATTTCTCAGATGCAATCAAGGAACGCATACTCACCATTTCTGGTTTCGAATTTGGCACCTCAATACCAATAGTGCCTTTTCCTGGAATCGGAGCGATAATACGAATACCAAGCGCACTCAAACTCAAGGCGATATCGTCTTCCAAATTTTTAATCTTCGAAATACGAACACCTGGTGCGGGAATTATCTCGTAAAGCGTTACCGTTGGACCAACCGTTGCTTTTATTTTTGCGATGTCAATTTTATAGTTGGATAGTGTTTCAACAATTTTATTCTTGTTGTCTTCTAATTCCTGTTTGTTGATGTTGATAGTGCTATTTCCAAAATCTTTCAACAATTCGATAGGAGGCAGGACGTAACTTGCTAGGTCTAATTTTGGATCGAAATCGCCAAATTCTTTTTGCAATTCGTTTACTTCCTCATCACTCAATTCTTCGTCCGAATCTGGAACTTCTACCTTCATTAGATCTGAACCATCACTTGATTTTTCTTCGGGCACCTCAATTTCAAAATCGTCGTCTGTTGATTTCAATTGAATGTCTATTTCCTCATCTGTAAGTTCTTCATCTTCGTCGTCAAGCCAAATGGTATCCGTTGGATTGTCTTTTTGAATCTGTTCGTCTGCGATGGTATTCACGACATTCATATCACCCACATGCGTCAATTTCTGATCTTCATCTTCCTCATCGTCTCTCCCCCAGTTGGTCAAACGACTAAAAATCTTTTTGAAATTGGGATTGAATAGGGTAGAAACCAATAAATACAGCAATACTAAAATGAACAACAATGTTCCTGGTTTTCCAATTGTTACATTCAACCAATTGTTAATATGATAGCCGATCGAACCGCCAAAATAGTTTGGGAATGCAGCGAAGAAGCCGAAAAATATAGACGACCACAACATGAACAAAGAGGAGATGATTACTGCTCTTTTTAACGGAAGAAGTGTGATTTTTAAAAGTAATTTGAAACCAAAAATAAAAGCAATAAAGCTTATTGCAAGCGATGAGATTCCAAATAAACGATAATACAATAGATGTGAAACCCAGGCACCAAACTTTCCTAGCCAGTTAGCAACTGGGGTTGTGTCAGCGCCAAAAATATAGGTAAAGAAATTACGGTTAATGACTTGGTATTGATCTTCTTGCCACGTGAAAAAGTAGGATACACAGGAGAGGAAACAATAGAAAGAAAATAGAATTAAAAAAACACCAAATGCATTTCCCCATTTCCCTTTTTCAACTTTGAAACCA
>DGBF01000108.1:13350-16412 GCA_002384725.1 Flavobacteriales bacterium UBA4011
GCCCTTGTTCAACTTTGAAACCATCGGAGTTTTTAGGGGTGGCAGTTTTGGCCATTCCTTTCTTCTTTTTGGCTGTTTTAGTTGCTTTGGGCTTACTTGTTCTCTCTATGATTATGTTTTCCTGGGCCATCTCTTGGTATATTCAACGAAGATAGTTCAGAATATTGCCTAAATCTAGGGTAGAATCGTCAATCTATGCACAGTGTACTGTTAGTTTTCTGCGCCCCTAACGTGATCCATGAAGTCTTTTAGTTTGATTTTTTCGTAATCAGAAGGAATACCAAATTTATCTTTACTAACGACTTGTTTTTCAATGAATTCGATTTGGTAGTGCACAATTCCATCTATTGTTCCAATGTAAAAATCGGCTGGAAGTCCTTTTATTCCATCATACATTCCAAGTATTTCGGGACGTACATCCTTAAAATACCAAATCTTTCTTTTTTCTTCTAAATCTTCGCGAAAAACGATTGCTTTTTTCAAAACGAAACCATTTACCTTTTTTCTACCAAATAACTTATATTTGAATTCATAGGGTTGCGCCAAGGTCGAATCTTCACGACCATCCGTTTGGATAGCGAGTTTTTTGCCCATCATCGTCATCATCAAATACGATTTATCTAGCTCCAAATGTTTTATTGTAACTTGATCACCAAGAGCATCATTCTGCACTTCAATGCGGCTTAAAGTATCGTTCGTATAGACAACCATTTCGCGCTTGTCTATGATTTTTTGAATGTTGGTGTCAAGCATTTCAACGGAATATACAAGCTTGCCAGTAAAAGGATTTTGACTATAGGCAATTGATGTTGTGAGTGAAATAACACAAATCAAGATTAAAATTTTCATCATTTTCATATTTTGAGAAACGCTCCGATTGCTGTATGGTTACGAAAGTAAGTAAAAGAAGTTATTTCTATCTACGACAAATTGCCTGAATATGCTAATTTTGCATCTCTTCAAGAATAAAAACAGATGAACATGGCAAAAAATATTAAGATACTTTTTAATACGTCTGAAATTACGGCTGGAACACGAGGTGCATCCTTGGGGCCGAGCGCCGTTGTTACTGCAGCAAGAGACTTGAATGATGCTTTTTTCTCCGAAAATATACCTGTTGAATTACCGAATGAAAATCAACTTTTAGATGTGCCAACCAAGTTTCAATGGGCCAAAAGAATAGATGGACTTGAAAAGGTATTCGGTCATGTTATGACAGGGATGTCGCACGTATATAGCGAAGATGAATTTCCCTTTTTAATGTCGGCGGATCATGGGTCGTCAGCAGCAACCATTGCGGGAATAAAAACACAATTTCCGGATAAAAGACTAGGGGTCGTTTGGATCGATGCGCATGGTGATTTACACACTCCATTTACTACGCCTTCAGGAAATATGCACGGAATGCCTTTGGCAATCGCCCTCAACGATGACAATGAAGCGTGCAAAAAGAATGATATTGGAGATGAAGCTGTTGCCATTTGGGAAAAACTAAAAAACGCAGGTGGAGTTGGAGCAAAATTTTCTTCGGAAGATTTGTTTTTTATTGCTGTTCGGGATACAGAAAAACAAGAGGAGGCTCTAATGGAACGACATTCTATAAAGAACTACACAGTAGCTGAGTTGCGCGAAAGAAAATGGGAAACGATATCAAAAGAATTTCAAACATGGATTGATCAATTAGATATCCTTTATATTTCTTTTGATGTCGATTCTATGGATCCTGATATTACTTCGTATGGTACTGGAACACCCGTAAAAAATGGTATTACTCCAGATGAAGCGAGAGAAATGCTGCACTTTTTTGCCAAACAAGAAAAATTGTGTTGTATGGAATTCGTCGAGGTGAATCCTTGTTTGGATGAGAAAAATACGATGGCAGAAACTACCTTCGATTTAATGAAGTCGACAATTCAAGAAATAAAAAAAAGCTAGATCAGAATGGAAAAATTAATACATGACCTTCTGCTGAGAAAGCAACAAGAACTTTTCGGGAAAGAGATAGATCGAGATTGGATTCAATTTCAAAAAACGCGGAAAGACATGACGGGCGATTTGACCTTGGTACTTTTTCCGTTTGTGAAAACTATGGGTGTTTCTCCAAAAGAAATAGGTCAAAAAATTGCCGATGAAATTCAAAACTTAGCCGAAGTTGGTTCTTCTGAAATTGTTGGCGGATTTTTAAACATTTCAGCTAGTCAATCCTATTGGTTAAGTGTCTTGTCGGAGATTAATTCGGATACTAAATTTGGATTCCAAGAGCCTAAATCCAAAAGTACGGTGATGGTGGAATATTCTTCGCCAAACACCAATAAACCATTGCATTTAGGGCATTTGAGAAATAATTTCTTGGGCTATTCGGTTGCTGAAATCCTAAAAGCTCATGGCTATGATGTCATCAAAACCCAAATCATTAACGACAGAGGTATACATATTTGTAAAAGTATGTTGGCTTGGGAAAAATTTTCTCCGTTAAATGAAAAAGGTGAACGTGAAACTCCTGCCAATACAGGACTCAAAGGAGATAAGTTGGTCGGGAAATACTACGTTGAGTTCGATAAAAACTTCGTTAAAGAAGCGAAAGAAATAATCGCCGGATGGGAAAATGGCGATTTTGACGGATATTCGGATGAAGTTCAAACGGAGTTCGAAAGATTGTTCAAAGCAAAAGACGGAAAAGACGATAAGGTTCTAAAAGGTTTAGAAGGTAAAATCCTTGATTTGGCGAAAAACCAAACGACCTTGTTACTCGAAGCCAAGGAAATGTTGGTAAAGTGGGAAGCGAAAGATCCGCAAACTTATTTGTTGTGGTCGACCATGAACAGCTGGGTTTACAAAGGATTTGATGTTACTTATGAAAAAATGGGTGTCGATTTCGATAAGTTGTATTATGAATCCGACACCTTTATTACAGGTAAAGACTTGGTAATCGATGGATTGCAACAAGGAATCTTTTTTAAGAAAGACGATGGTTCGGTTTGGATCGATTTGACAGCAGATGGGTTGGATGAAAAATTAGTGCTTCGTTCTGATGGAACTGCCGTTTATATGACCCAAGATAT
>DGBF01000109.1:0-3051 GCA_002384725.1 Flavobacteriales bacterium UBA4011
ATAAAGGAAACGGCAAAAGTCAATGCAGTATCAAAACCCATTTCTTCATTCAAACGCCTATGTCCCGCCTCGAGAGAATCTTCTCCATCCCGTTGGTGACTGCAACAAGTATTGGTCCACAATCCTGGAGAATGGTATTTATGCCAGGCCCTGCGTTGCAGCATGAGTTCCTTTCGGTCATTAAATACAAATACAGAAAATGCACGATGGAGCAGGCCTTTCTCGTGGGCCTCCATCTTGGGCATGGTGCCAATTTTGTGGTCTTGCTCGTCCACCAAGATTACCCGTTCTTCCATCATCAGCTGGTTTTTTTCCAAAGGTAGTAAATGGGCTTAAATACAAAAAAAATGCCTGTAGAAATCTACAGGCATTTTTTGAGGTCTAATTCGATCTGATAAACATGGATCGACGATTGAGCAGATGCTCTTTTTCAGTGCATTTCACGCCGTTACTACATTCATTAACCAGTTGTTCCTCGCCATAGCCTTTCGCGCTTAAACGCTCCTTGGCAATACCCTTATCAATAAACCAAGCCATGGTCGCTGCAGCCCGTTTATCAGAAAGCGCAAGGTTATATGCGTCCTCACCTCTACTGTCAGTGTGCGATTCAATGTGCATGTTAATTTCTGGAATTTCCTGCAGCTGGATCAATATTTTTTGTAATTCTATCGCAGCATCAGGGCGGATATTGTAGCGGTCACAGTAGGATTTTCCTCCAGGGCAACAGAATAAACGTCCAAACCTCCCATTCCAGCAAGACCATCTGTAGAAAAGTACAGGCGATTCTCTGAGTCGATAAAAGGAAACGTTTCTTTTAAACGACCAAATACAGCCTTTCGGAAAAATAAACAAAATATGTAGGATATACTATTATAGTAATATTCATAAGCGATTGTATCACAGATAAATGGATCCGTAAAAAACCAATATTTGTGTAAGAAAAAAAGGATGTTTTCTCTACACTATTTTCTTCACCAATTTTCGCTCAAGACGTATCTTTGCTAAAATTAGCTTCATGTCACTATCCTCAGAAATAAAAAGACGAAAGACCTTTGGCATCATTTCGCATCCAGACGCGGGCAAAACGACGCTTACCGAAAAACTCCTTCTATTTGGAGGAGCCATTCAAGAGGCAGGTGCCGTAAAGAGCAACAAAATTAAAAAAGGCGCGACCAGTGATTTTATGGAAATTGAGCGCCAGAGGGGGATTTCTGTGGCCACTTCTGTTTTGGCTTTTGAATACAAAGCATTAAAAATAAATATCCTGGATACACCGGGACATAAGGATTTTGCAGAAGATACCTACCGCACCCTTACCGCCGTTGACTCAGTAATTGTGGTGATTGATGTCGCTAAAGGGGTGGAAGAACAAACAGAAAAATTAGTTGAAGTCTGCCGCATGCGCCAGATACCAGTCATCGTGTTCATCAATAAATTGGACCGCGAAGGCAAAGACGCCTTTGACCTATTGGACGAAATAGAGCAAAAGCTATTGTTAAAAGTTACGCCACTCTCCTTCCCTATTGGTATGGGCTACGATTTCAAAGGAATCTATAATTTATGGGAACGCAACATCAATCTGTTCAGTGGAGACAGCCGTAAGAACATTGAAGAGACCATCGAAATTGAAGATTTATCTTCAACGCAATTGGCTGAGTTAGTGGGCACGAAAGCAGCTGATAAACTTAGAGAAGAAGTAGAACTGGTTCAAGAAATATACCCCGAGTTTGATCGTGATGCTTACTTACAAAGCGCACTTCATCCTGTCTTTTTTGGTTCTGCATTAAATAATTTTGGTGTTAGAGAATTATTAGACTGTTTTGTTGAAATTGCACCTACTCCAAGACCAAAAGAATCAGACTCGAGATTAGTAAAACCAGATGAAGATAAATTTAGTGGTTTTGTATTTAAAATACACGCTAATATGGACCCTAAACATAGAGATAGACTTGCGTTTATTAAAATAGTTTCAGGTACATTTGAAAGAAACAAGCCTTATCTTCATGTAAGAAATGGGAAAAACATGAAATTCTCAAGTCCGAATGCTTTTTTTGCTGAAAAGAAGGAAATTGTAGATATTTCTTATCCAGGCGATATTGTTGTCTTACAAGATACCGGAACTTTTAAAATTGGAGATACGTTAACCGAAGGTGAAATTTTAAATTATAAAGGTGTTCCTAGTTTCTCACCAGAACATTTTAGATATATTAATAATGCAGATCCATTAAAATCAAAACAATTAAACAAAGGTATTGATCAATTAATGGATGAAGGTGTCGCCCAATTATTTACACTTGAACTGAATGGCAGAAAAGTGATTGGAACCGTTGGAGCTCTGCAATATGAAGTGATTCAATACAGATTGGAGCACGAATATGGTGCAAAATGTACNNGTACGCGAATTACTAGACGCCTTTATTACCATTGCCCCGCAACCAAAACCAAAGGAAAGCTCCTCAAGACTGGTAAATCCTCAAGAAAAGGAATTCTCAGGTTTTGTCTTTAAAATACATGCCAATATGGATCCCAAGCACCGGGATCGTTTGGCTTTTGTAAAAATCGTATCCGGAACTTTTGAGCGCAACAAGGCCTATTGGCATGTCCGCTCTAAGAAAAAAATGAAATTTTCAAGCCCAAATGCCTTTTTTGCCGAGAAAAAAGAAATTGTCGATATCAGTTATCCCGGTGATATCGTCGGCCTACACGATACCGGTAGCTTTAAAATTGGTGACACACTTACCGAAGGAGAATTAATGGAATACAAGGGTATTCCAAGTTTTTCTCCAGAACACTTTAAATTTATCAACAATGCGGACCCTATGAAGAGCAAGCAGCTCGAAAAAGGGATCGACCAGCTTATGGATGAAGGTGTAGCGCAGCTCTTTACCTTGGATCTTAACGGACGTAAAGTCATTGGAACTGTAGGAGCTCTTCAATTTGAGGTCATCCAATACCGCTTAGAACATGAATATAGCGCGCGATGTTCATACGAAAGTCTTAGTGTCTATAAGGCCTGTTGGATCGAGCCAAAAGATCCAAAAAGCGAAGAAT
>DGBF01000109.1:3319-3552 GCA_002384725.1 Flavobacteriales bacterium UBA4011
TTGCAGACTCGTCATTCACGCTGCAAATGACACAGCAAAAATTTCCAAGCATTTTGTTCCACTCCGTCAGTGAATTTGAACCAGCGGCAAAAGCTTAAGCATTATGCCTCCCCTGTAGGGCCAAAGTTGATGGGCATTGGGGCTTGGTGGTAATCTTTGATTTCGCCATTGGCGGCTTCAAATCGTTGGATATTATCCTGAACGGCTTTGAGGAATCTTTTGGCGTGCTGAGG
>DGBF01000191.1:0-405 GCA_002384725.1 Flavobacteriales bacterium UBA4011
ATATTGCGCTTCCTTGTGCTACGCAGAATGAATTGAACGAAGAAGAAGCGAAAACTTTACTTGCAAACGGTGTTATGTGTGTAGCTGAAGGTGCTAATATGCCTTGTACACCAGAAGCGGTGGAAGCTTTCCAAGCAGCGAAAATTCTTTTTGCTCCAGGAAAAGCGTCTAACGCAGGTGGAGTAGCAACATCAGGATTGGAAATGTCACAAAACTCTTTGCGTTTGTCTTGGACAGCGGAAGAAGTGGATGCTAAATTACACGGCATTATGGTTTCAATTCACGATGCTTGTGTTAAATACGGAAAAGATGAAAATGGAAACATTAACTACGTTAGCGGAGCGAATATCGCTGGTTTTGTTAAAGTTGCCGATTCTATGATTGATCAAGGGTTGGTTTAACCAA
>DGBF01000191.1:586-1757 GCA_002384725.1 Flavobacteriales bacterium UBA4011
ACCAATTTCCATTAATAATAATTTATATAGGGACGAAAAATTTTTCGTTCCTATATTTTTTGCCTCTATTTTTTGTCACCAATTTCTCAAGAGTAAAACCCAATTTCCTCCTATTTGAATTACTTGCTCAATTTTAGTTGTTTATTTGTCAGGGTGTTGACCAATTTATCAACCGGGAGTTATCTAAAAATTTAAATTTTTATTTGGTGCTATTTACATGCGAAATACCCATCAAACAGCAAGAATAAATTCAAGCAATTGAAATCAATAAAAATGGATTTTCTATTTTCCAATTTCACGCCCAAATAAAATTAAAGTATACGATCCAAGCTCACTTTTTAGAGAAAAAAGGTAGCTTTGTTACGCAAATAATTCCAATGGAAACAATTCAAGAAAGAAAGATCAAATACAATCGAGACGGATTCGACGATACAGAATTACTCGAAATTTATCGTAAGATACTTTTACCTCGTTTGATAGAAGAAAAAATGATGATTCTTCTCCGTCAAGGAAAGATTTCTAAATGGTTCTCAGGTTGGGGACAAGAAGGCATTTCTGTAGGAGTAGGTTATGCCATGGGCGAAGACGAGTATATCTTGCCTATGCACCGAAACTTAGGGATATTCACCTCAAGAAACGTTCCTTTGAGTAGATTGTTTGCCCAATTTCAAGGAAAAGCTTTAGGGTTTACCAAAGGCAGAGACCGCTCCTTTCACTTTGGAACACAAGAATATAAAATAGTCGGAATGATTTCTCACCTCGGCCCACAAATGGGGATTGCAGATGGAATCGCTTTGGCAAATAAAGTAAGAAAAGACAAAAAAGCAACCATCGTTTTTACGGGCGATGGTGGGGCATCAGAAGGAGATTTTCACGAATCTATAAATGTCGCAACAGTTTGGGATTTACCTGTAATATTTGCCATAGAGAATAACCAATGGGGACTTTCTACACCGAGTAAGGAACAATTCCGTTGCAAGCAATTCATCGACAAAGGAATCGGTTATGGTATGCATGCCGAAAAAGTGGATGGAAATAATATCCTAGAGGTAATTACAACAGTGCGTCGTTTGGCGGAAGATATTAGAGAGAATTCCCGTCCCGTTTTATTGGAATGTGTTACGTTTAGAATGCGCGGCCACGAGGAAGCTTCTGGAACTAAATATTATCC
>DGBF01000191.1:1854-8479 GCA_002384725.1 Flavobacteriales bacterium UBA4011
ATCCTGAAGGACTTCAAGACCAGTGGGAGCAGTTTGATCCTGTCACCAATTTCGAAATGTATTTATCTGAATTGGGATTATTGACGGAAGCGAAAGTGGAAGAAATTAAAGAAGAGCTGCGCAAGGAAATTCAAGATGGATTGGATATAGCCTATGCGGAGCCAAATATAATTCCGAATACTGAAGAAGAAGTAGCCGATTTGTTTGCTGAAAATCCAAATGCAATTGTAGAAGGGACTGGTAGCACAAGAGAAATGCGGCTGATTGATGCAGTTCAAGACGGATTGCGTTTGTCCATGCGTAAGCACAAAGATTTGATCATCATGGGACAAGATATTGCCGATTATGGTGGTGTTTTCAAGGTGACTGAAGGTTTTATGGATGAATTCGGAAAAGATCGTGTTCGCAATACGCCAATTTGTGAGTCTGCTATCGTTGGTTCTGGTTTGGGATTGTCTATTGCCGGAATGAAAGCCGTTGTCGAAATGCAATTTGCCGATTTCGTAACGTGTGGGTTCAACCAAATCATCAATAATTTAGCGAAAATTCATTGGCGCTGGGGACAAAATGCAGATGTCGTGGTGCGCATGCCAACAGGAGCAGGTTCCGCTGCAGGTCCTTTTCATTCGCAAAGCAACGAAGCTTGGTTCTTTCATACACCCGGTTTGAAAGTTGTTTATCCATCCTCGCCTTCAGAAGCAAAAGGTTTGTTGATGGCGTCTATCGATGATCCGAATCCAGTACTGTTCTTTGAACACAAGAATTTATATAGGAGTATAAAAGAAGAAGTTTTCGAAACGGAATTTTCTATCGAAATAGGTAAGGCGGCTGTTAAAGCGGAAGGCTCGAAATTATCTATAATTACCTACGGATTTGCTGTTCATTGGGCATTAGACCTTTTGGACGAGTACGAAGACGGAACGATTGAAATCATCGATTTGCGAACGCTTTTGCCATTGGATACAGAGGCTATCTACTCTTCCATTCGTAAAACGGGCCGTGCTTTGATTCTGCACGAAGATTGTTTGACGGGAGGAATCGGAGGTGAGATTGCAGCTTTGATCAATGAAAATTGTTTCGAAGTATTGGACGCTCCAGTTCGAAGATTGGCTTCTCTAGATACACCAGTGCCATTCGCGCCTGAGCTTGAAGCGAACTTCCTTCCAAAGGAAAAGCTGAAAGAAGCGATTGATAAGATTTTGGGGTATTAGTTTTTTTTAAATGCTAATAGCACAAACCCTTCGGTCCCTCATCAAGGAGGGATGCAACTCTAATGTGCATTTAAGATTTTTGATAATTTTTCTTCCCTCCATGAGGATCGGCAGAGGGAGGTGTGATTTCGAAACTTATTTAAGCATAAAAAGGCCTTCCTAAATCAATAAGAAGGCTTTTAAATAAAGTGTTTTTCGATTAATCCTTAATCAACGTATAACCCGGATATTTTTTCGCGTCATAAACGAATTTCGAATCATCTATTGAAGGATTAGCATCGTATTTTGTTAAGGTATAGGTCATAACGGTTCCATCTTTCGATTTCATAATAGCTCTTTTTAGCTCGTACCCTTCAGTTGAAATGTACAAAACGATAGTGTGGTATTCAGCTTTACTCGGATCTTTCGGATGAAGGTAGATTTTATGTACTTGTACGCCATTCAATTTTTCAGATGTGACGTATTTGTTTTTAAATCCTTCTTCCCAAACGGTCATCAATTTCTTTGGATTCATTGATTCTTCATCATCGTCACTCGCATCCGTCTCGTAAACTGTTTTTTCTTCTTTTACAACTGTCCACGTTTTCAACCCATTAGAAATGATCGTGTTTTCACCGTAAGAAGCATAAAACTTGTCTCCTTTTACCCAGCCTTTTCCAGTTTCGGACTCATTTGTTCCTGAAACATTGTTTTTAATATTCGCGCTGAATTCAACGTAAAATGAGGTTTGTACTTTTAGGTTAGCCGAAAGCTTATCTATAACACCTTGTGCCTCATAATCTTGACCATAAGAGGTAAAGGAAACGAAACCGATAAGTAAGATTAAATATTTCATTTGTTTATGTTTTTTATAATGTATATCACAAACTGTGCCAAAACTTGTTATCTAAATGTTAATCAAAATAGACTCCAAAACATCTTTTTGAATATCGTGACCGCCATCAAAAGAAATCACATTCATTTCCAATTCTTTGTGCAAATTTAGTACTTCTTTTTGTTTCTCTGTTGAGAAATATTCATCTTGTGTTCCAAGTACGAAGTAATTATTTCTTCCTTTTAAACTTGTTTCAGGACTTTCAACATCGGGTGGAAAAATCGAGGCCCATAGAATTAATGATTTAAATAGTGCAGGGTTTTCACAATGAAATCGCGCTGCAGTCGCCCCGCCTTGTGAAAATCCAAGTATTGAAAATTCTTCGTATTCAGAGCGGTATATTTTAAGAATTTCAGATAAATACGCGTGGTTATCCGCAATATCTGCTTCTCGCTCTTCTTTTGTCATCCAGGACGCACCAACGCGGCCTGCGCTGCCAGCTAAATAAAACCGATGCAAGCCTTCGGGTATAACAATATCATGTCCATTTGTATGCATCTCAGAAAACTTCAGCGAAAAGAAAGTAGAGAGTTGACCGTATCCATGAAGAACAATAAGCAGTTTTTTCGCTTGAACATCAGAACCTTTCACCCAGGTCAAACGAGCAGTTTTTTGTATTTTTAAATAGGTGTTCTTTGTCATTCTGTTTTTCTCTTCTGTGCAAGTTCGAAAAGATAATATTAATTAATCAATTATCTTTATTAACGAGGCTTTAAATCGTAATATCGCTGTAAAGCAAATGTTATCAAATAGTTAAAATTTGGCTCGATTATTGATTCAATGAACGAAAACTAATTGCATGAAAATTACGTTTGCCATCTTGTGTTTTTTAACTCTATTTACCCTCCAAGCACAAACCATAAAATTGATTAATAAAACGACTTTACAGGGAGTTGAAAATGTTCAAATTTATAATGAAGAGGAGCCTGCCTTAACCATCCGGAGCGATGCAAAAGGATATGCTAAACTTACCAGTTTAAAACGGACGGGGACGTTTGTGTTCCGTCATGGGTATTATAACACGATAAAAATGGAGGCCAGTGAGTTGAAAGGTCAGTTTCTTATTTCCTTATCTGAAAAAATAAGTGAATACGATGATGTGGTGATTTCTGCCAACCGTTTCGAAGAGAAAAAAGGAGATGTCGTTCAGAAAATTCAAGTTATTCGTTCCAATGACTTGGAAGTAATGAATCAGACATCAACGGCAGATATTCTTGCCCAGACTGGAAATATTTTGGTGCAAAAAAGTCAACAAGGTGGCGGTTCACCGATAATTCGTGGATTTGAAACGAATAGAGTTCTTATTGTTTTGGATGGCGTGCGCATGAACAATGCAATTTATCGAGGCGGACATTTACAAAACGTAATGACAGTGGATAATTCGATTATGGATAGAGTAGAGGTTGCCTTCGGACCAAGTTCGGCTGTTTACGGTTCGGATGCTCTAGGTGGTGTTATACATTTTATCACGAAGAAACCTTCTCTTTCCAATTCAGATGAAGCTCTGGTAAAAGCAAATGCTTACGGAAGGTACTTTTCTGCAGCAAATGGTTACGCGGTTCACGGTGACATGAGTGTTGCGAGCCGTCGATTTGGATCTTTAACGAGTTTTACTGTTTCTGAATTCAATGATTTGAAACAAGGGAAGAATCGCTCAAGTAAATATTCAGATTTTGGAAAACGACCTTGGTATCAAGATAGAATTGATGGCGTAGACACGATGATTCAGAATTCGGATCAAAATCTTCAGGTAGGTTCTGCCTATGAACAACTTGATTTGTTGCAGAAATTCTTGTGGCAAAGTTCGGAGAATGTCCGTCAGGTGCTTAATTTTCAATATAGTACAACGAATGATATTCCCCGTTATGACAGGTTAACGCAGGAGTCAGGAGCAAATCCGAAATTTGCAGAATGGTATTACGGACCACAGCGTAGGTTGTTTTTGTCGTATATGTTGGAATTGGAGAAGAAATCGAAAATTTACGACAATGCGCGCATGGTAATTGGTTACCAACAAATTGAAGAAAGTCGGATTACACGACTGTTTAAAAACAACAACCGCGATTCACAAATAGAGAATTTAGATATCCTTTCTTTCAACGCCGATTTCGACAAGCGGAAGAAAAATCGTGAGATGAGTTACGGTATTGAAGCGTATACCAATCAAGTTCAATCTACCGCAAATCGACTGAATATAGCTACTGGTCAAGGTTCGAACATCGATACTCGTTACCCAGATGGCGGCTCGGAAATGAATGGTGCAGCTGCATACGGAACCCTAACAGCAGAACTAGGCAAGAAAAAGGAAAAGTTTATATTAAGAAGCGGATTACGTTTTTCATATATCCAGCTGAATGCTACGTTCGACGATAAAACATTCTTCCCTTTTCCTTTCTCAGAGATCGTTCAACAAAATGCAAATGCTACTGGTAGTATTGGATTAGTATATAATCCGGGAAAAGATTGGCGAATTACGGCAAACGCTTCAACGGGATTTAGAGCACCAAATGTGGACGATTTGGCCAAGGTGTTTGAGTCAATTCCAGGCACAGTAATCGTTCCGAATCCTGATTTAAAGGCAGAGTATTCTTACAACGGAGAAGTTGGGGTATCAAAAGTACTGAAAGATAAGATCACGGTTTCTGCACTTGGGTATTACACTTTATTGAACAATGTAATTAATGTGCAAAACTCTACTTTCGGAAGTCAAGATTCTATTTTATTTAATGGAACGATGAGTCAAGTGCGGACATCAATAAATTCTCAAAGCGCCTATGTTAAAGGTTTTGAAGGAGCTATTCGAGGAGAAATAGTAAAAGATTTGAGCTGTTTCGCTTCTTTCAATTACACCTTGGGGAGAATCAATACAGACACCACAGATTATCCATTAGACCACATCGCTCCGTTTTTTGGAAGAGTAGGATTGACATATGTTGCGAAAAAAATGAGATCGGAACTTTTTGTAAATTATTCGGGTCAAAAGAAACTGGAAGATTACAACATTATTGGGGAAGACAATATTGCTAATGCCACCGCAGACGGAATGCCTGCTTGGTATACCTTCAATGTGCGTGTAAATTATCAATTTCATCCGCTTTTGGGAATGCAGATGGCGTGTGAGAATATCTTGGACCAGAATTATAGAGTCTTCGCCTCGAATATCTCGGCTCCAGGAAGGAATTTTGTTGCTACTTTGAGATATACGTTTTAAATTACTGTTTCATTAAATAAGTATTAGGGACAGCGGCGATTATCAAATATTGCAATTGACAAAAGACCGTTTAATATTTCGATTGACACCTATGACGATTTATATGGATAAGGGACGAATTTGCGCTCTAAATTAAAACTCCAGCGTATATCTCTTTCAAAACACCAATTGTAAAATTAATTTCCTCTTTCGTCGTATAGCGAGAAAAAGAGAATCGTGCATTGGGTTTATCAGATGGAGCATTGATTCCTGCAAGAACGTGTGAGCCAAGAACAGCTCCAGACGAACAAGCGCTTCCGCCGCTACAAGCAATTCCTTTCAAATCGAGTGTAAATAATAACAAACCGGACTTTTCTGTTTTAGGTAAACAAACATTAAGAACTGTGTACAAGCTTTTATTTGAATCAATTTCGCCGTGAAACTCAACGCCTTCGATGTTTTTTCGCAATTCCGAAATCATATGGTTCTTCAAGCCTTGCACATATTTCTGGTGTTCGGCAACGTCTTCATACGCCAAATCAAAAGCTTTCGACAATCCAACAATTCCTGATGTATTCTCTGTGCCACCGCGCAATCCACGTTCTTGTGCACCGCCGTGAATCATGGAATGGATGCGAACATTTTTATTGATATACAAAAATCCAACTCCTTTCGGGCCATGAAATTTATGTGCCGCGCAAGTAATGAAATCGATATCTAGTTTTTGTAAATCGAACGGGTAGTGGCCCATCGTTTGAACCGTGTCTGAATGGAAAAAAGCTCCATTTTCTCTGCAAACCTTCGATACTTCTTCAATAGGTAGTAAAGTTGCAATCTCGTTGTTGGCGTGCATTAAACTCACCAAAGTCTTTTTGCCGTCTGATAAAATGGTTTTCAAATCAGTCAAATCGACTTGACCCTTTTCATCGATTTTTACATACACTAACTCGATATCCTTTTTGTCGCAAATATTTGCCGCCGTGTGACCAACTGCGTGATGTTCTATTGTCGAGGTGACGATTCTTTTAACGCCTAAGGAGTTCACAGCTTCAGTAATCGCCATGTTGTCAGCTTCTGTTCCTCCAGAGGTGAAAATAATTTCAGATGGTGAACAATTGATATGTTTTGCAATGGATCTTCGGGCCGTTTCGATATGTGCCTTTACTTGTCGACCAAAAAAGTGAGAAGACGAAGGGTTTCCAAAACCTTCTTTGAGAATTGGAATCATTGCTTCAACTACTTTGGGAGCAACAGGTGTCGTTGCCGCATTATCGAGATAAACTTGCATTCGAATAAATTTTGGGCAAAGATAAGGATAAGGAAAGTGATTATTCGTTTTTGTGCCGTTAC
>DGBF01000191.1:8563-22155 GCA_002384725.1 Flavobacteriales bacterium UBA4011
GTGCCGTTAATCTTTCCATAAGAGTTCTTTGAAATCTTCCTTTCCTGGCGGAATTCTCTTCAAGTTGTTCAAAAGCATGATGGCTCTGTTTACTCTTTTTCCAGATGAACCAACACTTCTTCACCAAAATGAATTCCGAATTTTTTCATGCGAACTGCGGAGACTGTGATATATCCGTCGCCACCGCCTAGTGCGACGATTCCGGCTTGCCAACGGTGTTTCGCTTTATCATTTATTTGTATCCAAACGCGTTGACTGAATTTTCCTTTTTTAAATTCTCCTAAATTGTCAAGTATAGATTAAGAGACCTCAACATAGTGTATGTTGAGGTCCTTTTTGTGGTGTATTTTACTTTTGAAAGAAATCACATCTGTAGACATGATATGAAATTACTATTTCTGTTTTTTATAGCCAATTTTCGTCGACTTCTTCTCTATGCTTTCTGAAACAGATGTTCCAAAATCGCTGGCGCCTTCATCTCCTAGTTTTGTTTTTTCCTCCTCAATGAATAGTAGACGATCTTTGCCCAATTGCGCAATTTTCTTCTGATATTCATCTCGCTCAGCTGATTTCTCACCGATGATTTTCTTCTTTTCTTCGGTTGTTTTGCCTTTTAGAATTTCTGGAAGTTGTTCTTCTTTGATATCTTCAATTTTAAAATCTTCATCTTTTTCAGCATCCACAATATCCCAAGAAGTGTTGGTGTAATTGGCTTTCGATTTTGCAATGGATCTCTCCGCCTTGCTACTTGGACTCATAATTTGTGCATTGACGTCTTGTTTGGCTTGACGTTCTTTCAGCATTTTTCCATCACTTCCATATTCGATGTATGTCGTATTCAGTGAATCGTTATACACATTTATAAGTGAGTCATAAGGTGTTGTGATGTGCTGAATGCTCTTGTCCGCATCGATGTGGAAATAGTCGCCACAGCCAATTTGTGCACCATCGAACCAAAAATGTTTTACGCCAACTTCATACGGACCGCAATGAATGGTGTTGATGAAGATTTCACGTTCGCAAGCTGATTTACACACTGTCTTGTAGTCGATTGGTCCTTGGTTGAAGGGTTCGTTTCCAGCGATATAGATCATTTTTAAGTCCAATTTTTCTGTTGACCAAGCTAAATCATCCAAAGATTTTTTAATAACTCCACCGCAATATTCCGAACCACCATTTGTGGTTATGGAGAATAGTTTTTCTGAAATGAGGTCCAAGTCAGTTGTTAATGGCACCAATTGTTTGGTGAAATATTCACTTCCGGGATGACCATCATATCCGTAAGAATACAAGGCGATTTCGACTGTTGGTACGACATCTTCGTATCGCAAAGCAGTTAACTCATTGACGATGCTCCACATTCTTGCTTTCGCTTGCGACAATAAACCATTCATACTTCCCGAAGCATCGAAAAGGATGGCCATCTGAATCTTTCGTTCATTGGTGGGTGGTTGATTGTTCGTTTCCGGTTGTGAAAATGCTGAAGGAATCGATATTCCTGCAATAAATAAAAGGGCGATTAACTTTCTCATGTTCATTTTTTCTTCAGTACAAGCAAGTTTTAATTCGGTTCAAATGCTAACTTGGTCAGCAAAACAAAACTATATGCGTTTATTAATTCTTGTTGGTTTACTAGTGTTACTGATTGGCTGTGCCCAGGGTAGAAAACTTCCCAACACATATACACGATCAAAAGAGCCAGTAAAGTTCCAAAGTATCGACTTAAATGATTTATTCGGGGCTAAAAATTTAGGTGGACAAATTTTAATTTACGACGAAAGCAGCAATCAATATACAAGTAGCGATTTCGGTGTGGCGAAAGACGAATTTTCTCCTGCTTCGACCTTTAAAATTCCAAATACCATAATTGGTTTGGAAACGGGCACAATTACCGAAGATTTTATTTTTAAATACGACGGCACACCAAGACGATTGGAAAGTTGGAACAAGGATTTGGACCTTCGCGATGCGTTTCAAAGATCATGTGTTCCTTGTTACCAAGAGTTAGCGCGAAAAATAGGATTGACTCAAATGAAAAGCTATATGGATTCGTTGGCGTATCCAGGCATGGACATAGGAAAAGATAATTTGGATGAATTCTGGTTAACAGGAGAGTCCAAAATTTCGCCCTTGCAGCAAGTAGATTTCTTAAGAAGATTGATAACGAAACAATTCAATTTAAAGGAGTCGACTCGAGAAAGCATGAAAAACATCATGGCGCGTGATACAACGAGTTACGGCATTCGCTACGCGAAAACAGGTTGGGGTTATGTTGATGGTAAAGACATGGGTTGGTTCGTTGGCTATATTCAAAAACCAAAGAATAGAATTTACTTTGCCACATTGATTATCAGAGAAGAAGGGTTTCCTGAAGCATTATTTAGCGATGAAAGAATTAGATTGACGGATGAAGTACTTCGAATTTTGAAGTTCTGGTAGAAATTATAATTCATAAATTGAAAGCTTCTGATTTTTCAGAGGCTTTTTTTTTATTTTAATATCCCCAGAGCAAACTCAAGATTCAACTTTGATTTCACATTCTCTGCCAAGGCATCAATCAATTTAACCTGAGCATCAATATAGCTCGACTCACGATAGTTAACTAGAAACAATGAGCTTTCACCATTGTCGAAAAGTGTTTGTTCACCTTGTCTGAATACTATTAATTCATTTTTTCACATATTGGGCGAGAATAACTACGGTTTGTCCTTCAACTTTACCCTCGATTTGCTCGGGATTGTCATGCACCAATCGGACATTTCGAACGGCTGTTCCTCTTTTCGCTGTAAAATTTCCACCTTTTACCTTCAGGTCTTTTATAAGCACCACACTATCTCCTCCAAAGATTTCAACTCCGTTACAATCGATGTGTTTGGGCTGATCCGTATCTGTTGATCCTTCTTTTGCCCATTTCAAAGTATCCTCCTCAAGGTAAATCATTTCGAGCAAATCATTTGGCCAACCCTCAGCCTTCAATTTCGTCAACATGCGATAAGCGACAACCTTTACAGCATCCACTTCACTCCACATACTGTCATTTAAGCAGCGCCAATGGTTGGGATTAATTTCAACTTCCTCAGTGAGCTGTCCATTGCAATCTTCGCAAATCTGAATACATTCATCTGCTGAATTTCCTGGTTTTGGAGGAACTATAAATATATGTTTGGCTTCAGAACCGCACAATTCACACTTTCCTTGGCTTCTGGATTGGATTTCGTTTTTCATAATTCCACAAAACTAAGGGATTATTTGAAAAATAAAACGAAATGTTAATAACTGAATTATTTACCCAATAAAGTAATAAAACCATGTTGATTGATCGTTTCACCATCAGCCTTGGTTCCTTTTATGGTATAAAAATAAACACCTTCTGTTAGCGGAAAATCTTCCATGTCGGTTCCAAACCAAGGCAAAGTTGGATTATCAGATTGATAAACAATATTCCCCCAGCGGTTGAATATTAAAACATTAACAGGAGTGGCACAATAGTCTGAAAAAGTAACGAAATCGTTTACACCGTCACCATTTGGTGAGAATACGTTTGAAATGAGAATGTTGCACGAATCATCAGGAACAACTACAACTGGGGGAATTGGAGGAGGAGGTGGTGGTGGTGAATCGTACCCAAAACAAGCATCCGAAATTTTAGAAATGAAAACATCTTTTTTACCCAATACACTAATGGAAAGGGAATCAGTGTTCATGGTCAACTCATAATATCCACACGAATAAACATCGCAGCCATCAACGGCGATTTTATTTCCACGGTCGGGCATTGCGCCACCGCCTTGTTTAGCCCACCGCCATTTACCGAGCGTATCAATGGCAGCGACAAAAAATTGAGTGCTATCGTTGCCTGAGTCTAACTCTATATTACTTTGAAAGTCTGCTTTTCCACGAAATTGTCCCGTTACGAAAATGTTTCCTTGGTCGTTAGTCGATACGCCATTTCCACGGTCGCTACCGCTGTTCGAACCCGCTTTTTTCACCCATAGAAAAGTTCCATCTTTGGTCATACGAGAAACGAAAATATCTCGACCATTTGGTCCGCCATTGTTGTTAACGCTATCTAATCCAAATCCTGCTTTGTCTCTGAATTCACCTGTGATATAAATATGATTGTCGGAACTACAATGGACAGCGTTAGCTCTATCATCCAAAAGGCCACCGGCTCGTTTTGCATAAATGAAATTTCCGTTCTCATCATATTTTACAACAAATACATCATTTCCCCCAACACTCGTCAGAGATGTAGTTCCGAACATTCGTGTTCCATCGAAGCCTCCAACAATGTACAGATTGTTCTCATTGTCTATATCGATATCGTTGTCACGCGAACCACTCTCTCCGTCAAACGTATTGACCCATTGCCAGGTTCCAGCTGGATCTAATTTCGCCAAGAAAGCAAGCGAATCGTTTGGTGCAACAGTGACGATTAAAGCATCGAAAGTGGCATTTTGAGCAGAGTTGGTATTATTGGAAATAAATCCAGTGACATAAATATTCCCAATGGTGTCGGCCACTAAGTTAAAACCGTGGTCATCATTGTAGGGATAACCTCCAGTATTTACTCCTGCATTTTTCAACCAGATTTCATTACCGTTACCGTCCAGTTTTAAAACGAAAATTTGATCGGTGTAGGAGGTAGAATTGTAAACAGATAAAGAGCCGAACGTCATTCCGCCCCAACAAGTTCCTGTAACAAACACATTTCCTTGCTTGTCAAGGCAAAGGCCTAATCCTCTGTCGTCATAATAGTTATCGCCATATTTTGCCCAAAGATAATTTCCTTGAGGATCGAGTTTAGCGACAAAAACTTCTTTTGAACTAGGATTTCCGAAGGGAATAGAAAATGGACCGAAAGTGGCTTCTTCGTTATAATATCCAGTGATAAAAATATTTCCTTCGTGATCAACCGCGATATCGGTTGCTTTGTCAGACAATGGACCACCACCAGAAACCAGCCATTCGAAGTCCTGTGCCGAGGACAAAAACGAAAACGCCAGCGCAAGGATGAAAAAGGCAGATTTGGTCATTAAAAGCTGTTTCTTTCTAAACGCGGAAGTTAGGCTTTAAGTTGCTTACGAATGGACGATTTTATCAAAGTAATCCACACGAATTAAATGAAAACATCCGAAAGATGACAAGCAACTGCATCAAGGCAATTTGTGTTTATTAAGGAAAGTTCTGTACACTTTAACAAGGGATTCGGATCTCTTGTTAATTTTTGATGCTTCTATGGGTATATATCTCTTTGGTAGTTGATTAGGAATGACCAAGTAGCTTCTTTTTATTATATTTAGCAGATAAAATCAATTGAAATAGAACCCATATATGTCTATTAATCAGTTCGTTCCAATACTCGTAATTATTTCTTCGTCATTTCTCGTGTCAGTAGATATAAACAAAAAGAAGGCACTTTATTATTTCAATAGCCTCAAACAACTGGAGGGTGTAAAGTTGAGTTATTCCCCCGGTGTTTATGAGAGCGATCTTGAACTTACTGTCGATGCAGGTCCGCTAACAGGATTGAGTATTCAAACGATTAACAAAAGAGGTTCCCAAACTGCTGGCAAGAAAATTAAAATTACAGAGCCTACAGTACTTAAAATAAAGTACACGGATAAAGACGGTAAGCGACGAAATTTTGTTGGATCATATATTGTCAACCAAGGACATGATATTCCTATTGTTTCCCTCGTGGTTGATTCAAATCAGTTCTTTTCTCCTGATGGAATATATGTCGGGCATACGGAGTCAAATTCTTCCGGAGGCCCTATTTTGACTGTTGGTCGAGCTTGGGATAAGCAACCGATCACAGCAAGTGCCGAGTTCATTTTTAATGGAAAAGTCAAAGAGCAGTTAGAGCTTGATTTAAAAACGTATGGCGGGATGACGCTTGGTTGGAAAGAGAAATCTTTACAATTGTCTGCGCGTAAAAAGCTTCACGGAGAATCGGAAATTAATGTAAAGTTGTTTGAGGATTTACCATTCAGGAAATTTCAGCACGTTGTTTTGAGGACGTCCGGGAACGATCAAAATAAAACGCGAATAAAAGACATGTCCATTAGTCAGGTAGGGGATGATATTAATGTCAACACAAAGGCGTCCAGGCAGGTGGTGCTATATATTAATGGCCAGTACTGGGGGATTCACAACCTTAGGGAGAAGGTTAATGGTGATTATTTCAGGTACAGATACGATTGGAAAATTGGTGAGTTCAGAGAGATTCAGGGGTCTGGATTTAGAGATACCGATTACAAGAGTTTTATTGATTACGTTCGAGAAAACAGTGATAAATCAGATTTTCATCAACGTGTTTCGGATAGCATTGATGTAGAGAATTTCTTTAATTTTAATGTTTTACAGACCTTCATTAGTAATCCTGATTACCGCGGTAACATCCGCTTTTTTAAGAATAAAGGGGGTAAATGGAAATGGGTGATCTACGATACTGATCTAGCTTGTGAGAAGCAATTTTTAACTCGGAATTTTATTCGCGACAGAACTTTTCCTGTTCGGGAATATTGGTACAATCCAAGTTATGCTGTTACATTAATGAATAACATGATGAAAAACGACAAGTTCAAGAAGCGTTTTATTAATCAATATTGTTATCTACTTTCAACTTACGTGTCGACCGAAAACTTCCACTCTAAACTTGACCAGAATAAGGCGAATATAGAATCTGAAATCGATAGACACTTAGCTCGAAGAGGAGCTTTGTACAATGAGTCTAGACATTCTTGGAGCGCTAAGATTAAAAATCTGAAGACGTATTTCACCAAGCGTCCAGAATCGGCGTACCGACATATTGCTGAAACATTTGGATTTAAAGAGGCTGTCTCTGTTAAAGTCAATCAAAACATTACGTCCTTTAATGGTTTGAGAATGAATGGGTCTGAATTGTTGACAAATAGCGTTGACGGGAAATTTTTCACCGAATATAGCGTTGATTTAGAAGCGGTTGAAAGTGATCATCTCTATCGATTTAAAAAATGGAGTGATGGTAATTCAAAAAGCAAGAGAGTCATTCAACCAGGAAAAGCGAAAGCGATTACGGCACAATTCAAACATAAAGACGCTTCACCGTTGAACTCAAAATTGGTTATTGATAAGTATTACGTCAACAACTCAAAGAAAAATTCACTCCTGTTTGTAGGAATTACAAATATGAGTAGTGAGCCTCTGAATTTGGAAGGGTTTGTGCTTTATGAAGATATTTCTGGTCGTAAAGCAGATTTAAAAGGTAAAATATTGGATCCAGGCAAATCAATGGTGTTAACAAATGATTGTGAACTCTTTAATAAGAAATGTAAGAATAGCGTGGCTGATGTCATTAAATTTATGGAAGGAATGACTTTTGTTAATGATGTTAAGCTTACCATTATCGATAAAGAAAATAAATGGGTAGATAGTTTGCAAGTCCATATCAGTGATTCGCTGCTTATAGAGCATGCGGGTTATATTGTAATTAAGGACAATATAAAAACAAAAATTAAAGATATGAAAATTACGGGATTGGAGCAATTGAAGTTTGGGGCAGATGTTCCAACAACAGGAGATCTGATGGGTTCTTCGTCGTCATTTAAGTTAATCTTATGGTACTTTTTAGGATTACTTGCCGTTGTTTTCGGTTGGTTAATGTCTAAGCGTAAAACAAGGAATAAGGAATTAGGAATGCTTTTGATTCTTGCTTTGTTTGCTGGCAAGGCAAATAGCCAAACCCCTGTGACTGGAGATACAGTTGAATACCGAGAGGATCAATTCGGTACGAGTTCAATTGAGAATCGCCTAATTGATAACAAAGGGAGAGGCGATGAACGATTTGACGGGACGAGAAATTTCAGAGTGGTATTATATGATTTGGTTTATAGGGGCGGTGGAAATAACCTTCATTTGAAAGATACAATCCCGAAATACTACCTCTGGAATCCAATGCCGCTTTATGGTTTGCGTCAGTTGCATGATATTGGTTTTGATAAGGCGGTCTATTTGTATTCACATAATTTCGAATATTGGTATCCACAAACGAGATTGGACTCGCTTGATGCTGAAGGGTTTGAATATATCTGTCGACCAAAATTGAATAGTTACCTCGACACGTATTTGAGTGATGTTTACGAAAGAGTAAATGATTCCGCGGCAGGTATGATGTACATGCACTGCTGGAACGGGTGGCACCAATCAGGGTTAATCTCTGCATATACGCTCATGCAATTTTGTGATTATACCAATGATCAAGCGCTCAAGTATTGGGAAAAATGTACGGACGGAAATTACAAAGGGTTCCCTTCGCTTAAAAAGAAAATTCGAGAATATAAACCTTCACCTGATTATACTTTTACGGACGCTCAAAAGAAAAAGCATTGTCCTTGTTCTGACGTGAGTGCAAATAATGCCGCACAAAGTGCAGATGATAAGATTAATCTTACGACGGACGAAATGATGGAGAAGCATTCGTCGGGGTCTTCAAAATCATATGAAATTTATAAAGTAAGGTCTGGAGATAATTTATTTGCGCTCGGAGAGAAATTTGGAATGTCCGTGAGTGAACTTCAGAAGCTTAATCACATTCGAGGCACAATGATTTTCGTTGGTCAGAAATTAAAGGTATACAATCGAAAAGGCGTAAAAATATCATGATGATCAAATGTAAGTCTTCAAACTAATGTTCACCAGAGATAGTCAAAATTAAGTCAAAAATTTAATCTTTGCGACAGGTGTTGCTTTCTTCTTTTTTTCATTGTTCTTAGTTTAATTAAATGTCGTTGTTCGAGTATCTTTTGGCCGCGTCCAAAATACACGTCTGATGGCGTTAGATTTTGTAAAGATTCGTGATATCGTTCGTTGTTGTAATACTGTACAAATTCTTCAAGTCTGTTTGTCAAATCGCCAGGCAAATAATAGTTCTCAAGTTTTACAACGTTTTTCATTGATCTGTGCCAACGTTCTATTTTTCCTTGCGTCTGCGGGTGCATAGGTCTTCCTCTGACATGACTCATTCCCTTGTCTTTAATGTACTTAGCAAGTTCTGAACTGACGTAGCAAGAACCATTATCACTCAGCAGTCTCGGGCTGTTGTTCTTGTCTAGGCNNTTTACAACGTTTTTCATTGATCTGTGCCAACGTTCTATCTTACCTTGAGTTTGTGGATGCATAGGTCTTCCTAACTTTTCCATTTTGTTTACTTTTTAAGATTTGATAAAGCCTTGAAAGACGTCTTTCAAGGCAATAAACTGTTACTTAACTTTATCTCTTAAGTCGTAAACATTAGCCTGACGTTTTATACTATTATTTTTTTTCCAGAAAGCTGATCGTAGCGGTTGCTAAATATTTGCTAGCCAAATGAAGGTTTTGATTATTTTTTTAGGTTGTTTTGTCTAAAAAAGTATCAAACCTTTCGAAGTGGCAGGTATACCCACCTGGGTTTTTCACCAAATAGTCTTGATGATTTTCTTCTGCCGGCCAAAAAGTAGAAAATGATTCCAAAGTGGTGACGATTTTGCCATCCCATCGACCTGAACTATTTACAATTTCAATCACTTCTTCAGCAATCGATTTCTCTTCTTCATTTTGAATAAAGATAGCAGATCGATAACTTGACCCCATATCGTTTCCTTGTCTATCAATTGTAGTTGGATTGTGTATACGAAAGAAATAATCTAAAATCTCTCGAAAATTAGTTTGACTGGGATCATAGGTCAATTCAATGCCTTCCGCGTGACCTGGGTGATATTTATAAGTCGGATTGTCATTTTGACCTCCTTGGTATCCGACTTCTGTATCGAAAATACCTTTTCTGTTTCGGAATAGATCTTCCATTCCCCAAAAGCAGCCTCCTGCTATGTATGCTTTTCTGTGATTTTCCATAATATATAGTGGACAGATTTGTTCGTCCATCCTTACACAAAAATAGAAATCCATTTTGTTTCGGATAATCCTTCGCTTAAGAATTTAAATTTTGAATTTTTTTAAATCAAAATCGGACAGTTTCGTCTCAAGTAAGTAAATTAACATTTTGACAAATATACCAACATAGCTTTTAAGAGTATATAGGACAAAGCAGATTTTGAATTATTGAAAATTAAAAAAGGAGTCCATTTTGAATGAACTCCTCGATTATATAGGTATTGAATTTATTTCTTCGGTTTCAAAATCCCTTCATCAATCAAAACTTGAAAAGATTCTTCTAAACTTTGTTGCATGGGCATAAATTCTATCCCCAGTTCACGTTTAATTTTTGAATTGTCTGCTTTCCAGGGAACATTCACATTTTTTTTAATGAATTTACGAGAAAATAACTTATTCACCATTGGCCCAACAGCCATCAATAACCATTTTGGCAAAGCTTTTTTAGGTAGCGGATATTGATCGCCATATTTAGGCAACAAGGCCTGACCCATCTCTAAAAAGTTGGTGTTGTGCGCAGAAGTGATGTATCGACCTTTTGCTTCCGGTTTGAATCCGGCTTGAAAATGTGCTTTTGAAACATCGCGTACATCTACCATTCCAATTCCCATGCGTGGTGCTCCAGATTTCATTTGACCATTACCAAGTATTTTAAGAATGTTCATGCTTTCTGAAGTTGTGTTATGAGGATTCAACGGAGGTCCAAATACGCCAGATGGATTAATGGTAACCAAGTCCCAATTCGATTGAGCATTGGCCATTTCCCATGCTTTTTTCTCCGCTAGTGTTTTGGAGTAGGAGTAAGGTTGGTAGGATTCCGTAGCGTTTGTGTTCCAAATATCTTCCGTTAATTGGCCACCTGGAGCGTTAACCGTGTCAATTGCATCGGTATAAATCGCTGCACAACTACTCGTTAAAACAACACGTTTCACAGACGAAGTTTCATTAACTGATTTCAACACATTTTCTGTTCCGTGCAATGCTGGTTCGATCAAATCTTTTCGCGCATCTTTTACGTCTAAGGTGAAAGGCGAAGCAGTATGATATACGAGCTCACAACCTTCCATCGCTTCTTTGTATGATCCGGGTGTCAACAAATCGGATTTAAAGAATTTGATTGTACCTTTTGAATTGGTTGCTACCTCCTTCAAATGGCCAATTTTCTTTTCGTCATTTGGATTTCTAACAGCTGCGTGAACTGTTAGTCCTTCTTCCAGCAAATATTTCACCAGCCAACTGGCTACATATCCATTGGCTCCTGTTACCATTACTGGTTTTGTTTTATCTATATTCATTTCTTTCGTTTTAAGGATGATACGCACTATTATTAATGCTTGTTAAAAGAAAAAACCGACCCCCAAAAAGGGTCGGTTTTACTTTTGGGTGGAAGACCGGGCTCGAACCGGCGACCCTCGGTACCACAAACCGATGCTCTAACCAACTGAGCTACAACCACCATAAAATCTATGTCCCTTGCAGTATGGGAGGCTCAATCATGAATGATTCAGCGGATGCAAAGATATATAATTTATTGTTGTTTTATCAACTACATCGAAAAAAAACTTATCTTTAAGAAAGACTTACGGGATGATAAGTAAAGAACATTTACTACAACAGTTTGAGCAACGTATTTTCGATGAATCTTATACTCGGATTTTTAAATGCTTAAGTTTACTAGATGAAAAAAAATTGTGGAAAAAGGTGAATCCCAATGTTCCATCCGTAGGCAATTTAGTCCTTCATCTTTGTGGAAATGCACGACAATGGATTCTTAGTGGTTTGGGTGATCAAACAGATAATAGACAGCGAGACCTCGAATTTGAATCACATAAAAACATAAAAAAAACGGATTTAATCTTTTTACTCGAAAATTTACGTGTTAATATTCAACAATGTCTTAGGGAAGTGCCTGAATCTAAATACGGCCAAACGCATAGGATACAAGGATTTACAGAAACTGGCTTTTCAGTTTTGATTCATGTGATAGAACATTTCAGTTACCACACTGGTCAAATCACAACCTTAACGAAGCTTCAAGTCAATATCGATACCGGATATTATTATGATAAGAAGCATACTTGATCAATTCAATAGACTCGTTTATTTTCTCAAAAAGAAATCTGTAAAGTCCTATCAATAGCTGTTTATTCTGATTATTTTTGTTGAAAACAGAAGTATGCTAAAAATAGGCGTTTTAGGAGCAGGTCATCTAGGTATAATCCACATCCGATTAATTTTAGAGTTAAAGGACCAATACGAAATGATTGGTTTCTTTGATCCGAATGAGGAAAACGCCAAGAAAGTTACAGAGGAATTTGGCATCAAACGCTTCGACTCAATGGATGAGCTAATTTCAGCCGTGGATTGCTTAGATATTGTTACACCAACTCTTTCGCATTATGATTGCGCGAGCAAATCTATCAAAGCCGGAAAACATGTCTTTATAGAAAAACCGGTTACCAAAACGGTTGAGGAAGCACGAAACCTAATTGTTCTTAAGGAAGAAGCAGGTGTGCAAGTTCAAGTTGGACATGTGGAGCGTTTTAATCCCGCATTCGTTGCGGCTCAAGAGTTTTTTGGCAGACCGATGTTTATAGAAACGCATCGCTTGGCACAATTTAATCCACGTGGCACTGATGTTCCGGTGGTTCTCGATTTAATGATTCACGATATAGATGCCATACTTTCAGTGGTGCAATCAGAAGTAAAAAACATATCGGCTTCAGGCGTTTCTGTTGTTTCTGACACACCAGATATAACGAATGCACGTATCGAATTTGAGAATGGATGTGTTGCTAACTTAACTGCTAGTCGCATTTCCATGAAAAACATGCGTAAATCAAGGTTCTTTCAAAAAGACGCCTACATAAGTGTTGATTTCCTGACGAAGGAATTGGAAGTTGTGCGCATGGAAAACATCGAAGGCGAGCCAGATCCTTTTGATATCGTATTTGAGGTGGGAAATGGTAAGCCGACAAAAAAGATCTTGTTTGATAAACCAACCATTGGAGAGGTAAATGCCATAAAGGATGAATTAAGCTCTTTTCATGAAGCTATTACGACTGAATCGGAACCACGCGTGACGCTAGAAGATGGATTCAAAGCTTTGAAAGTAGCCCACATGGTACTAGAAAAAATAGACGAGAACTCTAAAGTCCAACTGTAACAATTTTTATTTCGTTTAATCGTTAACCTCTCAATATGAAATTACTATCGGTTTTCTCTTTAATATTCGTTCTGTTCGCTTGTGTTAAGAACAATCCAGACCCTTCTTGGGTGCAGATTAATACGTGGACTTTGGAAGCAAATTCAAGCTTAAACGGTGATGAAGGAAGTTTGTCTCATAATTTTTCCCATGCTTGGATTTATGCCGATGGTCAATTGATTGGCGTTTTTGAATTGCCCATTAAAATACCAATATTGGATGAAGGTGTATCCGAATTGAAAATATTCCCTGTTATTGAGGATAACGGTATTTCGGCGACGAAGAAAATTTACCCTTTCGTAAAATCTTATGATATTCAGGTAGATTTGGTCAAAAACGAAACTGTTGTGATTAATCCAAAAACGAGTTACAAAGACAATCTCGATTTTTGGATAGAGAATTTCGATGATAGTTTTAATTTTAAATTTGATTCTGATCCAAATTATCCTGCAACGATGATTTACGGAAACGACCC
>DGBF01000006.1:0-2368 GCA_002384725.1 Flavobacteriales bacterium UBA4011
CTTTATGCGCTATATTTTGATCCTTCAAAGAATTTTTGCCAACCAATGTCAACGTTTTCAGGGTTTTCGCGGTACGTTTTGTGCAGGTTTTTTATCGCGTTTAAATCTGCATTTCCTACATAAGAAACTTTATCCATAGTTCTTGAGCTCACAATTTGCAAGTAAAAATTTAATGATTTATAGACTTGATAAGCATAAAAATCAACAATTTGACTCCCCAAAAGATAATGCCTGAGTTTAATCTTACTATATAAAAAGGGTTATAAAGATTTTAACTTTAATAATTAATCCTGATAAAATTTCTATTTTTTATAAATTCACTTTATTTTTGATTAAACAATAATAATTTTAATTATGAAAAAACTTTTACTTTCAATTACTATGGTATTAGCCGTAGGTTCTATAAACGCTCAGATATACTCTGCTTCTGATTCAGTTGAATTTTCCGCTTGGACACTCTATGACAATGATGGCGACAGTATCAACTGGTTCCATACAGACTGGACAGGGGCACCTAATTTACCGATTAATGCACTTGGTGAAGGAATGACTTCTGAATCTTGGGGTGGATCTCCACTTACGCCAGATAACTTAATGGTTTCTCCGGCTATTGATTGTTCGACAAATCCGACAGTATATTTGAATTGGGTTGCATTTGCAATCGATCCATTATACTGTCTTGAAAAATATGCGGTTTACGTGGTAACACAAGCTCAAATTGCTACAATCCTTGCTTCTGGCGTATATCCTACACCAGTATTTGAAACAGTTATTCCCCTTGGATCTACAGTCTACAACGAAAGTATTGATGTTTCTACGATCGCAGGTAGCCAGAACAATGTGCATATCCTCTTCCGTCACTATGACGTTACTGATCAGTTCTGGATGTCTGTAGATAATATTTCTTTTACGGCATCTATGCCTGTTGGATTAGAAGAAATCACTTCGCAAGCTAAAGTTTATCCAAACCCGGCTAGCTCTATTTTGAATATTGAAACGACTGCATCTGCAAGTTCAGTTTCTATTATCACAATGGACGGTAAAGTTGTTTCTACAACAACAATGTCTGGATTAACTGGATCTGTTGACGTTTCAAGCTTGACAGAAGGAGTATACTTCTACGAGGTTGCTGTTGAGAATGGAGAGGTTATTCGTAACACATTTGTTAAGAAATAATCTTAGAATTATTCTTTAAAAGAAAGGCGGCTTCGGTCGCCTTTCTTTATGCGCTATATTTTGATCTTAAATACTTTATGTTTGATTCCGTTTTCTGTCAAGAAGTTTCGTGCAACAGTTTGATTCAAGTTAAAAGAGAGTGGGAAAGTGAGCAAAAAAGTCAAAACTGTAATTAAAATCATGCAATTATCTCACATCTCCACCTTTGCCAAAATCTTTTTCTGGAGACATAAAACTCAACTCCCCGTTTTCATTTTCGGCCATTAAAATCATGCCTTGCGATTCTACCCCACGGATTTTTCTTGGTGCGAGGTTTATCAAGACTTGAACCGTTTTACCAATGATATTTTCAGGAGCGTAATATTCCGCAATACCCGAAACAATGGTTCTTTGATCGATCCCCGTGTCTATAGTCATCTTCAGCAGTTTGTCCGCTTTTTCAACTTTTTCAGCCGTAAGAATTTTTCCTAAACGGATATCCAGTTTAGAGAAATCATCGAAAGTAATTTCATCTTTTTGTGGTTCAAAATTACTTTGCATAGGTTGTTTTAGTTTGAGGATTTCATTCTCGACTAGTTCATCTTCAATTTTTGGAAATAAAATAGTTGGTTTTTCAGTGGAATGTCCAGCATGTAATAAATTCATATCGCCCGCTGAGCTATATTTCATTGATTTGAAATTTAAAAATTCACTTAACTTTTCTGCCGTTCCTGGTAAAAAAGGTTGCAGCACAATACTCAAGTTTGCCGTAATTTGAAGCGCCAAGTTCATGATGGTTTTGACTCTTTCTTCGTCCGTTTTAATCAATTTCCACGGTTCTGTTTCGGCTAAAAATTTATTTCCGATACGGGCCAAATTCATCGCTTCAGCTTGGGCATCACGTAATTTATAGGTATAAATCAATTCCTCAGATCGTTTTACAGAACTTTGAATATCAGCAATCATACTCTCATCTTCGGAAGTTAAATTTCCTCTTTCAGGAACTTTACCATCGTAGTATTTTTGAGTCAAAACAAGAGCGCGATTCACGAAATTCCCAAGAATATCTGCCAATTCAGAATTAATTCGTGTTTGGTATTCTTTCCACGTGAATTCGCTGTCACGATTTTCTGGAGCAATGGAAGTCAAAACATACTTCAACTCATCTATTTTGTCTGGGTAACTTTCGATATATTCGTGCAACCAAACCGCC
>DGBF01000006.1:2596-2950 GCA_002384725.1 Flavobacteriales bacterium UBA4011
CCCTCTGCGGCAGGCAAAGGAACTTTTACGCCCCAATCCAAATCACGCGTCATAGCACGGGGACGCAAACCACCGTCGATCCAAGACATACATTGCCCAACAACCTGATTTTTCCACTCTTTTGGGTTATGCTTCTGTACACCATCTAGCATTCCTTTTTCTATCCATTCCTTCAGCCAGACTTCGTGGTTTTCCATTGGCAAATACCAATGCGAAGTCGATTTCATTATGGGTGTTTTCCCGCTTAATGTGGATTTCGGATTTATTAATTCTGTCGGACTTAGTGCAGACCCGCATTTTTCACATTGGTCGCCATAAGCAGACGGATTTTGACATTTTGGGCATTCACCAGAA
>DGBF01000157.1:0-4005 GCA_002384725.1 Flavobacteriales bacterium UBA4011
ATACCTTCACGAGCAATTCCAGGAATTTGAAAACAGATGGATTTACCACCACCAGTAGGTAGCAGAGCCAGGGTGTCATGACCGTATATCGCACTATCAATTATTTCTTCTTGAAAGGGACGGAAGCGTTCGTAACCCCAAAAATGTTCTAATATTTCTTGACTTTTTTTCAATAAATGAATTGTTTTCCTCGGCTAAATTACAATATATCAGGAATAGTTTTAAATAAATGACAGAACCTAAACTTTTGTTTTGTCCTGCATAAATAATTATAAAAAACATCCTATATTTTCTTAAAAAGTTTGATGTCTACTACATTCTGAGTATCTTCGCGAATCTAAGACAAAACAATGCTATCAGACCAATTTGAAATCAAAATAAATAAAACAACTACCTCCCGTATCAACGATGTAGATTGGGATAATCTCCCATTTGGAAAGGTTTTCAGTGATCATATGTTGGTTATGGAATATTCGGATGGACAATGGCAAACTCCTGAAATATCGGAGTTTAAAAACTTATCCATGCATCCGGCCAGTTCTGTTTTACATTACGGACAAACCATTTTTGAAGGAATGAAAGCGAATCGCTCTGATGACGGAGATATTTTAATTTTCCGTCCTGAAATGAATGCGCACCGTTTCGCTGAGTCTTGTGATAGAATGTGCATGCCTGTTGTCCCTGAAGATTTATTTATTGAATGTATACGTCAGGTTCTTCAAGTTGACAATCAATGGGTACCTGATCGCGAGGGATATTCTTTATACATCCGTCCATTTATTATTGCAACAGACGAGTATATCGGTATTAAACCATCAAATAATTATAAGTTTATCATTTTCACATGTCCAGTTGGAGTATATTATTCTGAGTCTGTGAATGTTAAGATTGAAGAGTTTTATACCAGAGCGGCCGAAGGTGGTGTGGGACGAGCGAAAACGGCAGGAAATTATGCCGCAAGTTTATACCCAGGTAAGAAAGCGTTAGAGGAAGGTTTTCACCAATTGCTTTGGACGGATGGGAAAGAACACAAGTACATTGAAGAAGCGGGTACAATGAATGTTTGCTTTGTAATAAACGATGTATTGATAACGCCCTCTGAAGAGAGCGATACTATTTTAAGGGGTGTGACCAAACGATCTGCAGTTGATCTTGCGAAATCTTGGGGAATACAAGTAGAAGAACGAAAAGTATCTGTAGAAGAAATCGTAAATGCGGCTCGATCAGGAGCATTACAAGATGCATTTGGAGCTGGAACGGCTGCGACAATAGCGCACATAGCAAAATTGGGATATAGGGATGAAATTTTCGAATTGCCATCTATTGAGTCTGGAACGTTGTCGAATCGAATAAAAGAAGAATTAAATGCCATAAAATCTGGAAAGAAACCAGATGAAATGAATTGGTGTTTGAGAATTAAATAATTATTTAAACCCTTTCTGAATTGATAGGGTTTTTTTATGGAATGATAATTGTTTTTGCATCCTTGATGGAAAGCCACAGTATGAGACCAACCCACAAATCATTTTTGCAGTGGGGCAAAGAAGCCCTTTTTGTTTTCATCCTTTTGATTGGAACATCCACTGTTTTCGGTCAAACTCATATCCAAATAGAAATAAAATCCAAAAAAACGAGTCTTCCCATTGAAGGAGTAACTGTTTCATTATTGCGATCAACCAAGTTCCTGAAGATTGGCAAAACCGATAAAGACGGACAATTTCAAACAGACATTACCGTTTCTAGTGAAGTTAAATTGACTTGTGTTGAAGTAGGTTTCGAATCTTTTGAGAGAAGTTTCGAAGTAGTTGGAGATTCTATGAGTTTCAAAATTGAAATGCGGCCTGAAAGAGTTCAGGAGGTTACGGAGGTAGTGATCAAAGCGACTGGTGCAGTCGACACTGTTTTTCAAAGTTCGCGCTTGAGTGTGGAAGATTTTGAGGTGCTTGATAATGGTAATTTGATTCTACTGACGTATCCAAAGCGATTGGCCAAAGGGTCTGAGATTCAATTGTACGATGGATATAAAGTATTAAATTCTTTCGCTGTACCCGGTCGAGCTGAACATTTGGAAAAAGATTTCCGCGGAAATGTCCATGTCATCTGTAAAGACAGAGTATTTACAGTGCTACCAGAAAAAAGTAATATTCAAATTGCACAATTAGAAAAGGACTATTTCTATCGATACATCGCCCCAATTTTAGACACCAATGGAAACGAATTGTATTTCACAGATTTCGCTTCCAATTATCCTGAATTTTCTTTTTGGAAGTATGATCAGGTAGATTCTATCTACGACAAATTTAGAACGATTCGAGATGATTTAATGATGGAATTGTACCGAGCCGAATACAAATGGGTCGACGTTAGAACAAAGCTTTGGGCGAAGAACTTGGAATATGAAACCGGTATTGACGCAGAAATTTGGGTGGGTGCGAATTACTTCACACAATCTGTTTATTACAAGGAATTGTATTCACCATTTTTCAAAGTTAACGATGAGTTATTTGTTTTCGACTATTATTCTGAAAAGCTGTACAGACATGATGTAAGTGGTCAATTGAAAGATTCGGTGGACATTGATCATCATCTGAACAAGAAGGAGACAGGATGGAAGAGTCACCTTTTACAGGACAAAGCCAATGGAAATGTCTATGCTTGGTATGAAAAAGCAGGCACTAGTTTTCTAGGTAAAGTAAATTTGAAAACGGGAGAAATTCGTGAGTTGTATCAATTGAATTTCAAGTATCTCGAGAAAATAGAAGTGCACAACAATGCAGTATACTATGTTTATCGTCCGTTTGAAAGTCCACAGAAGAAATTTCTGTACAAGGAAAGATTACCAAAAGGCTTTACCTCTAAAATCTAGAATTGGATCTCAAACGAAACGGGTAAATGGTCTGAATATCCACCCAAATACTTTTTACCGGCATAGGTTCTCAGGGGAACTAAATTTCCTTTCCATGTCTCAAATAAATACTCAAATTCATTTATTTTACCACTATTAGTAACCGCTCGCATACTCCCGGCATTTGTCATTCCAATAGAGATAAGCATGTGATCAAGTATGTTCCATTCGTTTTTATAGGAATGTGATCCACCTTTCGAGCCAGAAGTTTGGGTAATCATTGGAGTTAGCTGGTCCATAATGTTTTCGACCGATTTATTCGTCGGGTAATCATTTAAATCTCCCATGAAAATGATTTTTGCTTGAGGATCAATATTCAAGACAGAATCGATATATTTCTTGGCAGTTTCAGAAGCTAGAATTCTACTCGGCTCGCTTTCCTCTGCGCCACCATATCTACTCGGCCAATGATTGACCATCAAATGAAGCCGCTCTTTTTTGTGCTTCAATTCAACAAACAAAATATCTCTTGTTGCTTTTGGTTCACCTTTAACTGTCAGCGTGAAGCGAAGGATTCCTTTTTTCTTCAAGCAGAACATTTTCTTGTTGTACATTAGGCCAACATCAATCCCACGATCATCCGCGCTTTCAAAATGTACGATTTTTAATTTCTGTTTTTGTCCCTTAACTACATCTATTAAAACGGCTTTGTTTTCAATTTCACAAACACCCATCAAAGCAATATTGTCGAACTCATTCATCACCTTGTTGATATGAGCAATTTTCTCCCAATATTTTTCCGAGTTCCAATTTTTTTCTGCTATTGGCAGATACTCTTCATCCGATTGGTTCGGTGTATCAAGCGTGTCGAATAGATTCTCAACATTATAAAAAATTACTTGAGCTTTGTTTTGAGCCACCGCGCTTGAGGCAGAAAGAATAAACGTTAAAAAGAGTATATTTTTCATGAATTTATTTATTGAATTTGGAAATCAGCTTATGAATTTACGATTAATGTTCGCGCCAAAGGACCTAAACAAAACAAAGCATCAAGAATGGATAGATTAGGAACAAAATCGGTTTGACCAAAATGAACCTGATGATACGATTTCTGTGAGTTTACAAATTGAAAAGATCGAAAGTCCATGTCAAATTCCTTA
>DGBF01000157.1:4196-5563 GCA_002384725.1 Flavobacteriales bacterium UBA4011
TTAATATATTCTTGACTAACGCTGCACCTGAAGGGCAAATCAAGAGTCTGTTGAATATAAGACAAACAATTCCTGTTGAAATCTGTCAGCAAGTCTGTTTCTTGAAAAACAAGTTCCTTGATCTCTTTTTCATAATGCTCAAAATAAGGTGCCGAGGCATAACCAGCTGAAATAGTTCTCCAATGATCTCTTCGCCAATTAATTTCGTGTGATACTTTTACTGTTCCCGTCTTCGATTTATTTCCATTTGGACGAATAACCGGTATACTCAAATCCAGTTGACCGTTACCATTCAATAAACTGCACCGATTACGAAACGTTTGCTTCGGATAATGTTCGCCAGCATCTATAACAGCGTTCACAGCTGCACAGAATTCTTTTAAGTACTCAACAGAAGGGAAGTAAGATGTTCCGAAAACTGTCAAAGTCTATTTAATTAGCGTGAAGAAACGATTCCAACGGAATCCGCCGTATGGATCGCTCGACAGCCAAACCAATGAAGCGCGACCAACCACGTGATCTTCAGGGACAAATCCCCAAACGCGAGAATCAGCTGAGTTGAATCGATTATCTCCCATCAACCAATAGTAATCCATAGCGAAGGTATAAGAACTTACCTTTTTACCATCAATGTAAATTCCATCTTTGGTTTCCTTTAAATCATGACCTTCATATGCATGGATAACTCTGCGATACCAGGCGATATTAGTACTGATCAATTCTACAGTCGCACCTTTTTTAGGAATGGTTATTTTATTAAAATCCGTAATGGTATTGTTGATATAAAAATCCTTTGGGAACTTATCCAGATTCGCTATCATCTCACTATAAGTCGGTTTATCCGTTTTAGTATATTGTTTTTCACGATAAACCGTAAACTTCGATTCTGTGAAATGCGCTTCCAATTTTTTCAATTCATCAAGCGAGGCATGCACGGAGTATAATTCCGGGGTCGTGCGCGATTGATAAAAATCATTTCTTTTTAACTCCAACCCAAATTTCTCCTTCATCGATTCTTCAGATAAAGGGTTGAAATTGGTCACTTCGTACTGCAAATTTTGATGCGGTGCTCTCCAAGCTGGCTTTCCGTTAATATAAAGAATTGAATTTTTCACCTCAATAGTATTTCCTGGTAAACCTACACAACGTTTGATATAATTTTCTCTTTTATCGACCGGTCTTTCAATAATTCCATAATGATTAATCGTCTCACCACTATTGTCTTGGGTGATTTTATCAACTGCAATCATACGCCGCGCTTTATCTGCCCATGAATCAAAATTATCAACCAAGGATTTACCGTAGCGATTCAAGATTTGTCTGTCCGCTTCTATGATAGCCATGTTATACAGTGAGATCGGAAGAGC
>DGBF01000157.1:5626-9772 GCA_002384725.1 Flavobacteriales bacterium UBA4011
CAGTGCGTTCTGATTTGTTTGAAACGCAGGATTTGTCTTCGAAAGGCTATCTATTTTTTCCTGCACAAACTTTGGTTTCCCCTTGATGTTTTCGTCCATCCACAAACGAACTGCTTCTCTAATAACGATACCATGATAATCATGCCCCATCAAGCCCATTGGCATGCGCGGATCATATACAGCGGTATCACCAGAAGGATAATTAAAAACCATTACATCGTTTTGATTTACTTGACCAAAACCGGGCAACCTTGTATAATCACATGTTTCAATTCCCGAATACGATTTCATGTTAATCCAAGGAAAAGTGTTGTGCACAAGCGGGAAGGAGAGAGGCGTAACTGGAACTTTGGGTCCGTAAGCTAATTTATTTACAAATAGAAAATCGCCAACTAAAAGTGTTTTCTCCATAGAACCTGTTGGTATTTGAAACGGTTCGAAAACGTACGTTCTAATAATTCCAGCAGCAATTAAGGCGAATAATATACTTTCTGTCCATTCTTTCACCTTCGACTTTATTCCAGCTCTTTCTCGTGTAACAGCTCCAATTCCCATTGCAATGACATGTCCAACAATCGGAAGTGTAAGAAACAAGGCGATATGGTCACTCCATTCTCTTTGTGCAGCTTCACCTGCATTTGCCCAATTGGTTTCTGCTTTGAAATCAGTTGGATTACTCGCGATTTTTGCGAAAATCAAATACGGAAAGAAGATTCCTTGTAAAGTGTCGACTGGCGTGAAATACCCGAAACGACGGATGTAGCTCACATTCACCACCATCCACATAATGATATGAACACCCGGAACGAGTAATAAAAGTACCCACCATGGTTTGTGACAAGAAATTTTGAAGGCTACGAAATAGTTGTAACCTGGAACTAGTGCTTCCCATGATTGTCGTCCTGCTCCAGGGAAACTTCTCCACCACATGGATAAATAAGGATGAAGTAAAAGAAGTAGGTAATATATTTTAACGTCCATTTAGTCTAGGTTTAATACGTTTTTCATGGTGAATACACCTTGCTTTCCTTGCAACCATTCGGCTGCAAGAACAGCGCCCAAAGCAAATCCTTTACGGTTTTTCGCTTCGTGTTTAATTTCTATTTCGTCGATTTCAGAAGAATAGTTGATTATATGAGTTCCCGGAACGTCTGGAATTCGTTTGGCGATAATATCGAGTTGTTGCGGGGTATTTGACGAAACACCATCATTGTCTTCAATGCAATTCCATTTCTGATATTTACTTTCCTCAATCAAGTCGTCCGCTAATGTAATTGCCGTTCCACTTGGAGAATCTAATTTCTGCGTGTGATGAATCTCTGTCATTGAAGCGTTATATTCGGTATGAGGGGCCATCAATTGCGTCAATCGTTTGTTTATTTCGAAAAATATATTAACACCAACACTGAAATTTGAAGCATGTAACAGACTTCCGTTAGTTTCTTTCACCTTGTTGGTTACATTTGTTAATTGATCATTCCACCCCGTCGTTCCTATCACCAACGGAATTTTCTTGTCGAGAAAAAAATGAATGTGTGTAAAGGCCAGATCGGGCTTGGTGAATTCGATGGCAACATCTGTATCCGAAAAATCGACATGGTTTACCGTCGTTTTTGAATCTACTCTACACGAAATTTGATGTCCGCGAGACAAGGCAATCGCTTCGATTTCCTTCCCCATTTTCCCGTAACCAATTAGCGCGATGTTCATTGCGTGGTAAAAATAACTTTTCTTGTACGTTGATGAAATTCTTTAACGAAAATTAATACTCATACTCAGCCCTGCATGACTGTTTTGGTAGGTCCAAGGCGAAATATTCATGCTTAAATCTGGAGAAATATCGAAATTCACAAAGTGCGCTTCAACTGTAGCATCAGCTAACTGAAGTCCATAAACAAGAATGAACCCTAAAATGGAATAATCTCGAAAACTAGCGTGTTGATCCTCTAGAATTAAAAGTCCTCCGCTATCATAAGCTAACCAATCTGAACGTATTCCTCCATTATCCTCACGTAAATTGTACTCCTTACGAAGGGAAATAACTTTAGACTGGTTTGAGTAAACGGAATAACCCGCTAAACCCAGTCCTGCATAAATGAGAGGAACTTTCCAAAACGCTTTCTTTTCACCTTTTGGTTGAGCAAAATGATTGTAAACTTGACCTGCACCAGGAAGTACTGCCGATAAAATTGTTGCTTTCCGAACGGAATGAACAGTGTCCTTTTCTTGGATAGAAGTATCTGATTGACTGAAACTTAAATTCGTCATGATTAAAACTAATGCGCCAAGAAATACTATCGGATTCATCCTTTTGTTAGCAAGGTAATGATTCGATTGAGGTCGTTTTCTGAATTGAAATTAACAACAATCTTACCTGTACCATTTTTGCCTTTTGCTATTTGAACTCTCGTGGCCAATTTATCAGCCAAGTGTTCTTTAAACGAAAATTCCTTTTCGGTTATTTCCTTTTTAGGAGTTTTTGGCGATTTCGGTTCTTTCGCAGAAACGGGCGTATCATATTTGATAAGCGTTTCCAATTCACGAACTGAAAGCTCATCTTCTTTAATTTGATGAAAAAGAGCAACTTGTCTTTCTTCGTTCCCTGCAGAAACTAATGCTCTAGCATGTCCCATCGAAATTTCTCCATCACGAACACCAGCTTGAATAGGTGCAGGGAGTTTAAGCAAGCGAAGATGATTGGTAATGCTTGAACGGCTTTTCGAAATCTTCTGACTCAATTGATCTTGGGTCAATTCACATTCTTCAATCAAACGTTGGTACGAAAGGCCAACTTCGATAGCGTTTAAGTTTTCACGTTGAATGTTTTCCACCAATGCCATTTCTAACATGGTTTGGTCATTCGCAACACGAATATACGCTGGAACTTCTTTTAATCCTGCCATTTGTGAAGCCCGGAAACGACGTTCACCAGAAATCAATTGAAATCTATCTCGGCCTAATTTCCGAACGGTGATGGGTTGAATAATTCCATGAATTCGAATAGATTGGGCCAATTCTTCCAAGGCCTCCTTTTCAAAATTTGTTCTTGGATTGAAAGGATTTGCCTCTATTGCAGCTATTGGAAGAGACGATATGGATCCAACAACACCTGAATCAGTGGACTTTGTCGTAATATCAGTATTGGAATTTTCTAAAAGGGCACTTAAGCCTTTTCCTAAAGGTGGACGTTTTTTTGTGCTAGAACTCATTTCCCAATTTCATTTTTTTCTCCTCGTTATTGAGTCTTGTCATGTTATTTTTCTGCAAGATTTCTCGCGCAAAATTCAAATAATTAATCGAACCTTTGCTCGATGCATCATGCATGATAATTGTTTCACCATAACTTGGAGCTTCACCCAATTTTGTGTTTCGGTGAATTACCGTATCAAAAACCAATTCTTGGAAATGCGTTTTTACTTCATCAACAACTTGATTAGAAAGGCGTAAACGTGTATCATACATTGTCAAAACAATTCCTTCGATTTCCAAATCTGGATTTAATCGACTTTGTACGATTTTGATGGTATTCAACAACTTACCCAGACCTTCCAAGGCGAAATACTCGCATTGAACAGGAATCATCACGGAATCTGCAGCAACAAGTGAGTTGACTGTAATCAAACCAAGTGAAGGCGAACAATCGATAATAATGAAATCGTAATCATCTTTTACCTTTGCCAATGCAGCTTTAAGCTTGTATTCGCGGTTGGGAAGATTAATCATTTCCAATTCGGAACCTACCAAATCAATGTGAGAAGGCAAAATGTCCAAATTCGGATTATCTGTTTTCTGAATAAATTCTCTAGGATGAGCATCGTTGATTATGCAGTCGTAGATATTGCCCGTTTTTCCCGGGTCTAATCCTAATCCAGAAGTCGCATTGGCTTGAGGGTCAGAATCAACCACCAAAGTTTTGTATTCCAAAACGCCGAAACAACCTCCAAGATTGATGGCTGTAGTCGTTTTTCCAACTCCACCTTTTTGATTCGCAATCGCTATAATTTTACCCATCGAAGATTTATATATAAGCGGTAAAGGTACACCAAAAGGCGCTATTTATAGGATAATAGCAAACTTAGTTTTCAACGAAAATTTTGTGGACAGAATGTGTATAAACTCTTTAAAACACTGGAATTGTTTGGTCTA
>DGBF01000047.1:0-545 GCA_002384725.1 Flavobacteriales bacterium UBA4011
ACATTTTCATTCGTGATTTTTTCAGAATGCAACCATTTCAGTTCTACTTTACATTCGTTCTCAGCACCGGCATGAATAAAGGATTCGGAAATAGATTTGTATGAATCTTTCAATTCAACATATTTTCCAATCAAACCAATGGTAACTGTACTTTTTGGGTGGTGAATTCTATCCAAAAACTCCGTCCACTTCGTCATGTCCGGTTTTGTTTTGGTAGAAAGGCCTAATTTTTCAAGAACAACTTTGTCCAATTCTTCTTGTTGCATCAAAAAAGGAACTTCGTAAATTGTATTGGCATCGCGTGATTCAATCACCGCATTCATGCTTACGTTACAGAATTTCGCAATTTTCTTTCTTAATTCTAATCCTAATTCGTGTTCAGTTCTACAACAAAGGATATCAGGTTGAACCCCTAATTCCAACAATGCTTTAACAGAATGTTGTGTCGGTTTCGTTTTTAACTCGCCTGCAGCTGCCAAATAGGGCACAAGTGTCAAGTGGATCACAATGCAGTCGTTTTCAAACTCCCACATCATTTGACGAAC
>DGBF01000047.1:653-2198 GCA_002384725.1 Flavobacteriales bacterium UBA4011
ACATTTAAAAAACGCTCATAATGGCCCAAATCCAAATCTGTTTCCGCTCCATCATCCGTAACATAGCATTCGCCATGTTCGTAAGGATTTAATGTCCCAGGATCAATATTGATGTATGGATCAAGTTTTTGAATGGTAACTGAGTACCCTCGTCCTTGAAGCAAAGTCGCTAAAGACGCGGAAATTATCCCTTTACCTAATGAAGAAGTAACACCCCCTGTTACAAAGATGTATTTTGTGGAATTTGACATGCCGTTTTTCGATTGTAACTACGGGGGGCAAAATTAAACAATATACTGAGATTAGTGGGGCAAAAAATTGACTTTCTTTCAACATTAGTATGACCAAACGTTATTTAATCCTAATTGGCCATAAAAGCGTGATTTCCGAATGTCCTCTTTGAAGAAAACAGGATAGCCATCTTCATTTAATCGAGGGTAATGTGGCGTCTTTCGTTCAATACCTTTGGGAAGTAAGATCATATCGTGCGAAAGTCGATTTTGAAAAGCATGTCTAACTTGTTCAGAATCAATGCCTATTCTAGCTGAAGCGAAGTTAGAGTAGGGGAGTTTGTAGTTGGCTCCAAAATAGAAAATACCGTGACTCGTTTTGCCATAGGGAAGGTCTGCCAGTATTCTGAAGCCACTGGGACACTTGTCTAAATGTATTTTCTCCCAACGAGAACCACGTGTTTCACCGGTCCAAAGTTTGATTCCAGTTTGAAAAACGAAGTCTTCGTATTGATACGCCAATTGTAAATGTCCCGTTCTGTATTTGTCTCGACCAGTGCCTGCGAAAATATCATTCTCGAAAAGCAACTGAAAACCAGAACTTTGAATGGTCCATCCACCAGAATTTTGGGAAGTCTGACTATTGTCGCGGTACCACAAGTAATTGTAGCCTAACGCATGTCTATAGTTGGATTGATGATGCAGCCCTCCCCAAACAAAGTCTTCTTGTTGGGACCTTGTGCCAGCAAGAAGCATTCCGCCGAGTGCGATTCGGTTTTCCCACATTTTACTACGTTTGGCTATATTAGTAAGGGAAAAAGTCGTCGTGTTTTCAAGGTTTATTTGAGTGAAGGAATAATTCACATATCCATTCAAACGCAGACCTATTTGATTGGTGTGGGCACCTACATTCATAACTAATCCGGCTTTTAAACCCCAAGTACTTTCTTGAAAAGCTTGAGAAAACGCAGTATTCAAGCTGATTACATACGGCATAGCAAGGGCAAGAAGTAAAAATTTGAGTTTCACAATAAGTTGGATTCAAATATTATACCGAAAATGAATGGAATTATCAAAGAACCAACATTTCACCTCCTTTAATCCGTCCTCAAGGAGGGAGACAAATATGTATTCTACTTAATTACTCGGTTTCAACGAATGAATAGAATCATCCTCCAAATTTATGTACTTTGATTTATAAAGATTTCCAACGGCTTTTTTGAAGTTCTTTTTACTCATTCCTACTTGACGTTTAATTTCTTCGGGTGAGCTTTTATCATGCAGATGTAAAACTCCACCTCTTCGCTGAATGATG
>DGBF01000047.1:2281-4595 GCA_002384725.1 Flavobacteriales bacterium UBA4011
CTTCGCTGAATGATGTCGAAAAGTTCTTCCGAAAGAGGTTCTATTTTTCCGTATCCTTCCGGCTCAAGACGAACATCCAATTTTCCGTCTTCGCGGATATTGTATACGTAACCTGTTGTAATTTCGCCTTTTAGCACTGATTTATTAAAGTCTTGGTGGTAGATCAATCCGGGGAACCGATCGTCTACAATGACCTTGACGCCTAAATCAGTCGTATCGTCAATTATTATATCCACTGGAATATTAAGTTCTACTATACTCGTATCCGTTTCAAAGAATTTCTTGTATTTGGTCGTGGCTACAATTCTATCCGTAGCGTCATCAAGAAAGAGATAAACCAAAACATATTCGCCTCCTACCAATTTATACCGTTGTTCGCGATATGGAACCATCAAATCTTTTTCGACACCCCAATCCAAAAAAGCACCATAATGGTTGACTTGATTGACTTTAAGGTAACCGAATCGGTTGATAGTTAGATTGGGTTGAAGCGTAGTCGCGATTAATCGATCTTCAGAATCACGGTAAATAAATACCGTAATTACATCGCCAACTTCCCAATCTACTTTAACATATTTTTGGGGCAATAGGACATCGTTATTATCGTCACCCAAATAAATGCCGACGCTTGTGAACCTAAGTATCTCTAAGTCATTGTATTCTCCTAATATCATCTAGAAATAAAGCGCTGAGGCCAATTTAGAATTGACTACCATACACGGTAGGTTCAAACTATTTGTGATTAAAGATTGTCCAAACGTCTCAAATTGGGGTAAAATACTCTCAGAATGATATGCAAATGCCAATATTTCGGCACTATTTGCTTCGGCGTAGTGTTCAATCTTCTTTATATAGCTGCCTTTTGCTGGTAATTTTACGAATTCAGCCTTCACTCCACGTTCTTCATAATTGTTTTTTACAATATGTGTGCGGGTTTTCATGGTCATTGACAATCTTTCGTCGGCTTGGTCTTCATATAGAACGTGCACTTCACCGCCAAAGATATTCGCCATATCGCCGGCAATATTAGCTATTTGAAGTGATTCTTTAGTTAAGTCAACTGGTACAATGACCTTAGAAATATTTCGTAAAGGTGTTCCTTTTTGAACCACCAAGAATGGAACTTCTGAGGTTCGAATCATTTTTAAGGCGTGTGAACCAAAAAGTTTCTGTAATCCTAGCGCACCGTGAGTTCCCATGATTACAAGTTGGGCGTGTTCGCCTTTCGCCAATGTGCCCATATCGTCAATGAAGTTTCCCGTTTTTACTACGGGTGATAATGAGCATCCTTCGGGAAGTGAAAGTCCTTTAATGATATCCATGAGTTTCGCTTTCGCGCCTTCCTCTTTTGAGGAACTATTGACAACATGAAGTAATTCGATGTCTATATGAACGTGCTCCGCTATATGCAGCGCGTAACCTAAGGCGGTGTCACCGATTTCAGTAAAGTCGTGTAAAACGATGTACAAATTTTTACTCATAGCGAACTAATTGTATTTTACCAAATATAAGAAAAGCTACGAAACTGAATTATAATCTATAAAAAAGAAGTGAACAACCAAATTGTGATTACCGTTTCTTTCTCTTTGGCTTAGGCTTTTTCCAATCGCTATATGGATATTGATTACTTGCATCTCGCTTGTCCTTTTTCTGAAGCCATTTCTTTTTTTCTTTCGTTGGCTTCTCTTTTTTTACTTCTTTGTTTGGGTTAACTTCGGGTAATGCTGCCTCATGATTATTTCCGCCGGCTGGAGCATTTGGATTAGAAGGGTTTTCCCATTTGTTTTTAATTCGTTTTTTTATTGGCTCGCCGTTTTTATCGTATTTAATTTCCCCATTCTTATCAACTGGAATAACTTCAATTTTCTCTGAAGTCTTACCGTTTACAGCAATTACGTCTTCTTTTAAATACCATTTCCCATTCTTTAATTCAAATGCATCGTAAGAAAGATCGGGCACGTAGTACGAGTAATGTCCTACCAGGTTATTACTTTCAGGCGATAAATGATCGAAGAGTATACGATCATGTTTTTCATCATAGCGCAAGGACATCGTGGTTTTCTCTGAATGTTCGTAAAAAACTCTTTTGAATGTTTCTGACCCAACCTTAAAAACAGGACTACCTAGTTTCGCTGATGTGCCAGAGAAATAAAGAACATCAATCATTTTCATATTGGACGCTGTGCCAAGTCCATCCCAGCCCAAAAGAACATACATGTCCCGATTTCCTTTTTCAAACGGAATGATTTGGTAGTACAAAGCACCGTACCATTGATTGGATTGTAATATTTCAGTGGGGCGAAGCGGCATGACG
>DGBF01000192.1:0-218 GCA_002384725.1 Flavobacteriales bacterium UBA4011
ATTGCTTTATTTTGATTTAGGAAAAAGACTCATGAGCAAATTTACACGTGAATAAAAAAAGAGCCCCAATACTAATATTGAGGCTCTTTATTGAGTTGTATTTTTTTACATCAACATTCCACCGCAAACATGAATGGTTTGACCTGTGATGTATTTCGACATATCTGAAGCTAGGAAAATCGTCGCATTAGCAACATCTTTTGGAGTCCCTCCTCTTT
>DGBF01000192.1:334-5072 GCA_002384725.1 Flavobacteriales bacterium UBA4011
ACTACTTTTTCATCCAATTCAGCTGTCATTTCAGTTTCGATAAATCCAGGAGCAATAGCATTACAACGTATGCTTCTTGACCCTAATTCTTGTGCAATGGATTTAGTAAACCCAATAAGCCCAGCTTTAGATGCTGCATAATTCGATTGGCCAGCATTTCCGCTGACACCCACCACAGACGACATGTTGATGATACTACCACTTCTCGCTTTCAACATTGGACGTTGAACGGCCTTCGTTAAGTTAAAAGCCGATTTCAAGTTAGTATTCATTACCTCGTCCCATAGTTCTTCAGTCATGCGCATCAATAAAGTATCGCGCGTAATTCCAGCATTATTTACTAAGGCATCAATCGTACCGAACTCGGCAACTACTTTGTCTACTAATTCTTGTGCCTCATCAAACTTCGATGCATCAGATTTAAAACCCTTTGCAATCCCTCCATTCTTGCTTAATTCAGCTTCTAGTGCTTTTGCTTTTTCATCAGAAGACAAGTAAGTAAAGGCTACTTTAGCTCCTTGCTTCACGCATTCTTCGGCAATCGACTTACCAATTCCTCTCGAGGCACCAGTAATTAAAACGACTTTATCTTGTAACAATTTCATATCATTCTTTTTTGGATGGTTCAAAGATAACATTATACCTAAAAAAAGTAGCTTTCGTTAAAATCTTAAAAAAATCAAAAAAAATTTTTTTTAATTCAAAAGGTTTCATATCTTTGAATCGGTTTAGTTGTAAAAGGTAGGTTAGGTTTGAAAGGAGCAAGACACCAGTTTTGCTCCTTTTTTTCTATTTCTATTTTTAAGAACTTTCCTTTTCTAAATCAAAATCTAGAACTTTTCCTGAATGTTTTGTCAGTAATGTGTTGACAAGTAGCACGTTGAGATTAATTGAAGAAATCCCAGCTAAATCCAACTCTGAACAAGAAGGGGGCTCGATAGTAGTTTCGCACCTCTTCAGCTGTGCTTGTCCAGAAATGCTGAATATTTTCTGCCCTTAGAAAAAATCGAAATTCATCTATCCCTAAAGAAAATGCACTGTGCAAGGTGAAAGTCTGGCCTCCTACTTTTGTGTTACTCGGAAAGTAATAATTATCCAATAAAGTACTGTAGGCCAAAAGGCTGTATTGACTGCGAACAGAAGGATCTAATGCCCAAAGTAGTTCTAATTTTTTCGCTTTAAAAACTTTCTTTTTAAGAACAATTCTCGTCAAAAAGGATGTTGTTGGCACAAATTCTGAGCCTAATTGAATCAACGCTCTTGGATAAAGCTGCAACACACCTAGGTCCCAGTGCAATTTGAAATCGATTTGCTGAATGGTTTGGTCACTGAATGAATTAATTACCCAATTACCTTGATCCCAAACTAATTTATCTCTCCAATTCACAATTCCTAGTTTCATTTCTCCATCTATACTGTGAATTGAATAATTACCCTTGATCGAAAATTCAGAAATATTCTGTTTTACTAATGGATTACTATAATTCAAATTGTTAGCGAAATAATTTCGTTGAACCAGCTCAGGAAGTATGTTTTGCTGATTAATCTGAATACCAAATCCTTTAGATTTAGCCCCAAACATAATAGCATTCTGAGTGCGAAACTCCTGCTCTGCTCCGATGAAATTAAATTCGGTATGATTTTGAAAGCTAATTTTTCCAATCTGATACTTGATATTAGCTTCAGCTCCAATCTCATTTGTATCACGATTCGTCCCTAAATTCTGAAAACGCCAGTATCGATGAGTAAATAAAGCATCTATTTTTAGATTCTTCATCTCAAAGAACAGCCCCAAGCCATTCTTAATCTTCGCATCTTGAAACTGATCTCTCGTTGTATCAAAATCAATATTAATAGCGGGATAAATCAAATTTAAAGAGTCAGCCCTTTCGTTGTAGACTCTGTTCCAAAGAGCATATTCGTGAAGGGTTTGAATTCCAAATTTAGTTTGGGTAGAATCATCCTTAAAACTATACCGCAATCGAGCATTCAAGTCAATAAATCGTTGATGTGAGTTGGCGTTGGGTTTGTTAACTGTAATAAATTCAAGTCCAAGTGCGTCAATTTCTGAGGCTAAACTATCTACAATTCCACCTGAAAGATTGGCGTCTACATATCGGTAGCCGCCGAGAAATTTGACATCCCATTTTTTCTTTTGGTAGTTGAAACCAACAGATGCATCTTGATTGGTGAAGCCATTATTTTGGGTCAGTCCGGCGGTACTGCCAGCTTTTACATTACTGGTTCGGTGAATTTCTAAATTCATTAAGAGTCCATTTCTGAAAACCTGCTGATAATCCATGTGGAGAAACTGGATCGCTTTTGTTCCTACCGAATATTTAAATCCTAAATGTGGCAACGCAGAAACTCTCCAGTTTTTAAGTAAAGGTGATTTGGACGCAGTAAATAAATTGGGAGAATTCCCAATGAAGGAAATATTTGGAGAATTGAATGGAGACTCGAATCCACCAATTGGAGCAGAGTTGATGGGAAAAGTAAAACTTAAGTCAAAGGTGTCTATAATTCCTCCTGTCCTATGCTCGAATTTAATTGTATCTGATGGAATATCGTAAACAGACTGTGAATAGAGGCCTAGAGAGCCGCAAAAAAGAGCAACAAACAGAATAAAACTTATCTTCAAGGGTGAATTTTATTTAAAAATACGAAAAAAGGGGCACTAAGCCCCTTCTCTTCACTATGTGATGAAATATTATAATTTGTTAATCATAACCTGCAATCCTGATTTCAAGTTTGCAGCTTTGTTGTCATGAATAACATTGTTTTTTGCCAAGCGATCGATCATTGATGCAACAGAAGGATAAAGCTTACTCGCTTCAGCTTTGTCTGTGATAGTACGTATAGCACGCAACGCATTACGCGTAGTTTTGTGTTGGTACTTGTTACGAACTCTTTTTGATTCGTTTGATCTAATTCTTTTTTGTGCTGACTTATGATTCGCCATTTTATTTTATTTTATATTAGTCTTTAATACTTACTCTGTAGCCCATAGGAGAATCGAACTCCTATTTTACGGATGAAAACCGCATGTCCTAACCGTTAGACGAATGGGCCAAAATTTAATGTTTTGTAGCCCATAGGAGAATCGAACTCCTGTTACCAGGATGAAAACCTGGCGTCCTAACCACTAGACGAATGGGCCAAATTAGAGAATTACATTTCATTTTGGGAGTGCAAATATAGTTTGATTTTTTTTATGTACAAACGGTTTATACAAAAAAAACTTAAGATTTTTTAGCTTCATTTTGTTTAAAACCTAATCGCTTACTTGTTTTTAGTTGCAAATCAGCACTTATGGCCAAGATTTGACCCAATGAAATCTCCTCTATTGCTTCAAACGGTGGAGTCAATAAATCAAAATCTAAAGCATGTGATAGTGATACCTGAACCACATGCTTCAATACTTCTGTAGTACATGTAATTTCAGATGGGTCCTTAAATAGAAAGCCGAGCTGTCCCTTTCCTTCTATCATCAAATGCGATTCTCGGTTGATGAAAATTCGTCCCAATAAAAAACCAGAATCGTTCATTCTGTTGTAGATAAATGAATCAGCTAAGAAATTGTAAATATGAATGACTCCGAAATATCCATTGTCTGGATTGTCTTTTAAATAATCATATTCCCAAGCAGGATGGTCGTCTTCCAGCATAAAAACATTGGAATGCATCTGGAACACCACGGCGTCGCTACCAATCATGACCTTTATTTCATTTTCACCCTTTTCTTCGGCGTTTAAGCGAATTCGTTCATCTTTAATGGATGGCTTAATTGCCTGAATTTCGCGATCAATAGCGGACTTTAATTTACCAAAGATCTTCTGGGTTTCCTCCGAAACATCTTGTTTTAAAATCGATTTGTTTTCCAAAAGGTCTTTAATCGCTTTACGGTTGACTTCCATTTCTTTTTTTTATCCTAATATGCTTTTGCAAAAATAACTCTACCTGCAGAAGGTTTTCCAGAATACATGCATACTCCAGCTTCTTCTTCTCTAAACAAAGGGATGCATCGGATAGTGGCTTTTGTTTCGTCCTTAATCTTTTGTTCTGTTTCCACAGTGCCGTCCCAATGCGCTAAAAAGAATCCGCTTTCTTTCTTAAGCAAAGTTTTAAACGTTTCATAATCATCTACTTTACGTGTGTTTTCTTCACGGAAAGATTTTGCTTTATTGAACAAACTGTCTTGAATTTCATCCAATAAGGCAGCGATATGTTGAGATAGGCCGTTGAGAGAGATTATGTTCTTCTCTTTTGTGTCGCGACGAGCTACTTCTGCATTGTTGTTCTCCAGGTCTCTTGGTCCAATTGCAACTCGTACAGGAACTCCTTTAGCTTCGTATTCAGCGAATTTCCATCCTGGACGTCGATTGTCATCATCGTCATACTTCACCGATATTCCTGACGCTTTCATTTCAAACATTAAATCATGTACTTTGTTGTCGATGGCTTCTTTTTCTTCGTCTGTTTTAAAAATAGGGACAAAAACTACTTGAATTGGCGCCAAACTTGGAGGCAAAACTAAGCCTTGGTCATCTGAATGGGTCATAATTAATGCGCCAATCAAACGCGTGCTTACCCCCCAGGATGTTGCCCAAACATATTCTTGTTTACCCGTTTTATCTGCGAATTTCACTTCGAATGCTTTCGCAAAGTTCTGACCAAGGAAGTGAGATGTTCCAGCCTGTAGGGCTTTCCCGTCCTGCATCATGGCTTCAATACAATA
>DGBF01000040.1:0-37194 GCA_002384725.1 Flavobacteriales bacterium UBA4011
TTCTGTCGCATCTACCAAATTTAACCGATTTAAACTGATAAAATTCAAATGTTACAAAATAAATTCAATTGAAAATCAGTACTTTAGTTATTTATCTGATTCCATTTTTTATAAAAAAGTAACAAAATAGTCAGATGCGCCAGAACCGAATCGAGTCAATCTAAAGCGACAGATCTTATTTGATAGGCTAATTTTCCATCAATCCATTATCTTTGTCGAGATGATCAAACGCGCTCTACCAAGATTTCTGTTTCTACTCAAACTTTTAGCCTTTTGGATTCTGGTATTCCATGTTATGCGCGTACTTTTCATTGCGCACAACGCTGGAAAAGTTTCCGATGCTGGATGGGGCGAAGTGTCCAAAGCCTTTTTCTATTCATTCCGATTAGATTTAACAACGGCGGCCATTTTATCCCTGCTTCCATTCATCGTTTATACATTATGGAAAACGTCAGGAAGCTCAGTCCTAAAAACCGTATTCAAAGTTGTATTGGCTTTTTTCGTTATTGTGATTGTTCTATTGTCTGCTGGGGAAATCAATGTGTATCCTGAGTGGAATCATAAACTGAGCGGAAGAGTTTTCACCCATTTGGCCAATCCTGATGAAGTAGGACGAACCGCCAGCTGGAAAATGGTGTTTTGGTTTAGTTTGTATGCCATTCTCGGTTTACTTTCAGCGCAATTCATTCATAAAAAACTGTTCCAAAAAGATTTAAACGAAGAACCGAAGAGAAATTGGGCAGTTGCTATACCGACATTATTGGTTTTTCTATTGTTAACACCTATTCTTATCATTCTAGCACGCGGTGGTTTACAACCCATTCCGATAAATATCGACGCAGCTTATTACAGCAGCGGGAAAAACTCCAGCGTGGCAAATGACATTAGCGTTAATACGACCTATAATTTCGCTAAAAGTTACTTGTTGCACAACCGAAACAATTTAGATGATGTTTTCCCTAAGATGGATTACAATAAAGCGGTATCAATCAAAAATAATTTGTACTCTACCGAAGTTGATACTTTAAACCAAATTCTATCCAATAATCGTCCCAACATTGTCTTCGTTGTTTTAGAAGGTTGGTCCGCAAACGCGATGAAATCATTGACATATGTGGAAGGTGTAACGCCCTATTTTGATAAACTCACGAAACAAGGCGTTCTTTTTTCCAAATTTTATGCCAACGGGGGAACTTCTGAAATAGGGAATGGAACCATTTTCGGCGGATTCCCTGCTCTTCCTGAAATTTCTATGTCCATGCAACCGGGAAAACACAGGAAACTGCCTTCGATGAACGAGGACTTGAAAAAGTTGGGCTATTATTCTGGTTACGTTTTCAGTGGCGACTTGAAATATGGAAACATAGGCAGTTTCTTCATCGACCATGGTTTTGACAAAGTAGAAGATGAAAATGACTTTCCAAAAGACATAGAAAGAGGACGATTGAATTATTACGACGAAGATTTATACAAATACTTCCTCAAGAACATCAATTCTACCAAGGAACCCTTTTTGCAGGCGGCATTTACAGGCAGCACTCATTCGCCGTATGATTATCCAAAACGGAAAAATCAGACGTACAAAGGCCGTGAACAAGAATACATGAACAGCATGATTTACGCCGATGAAGAATTGCACAAATTCCTTCAGAAATGCAAAAAGGAAAAATGGTATAAAAACACCTTATTCGTTCTCGTGTCGGATCATGGCCATACCACGCCAGAGCAAAATGACCCCAACCAAGGCAGTTATTTCCACATTCCCCTTCTGATGTTTGGAGAAGTGATTAAGCCTGAAATGAGAGGGCAAAAAATAGATATTATTGGAGGACAAAACGACATCGTCGCTACACTTTTCGGACAAATGAAAATCGACGCTTCGAATTACCCTTGGAGCAAAAACCTTTTGAATCCAGGTTCGAAATCATTTGCTTTACACACGGTAAATAGAGGCTATGGCTGGATTTCGGAAGAAGGAAATTTCAGTTACAATCTTGACGTAAAAAGACATTTAGATCAAAACTATTCGCCCGAAGATCTGAAAAAGCAATCTGTACTTTGTCGGGCGTATCTTGTCGAATTATACCGTCAATTTAAGGTTTTATAAAACTGTATTTGGCCGATTCTAAAAACAAACGTAGAATTAGTCGAAGGTTCAGGTCCTTTTTTCTTAACTTTGCAATCTTTTTTGAAAAAATTCAGTACATATGAGTAAAATGAAACTTTCCGAATTCAATTTCGACCTTCCGGAAGAATTGATTGCAGAACATCCAACATTAAATCGTGATGAAGCGAAATTGATGGTTGTCCACAAGGACACGGGTAAAATTGAGCATAGAATGTTCAAGGATATCATCAATTATTTCTCTGAGAATGATGTGATGATCATGAACAACACGAAAGTTTTTCCAGCACGTATGTATGGAAACAAAGAAAAAACAGGTGCGAAAATCGAAGTTTTCTTGCTTCGTGAATTGAACCGTGAAAGTTTATTGTGGGACGTGCTTGTTGACCCAGCTAGAAAAATCAGAATCGGAAACAAATTGTATTTCGGTGAAGATGATTCATTGGTAGCTGAGGTTATCGACAACACGACATCAAGAGGGCGTACATTGCGTTTCTTGTTTGATGGAACGTACGAAGAATTCAAGATGAAAATCACTGAATTGGGAGAAACACCTCTTCCGAAGTACATCAAACGCGATGTGGAACCTGAAGATGAAGAACGTTACCAAACGATTTTCGCAAAAGAAGAAGGCGCTGTTGCAGCTCCAACTGCAGGATTACACTTTTCTCGTCAATTGATGAAACGCTTGGAGTTGAAAGGCGTGAACTTCGCTGAAATTACTTTGCATATTGGTTTGGGAACTTTCCGCGCTGTTGAAGTTGAGGATTTGACGAAACACAAAATGGATTCTGAACAAGCCTTCATTAACAAAAAATGTACGGAGATTGTCAACAAAGGAATTGCAGATAAAAAACGCGTTTGTGCTGTAGGAACTACGGTGATGCGTACGATTGAAACCGCAGTTTCTACAGATGGTAAGCTAAATACGTACGGTGGATGGACAAACAAATTCATCTTCCCTCCTTACGAATTCAGTATTGCAAATTGCATGATTACGAATTTCCACACACCACTTTCAACACTGTTGATGATGGTTTCGGCTTTCGCAGGTCACGAAATGATGCACAAAGCATACAAAGAAGCAGTAAAAGAAAAATATCGCTTCTACTCATACGGGGACGCGATGCTTATCATATAAACAAGAATTGAGAAATAAGAAGTTAGAAGTTTTAAAAACTGATTTCTCTCATCATCTTTAAAGCGGATTCTTTAATAAGGGCCGCTTTTTTATTGAACAAAAAAAAGCGAAATCAGCAAATTCAATCCAACTTCGCACTATTCTCTAAAGAATCAGCAAATTCTTAGTTCTAATTTCTTCCTTCTTATTTAACTGGAAAAGCGATATTTGAAAATGCACCAAATTGCGCGAAACCCATCTTTCCAGCCAATTTTCTTGCCTTCTTCGTAGGTTCTACCATAATAAGAAATACCAACTTCGTAAATTCGGATTCCTTTTCGCTTCGCTAATTTAGCGGTGATTTCTGGTTCAATGCCGAAACGATTTTCTTTTATTTCAATTTCCTTCGCGATAGAAGTACGAATTAATTTATAGCATGTTTCCATATCAGAAAGGTTCAAATTCGTCATCATATTCGAAAGGGTAGTCAACACTTTGTTTCCTATCGAATGCCAGAAAAACAAGATTCGGTGAGGATGATGTCCAACAAATCGCGATCCATAAACAACATCAGCGTTATCCATAAATACGGGTTTCAACAACAAGTTATATTCCTGCGGATCATACTCCAAATCCGCATCTTGTATGATCATATAATCGCCCGTGCATTCTTTGATAGCCCGATTGATCGCTGCTCCTTTTCCCATATTTTTATCTTGGGAGAAAAAACGAATATCCATATTTGGGTTAGCCACCATGTATTCTTCCACTTTTGCAACAGTTGCATCTTTCGAGCAATCGTTTACAATCACAATTTCTTTTTGAATATTATTCGGCAATTCAACTTCCTGTACTTTCTCTAAGATAACCTGAATCGTATTCTCTTCGTTGTACGCAGGTATTAAAATAGAAAGCTTTTGTATGCTCATTTTTTGATTTTATAAAATTAATCTTGCGAAATAGGGATGCAAATATAGAATAATTCCAATTTGTGCCGAATTCATTTCCACTTAACGCAAATTAAATCCGTAAATTTGCACCGCATTAAAAAACATCTTTTGTTGTGCCAAAAAAGCTGAAGCAATATATTTCATTTACCAAGTTCCGCTTATCGTTTTTAGTCGTGGTTTCCGCTCTATCTGGTTATTTGTTTAACGGCGGTTCAGATTATTATGAAATTTCCCTTTTGATGATTGGCGGAATGCTCGTTACAGCAGCTTCCAATGGTTCCAACCAAATTTGGGAAAAGGACATCGATGGTTTAATGAAAAGGACAGCAAAACGACCGCTTCCCATGAAAGAAATGTCCTTGACAGAAGCCTACATTGTTGTTGCCGTTTCTTTAATTGTTGGTTTGATCATGTTGGCCATGATCAACTGGCCTGCATTTTATTTAGGTATAGCGGCTTACATTTCTTACGTATTCATTTACACTCCTTTGAAACGAATAACTCCTTGGGCAGTTTTTGTTGGTGCATTTCCAGGAGCCATTCCTCCTATGTTAGGAGCAATTGCTGCAACTGGCGAATTTGGTTTTATCCCAGGAATATTATTTTTCGTTCAGTTTACATGGCAATTCCCTCATTTTTGGGCCATTGCATGGGTGGTCGACGCGGATTATAGAGCGGGGGGATTTAGTCTTTTGCCCTCCAAAAAAGGCAAATCGAAAGAATCTGCCTTTCAAATTGCACTCTACTCTTTGGCTTTAATCCCTTTTAGTTTATTGCCTTGGTGGTTGGAAATGACTGGGATATGGACTTTGATTATCGGCAGTGTGCTCGGTGCATGGTTCTTTTTACTTTCCTATAAATTGTTTTTATCCATGGATGACAAAGACGCTAGAAAACTAATGTTCGCTTCGTTTGTTTATTTACCAATCATACAGTTTGTGTATGTTTTCGATAAAATATAAGCTTCAAATACTCTAAAAAATAATAAGATGAGAAAAGATTTTGATCAAGAATTGACACCCGAAGTTCGGTTGAAAATGAAAAAGAATCTCGTGTACATTGGAATTTTCAGCATCATAATGCTTTTTGCTGGCTTCACTTCTGCCTATTTGGTTATGATGGGCGATTCATTTTGGGTAAAAACACCTATGCCGAATGCTTTCTGGATTAGTACAACCTTGATTATACTTTCCAGTTTGAGTTTCATTTTGGCCATTCAAAGTGTTAAAAAAGACAATCAAAAAGGATTGCGCTTTTTTATGGCGTTAACCGTTTTCTTGGGTATTTCATTCATTTATTTCCAATTTAAAGGATACGGTCAATTGACTGAACTTGGGATCCACCCGGTCAACAACAAAGTAATGGTGACTAACGGCAGAATTGGCGAATACTATGACATCAAAGACAACAACGCTTTTATCGAAGTGGACGGAAATAGCTTTATGCAAAAAGGAAAGAAAATTTCGGATGTTAAAATGGAAGAGCTTCAAAAATTTATGGCTCAGTTTTTAGATTTCGACGAAGAAAAACCCTTTCAGGTAAATTCCTATGCGAAACCTTTTATCCTTTATCTAGATCAAACACCAGTTGCATTTATTGATGGGCGATTAAAAAAATCAAATGGAGAAAACCTGAGCACCACAGATAAAATCAGGTTGAATGCATTAGCACTCAACATCAAAGACAGACGTGGAGACTTTTTTGCAAAAGGCGAATTGGGCAAGGATTTCAATATTTATTACAAGGGAAAAGCATTAGAATATGAAAACCGAACGCTCAAGTGGAAAGGAAAACCGCTATCGGCCTATTTACAGATTAAAGCAATTGAAACAGCCGACACAGCCAGTTCCTTTTTATTCATCATAACCTGCTTGCATTTACTTCATGTTTTCGTTACCATTTTCTACCTGATAAGAATCACAATTCGTTCATTTTCAGGCAGCTTTACTTCGGGTGACTATATAAGTCTGCAAAGCGGTTCAATTTTCTGGCATTTTTTAGGCTTTTTGTGGCTCTATTTACTATTCTTTTTGCTTTTTATTCATTAAACTTGCAAAAAAATCTTAACTAATGGCTGGACACGCTTCAAATGAACTTAGCACTGAATCTCCTTGGGGAGGTAAAGTCTCTCCATTTTCGACTAGTTACGGAAAACTAATGATGTGGTTTTTTCTTGTATCGGATGCATTGACATTCGGAGGATTATTGATCGCATATGGTTTTACTCGTCACAGTGCGCAAGATGCATGGCCAATTGGAGAGGAAACTTTTAACTCTATGCCTTTCTTAGGTCATGGTTATCCTCTTTTGTATGTTGCCCTAATGACATTTATCCTTATCGTTTCATCTGTAACAATGGTTTTGGCCGTTGAAGCCGGACACCGAATGGATAAAAAAGGTGTTATTAAATGGTTGGCTTTAACGATTGTTGGAGGATTTTTCTTCGTTGGATCACAGGCATGGGAGTGGAGTCACTTCATTCACGGTTCAGAATTCGGAAAAGTAGAACTAGCCGACGGATCGCAAGCAATTGTGAAAGGTCATTTTGGTGAAATCAAGAGTTTCAAAGTAGAAACGGCTGGTGCACATCATAAAAAAGGAGAAGTAATTAAAGAAGACCTTCTTCACGCTTATCAGCATGCAATGTCGGCAGGTCAAATCAAACATGATGGAAAAAGCGCTTTGTTAACTTTACATGACGGTTCTATCGTAAGCGTTCAGAAAGAAGCAGACGAGCATTTAGAATTAGTCATCAAAACAAATGGTGACAAATATAAAATCGGAAATAAGATTGAAGGTAAAGAAGCCTTAAATATTTATGGCGAAGCAGTTTACAGCGGTGAAAAAAACCGAGTAATCTATGGAGCAAATTTGGAGCAAAACGAATACGGTCCTCAACAATACGGACAGTTTTTCTTCTTCATTACTGGATTCCACGGTTTCCACGTATTCTCTGGGGTAATCATCAACATTATTATTTTAATGGGAGTAATAAAAGGAACGTACCACAAAAGAGGACATTACGAAATGGTTGAGAAGACAGGATTGTATTGGCACTTTGTAGATTTAGTTTGGGTATTCGTATTTACATTCTTCTACTTAGTATAACTAAACGCATTAAACATCGATTATGGAAAGAGATGACATTATAGAATATTCGTTGTACACTCATCATGATGATGAGCAAGGAAAGAAACTTAGAAAGAAAATTTGGATGGTTACACTGCTACTAACATTAGTGACAGTTGTAGAAGTATTTTTAGGAGCAATGATCAAGCAGGATAGCGCTGCATGGCCATATGTTAAACTTACGTTTATCATTCTTACCTTATTAAAAGCAGGATACATTATTTTGAGCTTTATGCACCTTGGTGATGAGAAAAAAGCAATGAAATATGTCATTCTCGCTCCTTATATTGTATTTGTTATCTATTTGATATTCATCGCATTAACAGAAGGAGCATACGTCGGAAACGCGGTTAATTCTTATGGAGCTTAACAGCACATTTCAGTAATGACAAAAAAAACGAATGCTGGTCGAAAAAAAGTAGTAATGGCCTTTCTACTTTTATTTGCGCCAGCTTTTTTCTTGGTCTTTTTTTCAACTCGAAGTTGTTCTAATAACTTCAAAGAATTAGATGATTTCGGACTGGCAAAAGATTATTCTTTCATCGATATAAATGGGGAAAAACGGACATCCAAAGATTTTGAAGGAGACATCGTTCTCATAACAACCTTGCAGGGAACTTGTCCTGATGATTGTGCGGTATTGTTCTTCAACCTTCAACAGGCGATCTATCAACACATCTATACCAACAAGGGTAAAAAACTCAAGCAAGTTCGGATTATTTCTTTTGCAACAGACGGCGAAGGAAACCCGCTAGAGGATGTTACCCCTATTGCTGAGATGCTAAAAGATCGTGTTCCAAATTACGATCCTGAAACATGGGTTTTAGCCAAGGGCGATGCAAGAATCGTTTATAATTTTGAAAGAAACAACCAAAACCTTTTACAAGAAGGCGATGAGTTTTATGGCGGTCAAGCTTTTCAAGAGTTAATCCTTTTGTTGGACAAGAAAAATCATCTTCGCATGGCATTGCGTGGAGACGAAGAAGGAATGATTCGCCGTATGAAGGAACACGTTGCCTTGCTGCAAAAACAGTACGATAAAGAAAGGGCGAAAAAATGAAAGAATTTTTAATTACCAGCTCTATCTTATTCCTGCTTTTTTCCTGCAAAGAGAACTACACGCCATTGCCCAAATTAGGCGATATTGATGTGGAGTACTCTGCGGTTAACGGAAAAGAAGTTACGGACACGGTATTTCCAAAAATGATTGATTTCATGTATTTAAATCAGGATTCGGTGCTTGTGCATTCCAAACAGATGAAAGATAAAATTTGGGTTGCTGATTTCTTTTTTACTTCGTGCCCAACGATTTGTCCAAAAATGACGGCTCAAATGAATCGTCTGAATAAAAATTTAACTGACCTTTCCGATCAAATTCAGTTCATGTCCTTTTCTATCAACCCGAAAAAAGACAGTCCAAGTGTATTAAGAAAGTACATCAAGAAAAAAGGAGTGACAGCTATAAACTGGTATTTCTTTACGGGTGACGAAGCTAAAACGCATGAATTAGGCATTAAACATTTTAAACTCTTCGCTGGTCAAGATGAGGCCTCAGCTGGAGGATACGCACATTCGCCAGCATTTACTTTGGTAGATAAGGAAGGTTATGTTCGTGGCGTATATATCGGAACAGACCCAGACGAAGTAGACCGAATGCAAAAAGACATTCGATTATTGTTAAAACACGAATATGGCATTGATAGATCCAAATAGCAAAAAGGTAACAAACCTCATAAAAATTGTATCGATTGCGATACCAATTGTTGTCGCACTCTTATTTGGAATTCAGATAAAAGGTGTTGACACCTCTTTCTTACCAGCTGTTTATGCCATGATCAATGGTTGTACAGCAGTTCTTCTTATTTTGGCGTTGATTGCAATTAAAACAAAAGACATGCGCATGCATCGCGCTTTGATTCGCTTTTGTCTACTCCTCTCGCTCGTTTTCTTGGTATTATATGTTACATATCACATGACAAGTAAATCAACTGAATACGGAGGCGAATATGGCATGTTTTACTATCCGCTTTTGATTTCACACATCTTGCTAAGCATAGCTGTAGTTCCTATAGTTTTATATACTTATCTTTTTGCTTGGCAAGGGAAATATGCAAAACACAAGAAATGGACTCGTTTCGCATGGCCAATTTGGTTTTATGTAGCCGTTTCGGGTGTGCTGGTCTTTTGGATGATTTCGCCGTATTACGGAAGTTAATCGGCTCTGTCTTATCTAACTATTTTGTTGCTTTTCTTTATAAAAAATGGAATTAGATAAATATCTAAAGTACTGATTTTCAATTGAATTTATTTTTTATTGGTTAAATTTGGTAGATGCGACAGAATCCAAAAAGGCCAATAGTTTCGATTGAGCGAAACAAGTAAAATAGGCGTTTAAGTACGGTCTATAACTATCATGAATGGTAGAATTACGAATTACGAATGGTCAAATTCGGAATTCTACCGTTCGGAATTCGTAATTTTACCCCATGACATACGACATCGTAAAATCTCTACACATCATTTTCGTAGTTAGCTGGTTCGCTGGATTGTTTTACATGCCTCGTTTGTTCATTTATCATACCGAAGCGCAAGAAAAAGACGAAGTAGTTAAAAAAGCCTTGAGCGATCAATTCAAGATTATGGAGAAAAAGCTGTGGTGGATTATCACAACTCCAGCTATGGTTCTGACTCTCATTTTTGGAACTTGGATGTTAATCCTTAATCCAGCTCTTCTAGAACAAGGATGGATGCACACCAAACTCGCCTTCGTCGTTTTTCTTCTGATATACCATTTTGTTTCGCAACGATTGATGTTTCAAATGGCAGAAGGAATTTTCAAGTGGAAATCAAAGCACTTGCGGTTGTGGAATGAAGCGGCTACTCTTTGTTTGGTAGCGATTATTTTCCTCGTTGAATTACAAAACAGAATGCCCTGGTGGAAAGCGACGTTTTACTTTTTCCTTGTCGCAATTGGCTTGATGATGTTGATTAAATTATATAAGAAAATCAGCAATAAGTAACTAGTTGAAATCTGTAATTCGAAACTCCAAATCCTTCACCTTCACCATTTTTGAACCTTTGTTGTAGAAGAAAAAACTGAATCCATTTTCCGCATTTTTAACCTGTGGTAATGTCGAATAAAATTCAATGATTTGCCAGTCTTTCTCATCCTCTACGTTTTCATGAATCGGATAGGAATAATAGAGTGCATTCTCATTTTTATCGCTCACAACCAACACGACAAAGGTTTCCTTCTTTCCAATCATTTTCACCTGCATGGAAGCACTTAAAATAGTCGGTCCTTCCGTGAGTTTCGACCAGTTCGTTTTCACATAAGAAGCTGCATACTCTTCCTTTTCGTCGAGAAACAGATATTCTTCGTCCAAAGAGTCCATGCCAACTGTCAACTTCGACCAATTGGGGTTTTCCTTTTTGTTCGTCGAAAATTTCTCGTACAGAATCGGTTTTCTATTCTTCAACCCCATGAATTGAATAATCGATTGTACTTTTGGCGTTTTTCTTTTTCGGCAGAGAGTCAGTTTTCCGTTGCTTGAGATGTATTCCCAATTATCGAGTAATTCAGGTAAAATCTGAAGACCTTTTGAATAGAAATATTGATTCTGAAATACAACATAGTCCCATCCCCATGTTCGCGAATTCTGTAAGATTTGCTCAGAAAGGCGGTGCGTCGTGAATCCTTTTCGTTTCATTAAAATAAAAGGCGTGTTAGGCGTTGGCGATGCAATTACAAGAATTTTATCTGTCCGTTTTACACCTTGTTTGTCGAGCCAAAGTTCCGAACCTTTAAAGTCTTCTACCCCTGCTTTGAACTCGGCTAAAACATACTTTTCAGTACGATCATGAACTACTGTTTGAGCGTTGAGGAAACATAGAAATAAAACTCCCGTTGCAAGAACCAAACTGACTCCTTTCCTAAGTCTTTTTGTGATATTTGGGAGAAAGGCGAACATCAAAATTAAACCAACCAAAATGGGTAAAAACAGCGTGTCGAGAAAATAATAATCGTGCACATTCATTTGACCGAACATGAAAAAGACGAACAAAAATGTGCCAACAAAATAGAAGGACAAGAAGAGCGTCAAATACTGATACTCCGTCCCAAACTTTGATTTTAAGCGAAGCTTTGTCCATACAACTGCCATAATAGCAAGTAGTAAAATAAAATAATGATAAATGGAAAAATAAGTCAAAACCAAATTGTTCCAAATCTGGTTGAATATTTCTACTAATTGCGCAAAATCTTTGGCTGGCAGTAAGTGAAATAGGAAGAGAGAACCGTAATTATTTCTCAAATATCCATTGTACATCATGTACCCGATTACAGCGCCAAAACCAAGTAAAGCGGCGGGCAATTTGTTCCAAAATTTAGTTTGTCGTTTTATAATTCGGATAAGTTCTACACCTAAAACGGCACAGAAAGGAATGATGAATGTCGTGCGACTCAAAGCCGCTAAAATGAAAAAGAAAACCATCCAATTCCATGTCTTCGTCTTTCCGTTTTTCAGAAATTTGACGTACAAATAAATCCCAATAATTGCATTTGCCAAAGACGGAATGGTCGGCAAAAACCCTACTTGATAAAAGAAAAACACAGGAGAACTGGCCCCAAATAATGTCACGAAAACAGATCGCCATAAATTCCCAGTCAACAAGTAGGACAAGCGAAACAAAAAGAACAAACCTAGTAATCCATACAGAAAAATATAGGAACGAAACACCCAAGGGCTGTCCGTTCCAAGTAATTTCATACAGCAAGCCACGGCATAATCATGAACAGGAAAATCAACAGCAGTGCGGGTAGTTTCTTGCTCCGTTTGCCAATCATCTGGATACTGATGATTGTAAACCAAAGCTTCAGGTTTAAAAAAATTTAGGTGATTATTTTGAAATCCTTCGGCCAAGGCGTATCGATCGGATTGTGCCCAAGCGTGCGTATAAATCGGATAATCGTTCAATCTTTTCCCATTGAAAAAGAGGCCGATAACAAGCAACAATCCAATCACGGCGAGCTGTACTCCAATATTAATTATGCCTTTTTTCAAAATAATTCTTCCGCTTTTCTAAAACAAACTTATCGTTTTATTTTTTAAAAAACATCTCGATTAGCAAATGGAATCGACTTCTCAATAAAGTGACTATTTTTGTTTAAAATCATTTTACAATGTACAATAACATTCTTGTCGAAGAAAAAGAAGGATACCAAATCATTACGATCAATCGCCCGAATCAACTGAACGCATTGAATAGCGAAACGATTAAAGAATTGAACTCAGCTTTTACCGCTGCAAATAACAATGCTAAAACAGGAGCAGTAATCATAACTGGTTCTGGGGAAAAAGCATTTGTTGCGGGTGCCGATATCAAAGAATTTGCCGATTTCAGCGTAGAAGAAGGTGGTCACTTAGCCCAAAACGGTCAAAACATACTATTTGATTTTGTAGAAAATATGTCCATCCCTGTGATCGCTGCTGTCAATGGTTTTGCTTTAGGTGGTGGATTGGAATTGGCCATGTGTTCGCATATTCGTGTGGCAAGCACCAATGCAAGAATGGGGCTGCCTGAAGTTTCATTGGGTGTTATTCCAGGATATGGTGGAACGCAGCGTTTGGCTCAATTGGTCGGACGTGGAAAAGCAAATGAAATGGTTTTCACAGCAGGAATGATCAATGCCGAAGACGCTTTGAAATGGGGATTGGTGAACGATGTTGTGGAACAAAACGACCTCATCACGGCGTGTGAAAAAATCGTTGGGAAAATATTAAACAACTCCAAATCGGCTATATCATCCGCAATTAAAGCAGTGAATGCCAACTTCACGGATGGAATAAATGGTTTTACTGAGGAAATTGAAGAATTTGGAAATTGCTTTGGAACACCTGATTTCAAGGAAGGAACGAGCGCATTTTTAGAAAAAAGAAAACCAAACTTCCGCCAATAGTGTCCAACCCAATCAAAAAACTTGTCGGACAAACTGCCATTTATGGCTTACCTAGTATTGTTGGGCGTTTTTTGAATTTTTTGTTGGTTCCTGTTTACACCCTAGTTCTTCCCGTTTCCGCATACGGTGATGTGTCTGAATTATATGCCTACGTTGCCTTTCTTGTCGTGTTTTTGACCTTTGGAATGGAAACGGCCTACTTTCATTTTCTCCAGAAAAGAGAAGATAAAGAAGGTGTTTTCAATTCAAGTTTTCTGACAGTTTTGATATTGAACAGTACATTTCTGGTGCTTTTGCTTTTGCTCTACCAACCCCTTGCCATCGCTACATTATTTGAAAATCATCCCGAATACATTGTCCTTTTAGGTATTATCGTCTGTATTGATGCCGTTTCTGCCTTGCCTTTAGCAAAGCTTCGTGCCCAAGAAAAAGCCGTTAAATTCGCAACGATACAAATGAGCAGTATTTTGGTCAATATTGGCTTAAATCTGTTCTTCTTATTCTTTTTACTTGACGAGAACGATCCAGAAAAAGGAGTTCTGTATATTTTGATTGCCAACCTGGTTGCATCTGCCCTTAAGCCAATTGCTCTTTTCAAAGATTTCTTAGCCATTCAATGGAAATTGGACACCGACCTGATAAAAGAAATGGTCTTTTACGCATTTCCACTAATGATAGCCGGAATGGCGGGAATCGTTAACGAAACCATCGATCGAATTCTTTTGAAACAAACACTTTATCGAGATACGCCAGAATCGCTTTTGCACGCATCAGAACAAGTCGGAATTTACAGTGCGAATTACAAACTCGCTATGTTGGTGACTATTTTTCTGCAAGCGTATCGTTACGCGGCAGAGCCTTTCTTTTTTTCCCAAAGTAAGAGTGCAGATAGAGACAAACAGTATCGCCATATCATGAATTATTTGGTGGCCGTTTTGTGCGTGGTCTTTTTGATGGTGACACTGAACATTGACTTTTTCAAAGGATTTATCCGAAATGAGGCATACTACGTTGGCTTGGATGTCGTTCCTATCCTTTTGTTGGCGAATATTTTTCTCGGAATTTACATCAATCAAAGTATTTGGTACAAGCTTTCTGGTCAAACACGATTCGGGGCTTTTATCGCAATTGGTGGTGCAACGTTAACGATCATCATAAACGTGATGTTCATTCCAGACTACGGCTACATGGCTTGTGCTTGGGCTACTTTAATTGTTTACGCAGCCCAGACTGTAGCTTCTTTTATGCTCTCTCGAAAATATTATCCGATTAAATACAACGTGCGAAAATTCTTTCTGTACATGGGCATTGCGCTGTTGTTTTTCTTCATTGGTACGCGGTTCAATTTCGACAACACCATCTTGAAATACTTCTCGCGCAATTTATTGTTGTTGCTGTTTATCGGATTAATTTGGTTAATGGAAAAGCCGAAGAAAAAGGAAAAATTAACCGTTTAGCGAAATCCACTTTTTCATGTTGATTAACGCTTTGTACTTCTGCGACAAGCAACGGATAACCGACAAAATTTCTTATTTTTGACTCCTATTAGCGAATGAATGAAAGTAAAAATCATCAACTCTTCTGAGCATGCTTTACCAGCTTATGAAACTTCAAGTAGCGCTGGGTTGGACGTACGTGCAAATCTGACGGAAAGCATCACGATGAAACCGCTCGAACGAGCTTTGATTAAAACAGGTCTTTTTCTTGAAATTCCGCATGGTTTCGAGTGTCAAGTTCGACCACGAAGTGGATTAGCGCACAAAAAAGGATTGACCGTTTTAAATTCTCCAGGTACTATCGATGCAGATTATCGTGGTGAAGTCGGTGTGATTTTAATCAACCTTTCTTCGGAAGAGGTAGTTATAGAAAATGGTGAGCGCATTGCACAACTTGTTTTTGCACAAGTGGAACAGGCAGAATGGCTTGAAACAGAAGTATTAAGTGAAACAGAACGCGGTGCTGGTGGATTTGGCAGCACAGGCATGAAATAGGAAAGAATGAAATTAATTATACCTATGGCAGGGCGCGGTAGTCGTCTTCGTCCACATACATTAACAGTTCCCAAACCTTTAGTTCCAGTTGGCGGAAAACCAATTGTTCACCGTTTGGTAGAAGATATTGCAGCAAGTTGTCCAGAGAAAATAGATGAAATTGGATTCATCATTGGCGATTTCGGGAAAGAAGTGGAAACAGAATTGTTAGCTGTTGCAGCTCAATTGGGTGCAAAAGGATCAATACATTATCAAACTGAACCTTTGGGAACGGCACACGCTGTATTGTGTGCAAAAGAATTGCTTTCAGGTCCAGTAACGGTTGCGTTTGCGGATACCTTATTCAAAGCCAATTTTAAAATTACTGCGGCGGATGAAGGAATACTATACGTTAGTCAAATTGAAGACCCTAGCTCATTCGGGGTGGTAAAAATGAACGAAGCGGGAGAAATCGTAGACTTCGTTGAAAAACCACAGACTTTTGTTTCCGATTTGGCAATGATTGGTATTTATTATTTCAAGAAAGGCGAAGATCTTTTAACTGAATTAAACTATTTGATCGACAACGATGTCATCAAAGGTGGTGAATATCAATTACCAGATGCATTGCGCAGATTGACAGAAAAAGGGGTTAAATTCAAACCAGGAAAAGTAGAAGAATGGTTGGATTGTGGAAATAAGGCCGCAACAGTTCACACCAATCAGCGCGTTTTGGAGTATGATAAAGAAGCGGGAAAGAAAATGAAAGCGGATTCAGCTCAAGTAACCAATTCGGTTATTCACGAACCTTGTTTCATTGGCGAAAACGTTATTATTGACAATTCAATCGTTGGTCCGCACGTTTCTTTAGGAAAAGGCACGAAGGTTGTTAACTCAATTGTCGTCAATACAAATGTGCAGAACGAGACGGAAATCTCAAATACCATTTTAAAGGATTCAATGATAGGATCAAAAGCAAAATATATAGGAAAGGCAAACGACATTAGCCTTGGCGATTTTTCAACTATAGAATAAATGAATAGAATATACATCCTCCTTCTTTGTTCTTTGACATTTGTTCTCGCAGCATGTGGCAGTAAGAAAAATGCCGATGCCGGTAATTCGGCAACAAATGGACAAACGGATTACGTATATATTCAAAAATTTCATGAAGGTGTTCGTCTGAAATCGAAAGGACAAACCAAAGAGGCGATTTTGATTTTCGAAGAATGCTTAAAGATGCGCCCAAATGACGATGCATCTTATTTTGCTCTTTCACAACTATACATGTTGGATGAGAACTTACAAAAATCGGGTGAAGCTATTCAAAAAGCGGCTAGAATTGACCCCAACAACAATTATTATGTTTCTGAACTGGCTTATTACTATATAGAACAAGAGAAGTTTGGCTTGGCTGTGGAGCAATTTGAAAAACTAGTAAAAGCGGAACCTAGAAATCCAGAGTATTTGTATCCGTATGCTGAATGTTTGGTAAGAGCCGGAAAACCGGAAGCAGCAATCAATGCCTTGACGAAAACAGAAGATCAATTGGGTGTTATTCCAGAAATTACGATCCAAAAATTTCAATTGTATCAGCAAATTAAACAACCCCAAAAAGGGCTCGCTGAGGTCGAAAAAGCGAGAAAAACCTATCCAGATGACCCTCAATTGCTTTCCACTTTGGTCGACTATTATTTAAATTCAGGACAGGAAGCGAAGGCGATAGAAACTCTCGAAACATTGTCAAAAGCGGACGATGCAAATGGACGAGTTCATCTTTTTCTTGCCGATATGTATCGCCGTAAAGGCAAGATGAATTTATTTTATGAATCGGCTAAAAAAGCAATGGCTAGTGACGGTGTAGATTTGGACACAAAAACTCAGTTTCTTTTCTCTTTGCAAAATGGCGGGAATAAATTGGACCCACGAGCAATGGAATTAGCAGAAGCTTTCGCAACTAAGTATCCAGACAGCGCAAAGCCGTATTCCATTCTTGGTGATTTTCAATTGTCTGTTGGAAATGAGAAAGACGCGTTGGATAACTATCGAAAAGCATTGGAATACGAAAAGAGCGCCTCTTCTTTGTGGAATCAAGTTCTATTGATGGAGTACCAAGCCCAACGCTTCAATGATTTGGAAAAAGACAGTAAAGAAAGCCTAAAGTACTTCCCCAATATGCCAACTTTTTATCTTTTAAACGGAGTGGCGAATATTCAGCTTAAAAAGTATGACGACGCCATAATGAATTTGGATATAGGTCGCGAATATATTACGGGTGACAATTCCATGAAGGCAGAATTTTACGGTCAATTTGGAGAAGCCTATTTTGGTAAAAAAGACTACGAGCAAGGGAATGATTGGTACGATAAAGCCATGAAAGTAGATACGAGAAGCACCTTGATTTTAAATAATTATGCCTACCGATTGGCGATTAGTAAAATTGAATTAGACAAAGCGGAAACACTTATTCTTCAGGCTATAGAGCGGTCTCCTAGTCAACCAAATTTTATAGACACATATGGGTTTGTTCTCTTCCAAAAAGGTGATTATGCGAATGCTTTGAAACAATTTGAAAGATCTTATGGATTGGATCATACAGATAAAGTAACGGCGGAACATTTGGGCGATGCATATATCAAGTTGAACAAACCGCAAGAAGCACAGAAATATTGGAGCAAGGCTAAGGAACTAGGTTCATTGAATAAGATCTTGGACAAAAAAATAGCAAATTCTCAATTTTATGAACCAGAACTATAAACTTCTTTTTATTGGTCTCATTCTGTTGAGTTCATGCGCCAAAAGGCTCACCGAAACGGCTTTCCCCAAGGTAAAACGGGTGAAAACCCCAGAATTGGTGTCCAAACTTGACTCTTTGTCCAAAATTCGTCCAGATTCATTTTATTCAAAAATATCCACAAAATATATTGATACCACGCACAGCATTTCTGTGAAAACATCCTTGCGTATGATTTCCGATAGCGCTTTGAACATGATTGTCACCTACGCGGCAATTCCAGTCGTGAATGCTATTATAACAAAGGATAGTCTGAAAGTGGTCAATAAACGAGAAAAATGTTTGGTGCTCACCGATATGGAATTCATCAAGGATAAATTTGGTGTGGACTTCACCTTTAAAAATTTGGAGGAAATCATTTTGGGTATTCCTTTGGATTATGACACCACTCAAAAATACTTTCAAATAAACGATCCACACCGACATATAATTTCTTCCCATCGGAAAAGACGATTGCGCAACAACGACCGCTTGGTTAAAGATGATGATGATGTAGCTGTGGAATACTTTATTAATGCCAATTTAAAGCAATTGGATGGTTTAAAAATCATAAGTGCTTCAGATACCACGAGTATAGATGTTAGTTACAAAACATGGCAATTTGTGAACGGAATTAACGTTCCAGAAGAAGTTATTATTCGAGTTAGTGCGCCAAGGAATAACCTTTTGATGGAATTGACGTACAGTAAAGTAGCGGTGAATGAACCCGTAGAGTTGTATTTTATTGTTCCAGAGGGATATGAAGAGTGTGAGTAAATATTTAGTATTGTTTTTGGCTTTGGTAAGCCTGAATTTACACGCTCAAAATTCTAGCGAGAAACTACGGAAGGAACAAGAAATTCTGGAGCAAAAACTCAAAAATACCCAACTTCTCCTAACGAAAACCAAAGGAGCCAAAGCGGCTTCTTTAAACGAATTACAAATCATCAACAACCAAGTGCGCTTTCGAGAAGAATTGGTTCGAAATTTTGATCGCCAAGTTCGCGGTGCTGATCTGAGTATGCGTCAAAAGAGAGAGCAAATTCGTGATCTGAACGAGAAGGTAGCGCGCCTGAAAAAACAATACAAAAAACTGGTTATCTACGCTTACAAGCACAGAAGTAAGTACAACAAACTAATGTTTGTCTTTTCTTCTGATTCATACTACGAAGCCTTGAAAAGAAACAAATATTTAGGCAAATTGGCCGAAATTCAGAAGAAACAATACCTCATTATCAAGCAACATCAAGGTCTGATCAATCGCGAAATTGACAATGTCAAAATTGAAAAAGAGAACAAACTAACGGTGCTTGGTGAAAAGCAACAAGAGCGCGAAGCTATTCTTGTAGATAAAAGAAAACAAGAGCTCGTTTATATCCAATTCGAAAAAGAAGAATCAAGCTTGCTGGCTGAAATGAAGAAAGATCAGCGACGAAAAGAAGCGATTAGTCGTCAAATTGATGCGGCAATCAAACGAGAGGTAGCAGCGGCCGAAGAAAAAAGAAGGAAAGAAGAAGCGAAGGCTTTGGCTTTGGCCAAACAAAAAGCGCGCGAAGAAGAGGCGCGAAGAAAAGCAGAAGCCAAAAACACAAAAACAACCAAAACACCAACTTCGTCGCCAACACCCAAACCTGCAGTCACACTCCCTACTACAAACGAAGCGGCTTTGGTTGGTAAAAGTTTTAAAGCCAATAGAGGAAAACTCCCTTGGCCTGTCTTAAAAGGCACCGTAACGGAAAATTATGGTAAGAATCCACACCCAACTTTCGAAAACGTTTTCACGAACAACAATGGTATCGATATTTCCGCAGTTAAAAATTCAGCCGTTAGAGCCATTTTTGAAGGTGAAGTAACCAGTGTGTTGAATATTCCAGGTGCTGGTAAAGTCGTGATTTTAAAGCATGGAGATTACCGAACGGTGTATAGTAATTTACAAACGACTAGTGTTTCAATCGGAGATAAAGTAACGACAAAAGAAGACATTGGAACCTTATTGGTGAAAGAAGGAAATAGCTTATCTGTTCTTCATTTTGAGGTACATCAAGTGTATGGTGGGAACGTACAAAGTTTGAATCCGGTGATTTGGATTACTCGCTAAAGTTCACTTTCTAAATTATCCTTATAATACTGATATAACTCAAATTGAGCTCTGAATTGAGGTTCCGTTCCGGATCTACGGTAACGGTTTTTCATGTTTTTATTTAAAAACCTCGACTTCACATTTCCTTTCCATTGATATTTGAAAATCAAATCCAGCTCTTTTTTCAGGTCTTCATCATAAACGGGACAAGTAACTTCTATCCGGTTGTCTAAATTTCTTTCCATCCAATCGGCGCTAGAAAGAAAATACAATGGATCCTTATGATTGCCGAAAATCATGAACCTTGCGTGTTCTAAGTAGCGATCAACAATACTTACGACTTGAATTTTCTCACTTACTCCTTTTACTTTTGGCACAATGCAGCTAATCCCACGGACCATCATTCTAATCTTCACTCCTGAATTACTCGCTTCATATAATTTCATGATCAATTCTTCATCGACCAGATTATTGATTTTTATTCGAATAAATGCCTTCTTACCAGCTTCAGCAATTTTGATTTCATTGTCGATCAATTCCATTATTCTCGATCGAGTATTAAATGGAGAGACGATCAAATGTTGAAAGTCGCAGGGGATTTTGTCATTTTCAATGAAATCGAAAACCTTTTCTACTTCGAGCGCTATTTTTTTATCTGCCGTTAGAAGCGCAAGGTCGCCATATACTTTCGCCGTTTCTTCATGAAAATTACCTGTTCCGATATAACTGACAACCTGTTCTTCGTCCTCCTTAAATCGTTTAATTTGTAAGAGTTTCGAGTGAATTTTTCGCTTCGGATCACCAAAAAGCACATGTGCTCCATCTTCTTTTAATCTTTCTGACCAGAATAAATTATTCACCTCATCAAACCGTGCTTGTAGTTCGAAAATTACGGTTACTTCTTTCCCATTGCTGATGGCCGAACGCAAAGCTTTTAATATTTGCGAATCTTGCGCAACGCGATACACGTTCAGTTTAATCGATTTCACCTTTGGGTCAATTGCGGCTTCACGAAGTAAATCAACCACATACGTAAATCGCTGATAGGGAAAATGAAGCAAAATATCTTTGTCCAAAACAGCTTTGAAAACACTTCGGCTTTGATCCAATCTTCTGTGTTTCAAAGGAGGCATTTCGGGGTATACAAACTCTGGATTTCCAAAATCTGGGAAAGATCGGAAGTCTTTAAAATTATGATACTTTCCGCCAGCCACCGTATTGACCCCTTTTTTTAATTTTAATCCTTTTAAAAGGTAATCCAGTAAGTCTTCGGGCATTTTTTGATCGTAAACAAAACGAACAGGGTCTCCCTTTTTTCTCAATTTGACACTTTTCTCGATTTTTTCGAAAAATGAAACTGAAATGTCGTCGTCTATATCCAATTCAGCATCCCTGGTAAACTTAAATGTGAATGCAGAAATTTTCTTGAATTTAAAAATGCTATATATCGACCGGAGATTGAGACGGATGATGTCATCCAACATTAAAATCTTGGTATATTCCCCTTCTTTAATTTGATAGAAACGAGAAAACTCAGTGGGAATTTGAATCAATGCGTAGCGCACTTTTTCATCCTCCGTATAGGTCATTTTCACGGCGAGGTAAATTCGATAATCCAATAATCGTGGAAATGGTGTGTTTTCGTCAAGAATAATGGGCACAATGGCGTGTCTTAATTTCTCTTCATAAAAAGATTGTAGTACCTCTTTCTGTTCGAGGGTCAAATCCTTCTCGGTAATGTGAAAAACATTGCAATGGCTAAAGTCATTCAAGATTTTTCGGTATGCCCATTCGAAGCTTTTTTGTTGTGCAATAACAACCGACATTATCTTTTCAAGGAGCTCTTCTGGTCTCCCGTCGAAGCCATCTATTTTAGAGTTGCCGACCAATTGCATTCTACGCAAATTGGCTACTCGCACACGATAAAACTCATCCAAATTATTGGAATAAATTCCCAAAAAACGTATGCGCTCCACCAACGGAACCTTCTTGTCCATTGATTCCTGTAGCACTCTTTCATTGAAAGAAAGCCAGCTTAATTCGCGATTGTGTAATAATGCCATAATAATCTCTTCCTATAAAATTACTACAAACAAAAAAGCCATCCTATTTTTGGATGGCTTTCGTTGATTAAACTTTCATTCCTTTAACGACTCTGTCTTTTCGTTTGGTTCTATTCGATTTCTTAACCTTGACCATTAAGTATGCCTCACCACTTGAAGATGTAGCAAAATATTTCTCATCATCACCGTAATCAATCTCACCACCTTTACCTTGTTTCCAATCTGCTTGAAAATAGTATTTACCTGCATCCATATTTGGACGAGTAGCGAACGTGATGTACTTTCCAGCACCTGTTTCGAAACGAATCAACACCGCACCATTGTCTGCAGTTTCTTCTAATACACATTTCGTTCTAGGCAAAATGATAATGCGGTTTTGCTCTTTTGAACTTGTACTTACGATAGTACCATCTTGCGTTGTGCCAGATGACCCTTTCGAACTAGAGCGTTCCAATATAATTTCTGAAGACACGAAAAACTGAACATCTTTCATCGATTGATCCGTCAAATTGTATTCTTCTTTTAATGCTTTTGTGAAGGACATTTTTACAGCACAACTACTTAATATAGCTAGTGCAACGAGTGAAAAAATTATTCTTTTCATTTTTCTAAATTTTAGCAAAGATAAGGTTTAGTGTAATTCAAAGTTCATGCCACGAAGAGTTTTTAGTAAAATCGTGTTAATTTTACTGTACCTGTCTAAAGACAAAGTGACTAAGAAGAAAATGAAATGTTGATTAAAAAATTTACGTTCAATGGTTTTCAGGAAAACACCTATGTTCTCTCTGATACCAAAGGAAATTGCGTTATAGTAGACCCCGGTTGCTATGATCGTTATGAAGAAAATGAGCTAATTAAATATATCGCCAAAACCAAACTCAAGGTGAATGCCGTTTTAAACACTCACGCACATATTGATCATGTATTGGGAAACCAATTTGTTTTGAGTCGATTTCCGGTGCCTTTTTATTTGCACATGGATGATATTTCAACACTTCAAGCGGTGCCGAATTACGCAAATTTATACGGATTCGGCGGATACAAACCTTCTCCTGCGCCAACAGTGGTGTTAAAAGGTGGAGAACCCCTAAAATTTGGTGAAATGGAATTTAAAGTTTTTCATACACCGGGACATGCACCTGGACATGTGGTTTTCTATAACGAAAAAGAAAAAGTTGTGGTAAACGGTGACGTCCTTTTCAAAGGAAGTTTTGGTCGTGTAGATTTGCCTGGCGGATCGATGAAATTGCTCAAGAAAACAATTTTCGATATTATGTTTGCTTTACCTGATGATACTGTCATATTATGCGGACATGGTGATGACACGACAATTGGACACGAGAAAAAAACGAATTACATCAACGATTTTTAATGCGAATTGGTATCAATACACGGTTTTTGTTGAAAGACAAAATGGAAGGATTTGGCTGGTATACCTTCGAAATCTGCAAACGTTTGGCGGAGAAACACCCTGAACATGAGTTTGTTTTCTTCTTTGACCGTACTTTTGATTCCTCGTTTGTATTTGGTGATAATGTTACACAAGTAGTCCTCTCTCCTCCTGCCCGTCATCCAATTTTATTCCGAATTTGGTTCGATTGGGTCATCCCAAAAGCACTTAAAAAACATAAGATTGATGTGTTCTTTTCTCCGGATGGCTATTTGTCATTGAGAACGAATGTAAAACAGATTGGCACGATTCACGATATCAATTTTGAGCATTTCCCTGAAGACATTCCAAAAGGAGCCCGTAAATATTTACGTTCTTTTTTTCCTCGTTTTGCAAAAAAAGCGGCGCATATTCTGACTGTTTCTGAGTATTCCAAACAAGATATTGCTAAAACGTACGGTATAACTACAGAAAAAATAACAGCCATTTGGAATGGGACAAATCCAAAGTTTCGGCCACTTTTAGAATCGGAAATACTTGCTACTCGGAAAACGTATTCGGATGAAAAACCCTATTTCTTATTCGTTGGTTCGCTCCATCCTCGCAAAAATTTAAAAAGGTTGATGCTGGCGTATGAGCACCTTCTCAGGGAAGCACCTGAAACCGAAAATGATTTGTTAATCATTGGCGCGGCGCTTTGGAAAGGAGAAAAGGTGGATACATGGGTTTCGAAAGAAACATTAAATAGAATCCATTTTAAAGGATATATACCGCTGGACACATTGACCAAAATTGTTGGTGCGGCCGATGTTTTCGTGTATGTTCCCTATTTCGAAGGTTTTGGAATTCCTTTGGTGGAAGCGATGCAATGTGGTGTTCCGATTATTTCAGGTGATAAAACAAGTTTGCCCGAAGTGGCTGGTGAGGCGGCACTGTATTGTGATCCGTTTTCAGTGGAAGATATTGCAGAGAAAATGAAATTAATAGCAAGCGATTCTGATTTAAAGAAGGAATTGAGCCAAAAAGGTTTGGTGCGGGCGAAGATGTTTTCTTGGGATAAGTCGGCGGATATGGTGTGGGATGTCCTAATGAAAAAATAACTGCAAAGAAGCAGAGACCGCAAAGGTTTTACGAAGAGGGCTTTACGTTCTATGCCCCTTTGCGGTTGAAAATAACTAAATTAGCACTCAAGCACCAAAAAATGCCCGCTGAACGCCTCTGTCCTTCTTGCAAAACTTGGAATACAGATCAGGATTTCTGTACTAAATGTAACACCACTCTTTCTCCAGAAATAATAGAAGATGCAAGAGAAGAAGAACGCGAAAACCGAAGAATCAATACTCCCCCAACCCCGCTTGATACATTCTTAGATAAATGGAAAAACAATCGGTTTTTAGTGATTCGGGTTCTATATAAGATTGTGTACACCATTTGGGTGATTTTCATGACAATAGCTGGTCTATTTGCTTATTTAGCTGCTTCGCCTAATGGTTAACAAAAAACTTTGTTGGTGGTTTTTAGCGTTAATGTCGGTATATTTCTTTACCAGATATTGCCGAACCTATTTCGAGGGAACACCTAACTTTTTTAAATATCATTTTACTGATTTGTTGTTTATTCCAACAGTTGCCACCTTCGCCTTGATTTTCGTGCGCTTTTTCAAAAGGGACAATTCAATCACCGTTTCGCCTTGGCTAGTTGGGTTTCTTGTCTTAACAATGACACTCTATTTTGAATGGTATTTACCCGCTTTTAACAGTCACATTCACCCGTACACAAGTGATTGGATTGATATTTTGATGTATGTACTTGGCAGTGTTGGGTTTCTTTGGATTCAGTTCAAAAATTTTAGAATTTGATCTTCAAAAAAGGTTGATTGGTTGTTGGATTTAATCCGTTAAATCTTACATCCAACAGTGAGCTTGCGAACGATCCAAAAGCCAAAAGTGCTAAAAGGAACGTTCCAAAAGCCGAAACGGCGATCCAAACTACTTCTTCCCATTCCTTCTTCGCTCCTCCAACCATTTCGGAACAGGTTTATTCCCCTTATTCGGAAGTGCAGGTTTTTTAGAATGCAGAGCTTGCGGCTCATCCAATAATTTTTCAATCAACTCAGGACGATTCGCTTTTTGCAAAGACTTCCGGATATAATCACGATTTTCTCGCTTGTACCAAAAGAAGAACCTACGTTGATTCAGTTTTTCTTCCTTGTCCTTCACTGTCTCGATCGGCTTCAAAGTATAGGGATGAACTCCCGCATAATAAATCACAGTTGCGACGGTCATTGGTGTTGGCGTAAAATCTTGTACTTGCTCCAATTGGAATCCCATGTCCTTCGTTTCTGCAGCAAGATTCGCCATATCCTGTTCTTCACAACCTGGGTGAGAGCTTATGAAATAAGGAATCAACTGCTGTTTCAATCCGTGTTTTTCGGAAATCTTCTCGTATTTCTCTTTGAACTTATGGAAGTATTTGAACGATGGTTTTCGCATCACGCGAAGTGTTGCATCGGAAGTATGTTCTGGCGCGACTTTCAATCGACCACTGACGTGACGTGTTACCACTTGCTCGATGTATTCATCGTGATTTCCGTCTGCATTGTTTTTATTGAAGTCATCCACCAATAAATCGTAACGAATACCCGAGCCAATAAATGCCTTTTTCACTTTCGGATGCGCATCTACTTTTCGGTACAATTCCGTCATCGGTTTGTGCGAAGTATCCAAATTGCTGCAAATAACAGGGTGAATACAACTCGGACTCGTACATCGATCGCAAATTGCTTCCACTTTGCCTTTCATTTTGTACATGTTGGCAGATGGTCCGCCCAAATCTGAAATATATCCTTTGAAAGTTGGATCAGCCACTACTTGTTCCACTTCTTTCAAAATAGATTCCTCACTTCTAGAAGCGATAAATTTACCTTGGTGGGCGGATATAGTACAAAACGAACATCCACCAAAACACCCACGGTGCATGTTGATGGAAAACTTAATCATTTCGAAAGCTGGTATTGCGCCTCTATTTTTGTATTTCGGGTGTGGTGCTCTTGTGTATGGCATATCGAAAGAAGCATCAATCTCTTTCTCGTCCATTGTTTTGTAGGGCGGATTGATCACCAAAGTTCGGTTACCGATTTTCTGTGTTATTCGATTGGCTTGCCATTTATTGGATTCAACCTCAACCACCTTAAAGTTGGCTGCGTACTTAATTTTATCCTGTAAACATTCCTCATGCGAAGACAACTCAACCGTTTCCCAATTCTTGTTTCTAGGTAATTCTTCCCCTTCTTCTTGTAAAAAAGCGACTTGTTTCAAAGTCCGTAAATTTTCGAACGGCACTCCTTTTTTCAGCAACTTCAATATTTCACGAAGTGGTTGATCTCCCATTCCGTATACCAAAATGTCTGCTTTAGAATCTTCTAATATAGTTGGAAACAATTTATCTGCCCAGTAATCGTAGTGTGTTACGCGTCGCAATGAAGCTTCAATTCCACCCAATAAAACGGGAACATCAGGATACAATTCTTTTAATATTTTGGAATACGTCGTACTCGCATAATCGGGACGAAAACCAGCTTGTCCGCCTGGGGTGTAAGCATCCGTAGAGCGCAATCTTTTATTGGCCGTATAATGATTCACCATAGAATCCATACAACCTGCCGTGACACCGAAGAAATACTTCGGTTTTCCAAACTTCTTGAAATCGCGCAGATCATCTTTCCAATTGGGTTGGGCCACGATACCAATCTTAAATCCTTCGGACTCGATGATACGTCCCACCACGGCAGTACCAAATGCAGGATGATCCACATAGGCATCACCAGAAATGAGAACGACATCCAAGTCATTCCATCCGCGTTTATCGGCTTCTTTTTTGGTAATTGGTAACCAGTCTGTTATGGGGCGTTCATCTATCACTTTGCAAAAGTACGCAAAAGGAGTGCAGTAGCGAAATTTAGATGTTGAGGTCTTATTAACCGCAAAGCGTTTTCTTTGAAAACTAAAGCAAAGAAGTCGCAGAGAGCGCTGAGCATCAGTAACTCTCTAAACCCTCCATGGTCTCTGCGTAACTCTCCGCGATACTCCGCGGTTAATATTCCATTCATTTTCCTGCGGATATTTTTGTACGTTTGCTTATATGCGAATTCTAATCTTCATATTATTCATCTCCTTATTTTTTGCCTCCTGCGGTGATAAGAGCAAGGTCAACGATTTCGGGATTGGAAAACATAGGCCCAATTCTATGATAAACAATCAGTTGTTGTTCTCCTCTTTTGAAGAAGAATATTCCTTCCCGAATTGGTTTAATGATTCGCTGATTCTCGAAAAAAAAATCGCTAAGATTATCCGTAAAATTTATCCTTTGGGACTGCAAATAGACCAATCTGATTCTTTGTCCATTCGACCTATCAAAACAGTTACTTACCAATTTGACAAAAAAGGGAAAATAAGTTTTGTAGAAATCGTTTTAACTCGAGACAACCAGGTAATAAGCACCGTTCAATTAAAATATGGCAGTTTGAATGAAAAAATCGGGTACGCACCGTTCACTATTGTCAAGAATGATGGTTTTCAAACAAAAAAGGAGGAATCAACCGAAATTCCGATGTACGAGGTCAAAAAACTCAGCGTTGATTACATTCAATTTACTTTGAAAAAAAGAGCGGAACAACTTTTTGTCATCAATGAAAACAAGAACTGGGGCCCATTCCGAATCAATAAAAAATTGCACCCAGCAGCAGAGGATGTGCTTATTTTGGGTAGTATGTTTCGTCCGTTAAAATCGTATTCGGTGGAAAACACGAATCAGGAATCGAACGTCGAAAACTTTGAATACAAGAAAGATTTAATCTCCGAAATCACCTCCATCGACTATCCTTTTCAGTCCAAACGCTCGTTTCAATACGATAGACGCGGATATTGCACGAGTTATATCGATTCCTTGTTTTCGGAGAAAGAATTCCTTTCCCGAACTATTTCCAAGTACACGAACAACATGCAGTTTTCACCGACTCAAATAGCTCATGTCAAAGAAAACATGAAGGGTGAAAGCAGTTTTCACTTTTTGGAAGTGTTCGCATATGAATACAGAAATTAGCCGACCAATCTTGTGCTTATTATTGCTATTCAGTTAGTATAATGCCGGCATAGTTGCGTAATGCTGAGTTTTTATCCCAGTATGCACAAAACTCAGTCGGTATTAACATGAGTGTTCCTCTGAGAATCTTATTTTTGTAAAAAACATTCCAGATGGAAAAAGAAAAGGAAAATAGCTCCCTTCACGATATAAAAGTTGGTATTTCATTAGGTGACATTAACGGAATTGGTCCAGAAGTAGTCATTAAAGCACTGAGCGACAACCGTATTCTACAAGGATGTACGCCAATAATTTATGGCTCGACAAAAACATTGAATACTATTCGTAGATCCATTCAAGGAGATGAAATCGTTTTTAACGGCTGCAAAGATGCGAGCGAAGCAAAACCAAAAAAAATCAACGTTGTCCAAGTTTGGGACGAAGAACCGACGATTGAGTTCGGTAAAATCAACGAAACGGGCGGCAAATACGCTTTTCTATCCCTAGAAGGTGCGACAAAAGATTTAGCGGCAAATAAAATTGACGTTTTAGTAACTGCTCCTATTTCAAAAGAAACAATTGCCAAAGCTGGATTTCAATTTCCGGGACATACAGAATATTTAGCAGACATGTCGGGTGTTCCAGAAGCATTGATGATGATGATTGCTGATAATTTACGTGTTGCATTGGTAACGAGCCACGTACCTTTGAATGAAGTAAGTGGAAGTTTGACGAGAGAAAGAATCACTGAAAAACTAGAAGCATTGAACCAAAGTTTACAACGCGATTTCGGGATTCAACGCCCGAAAATAGCAGTATTAGGATTCAATCCACACGCTGGTGAAAATGGGAAAATGGGTTCAGAAGAAGCAGAAACTATTTTACCAGCCATCAACGCAGCGAAGGCGAAAGACATTTTTGCTTACGGTCCTTTTCCAGCAGATGGCCTTTTTGGTTCAGAATCATTGCACAAATACGATGCTATTTTGGCGATGTATCACGACCAAGGTTTAACACCATTCAAGGCTTTGGCTTTCAATCAAGGTGTTAATTTCACAGCGGGATTGCCTATCGTACGCACTTCACCAGATCACGGCACCGCCTTTGATATTGCGGGTCAAGACAAAGCTTCGGCGCAATCTATGCGTTCAGCGATTTACGCGGCAATCGATATTTATAGGATGCAAAAAATGCTGAAAGATGCGAGTGCAGATCCGTTGAAAATTAGTGTAAAGGAGAAGAGAAGAAATTATAATGCGGAGATGGAGTAAATGAAGTTTAAAAATAATCTTTAATTTTTAGATTCTTTAGAATAAATCATTACCTTTGCCCTCCAATTTTTTAGACAGTGAGTAACACCAAACGTCCCTTTTCGGTTCCCTTTGTAGGATTAAAAAATGGCAAACACGAGTTTGAGTTTGAAATTGCTCAATCGTTCTTTGAAGAGTATAAATATTCAGGCATAGAGGATGCCAACGTGCAAGTTAAGCTCGTTTTAGATAAAAAAGACACCATTCTTGTTGGTGAGTTTTTTATTGAAGGACAAGTGGTTGCGGCTTGCGATCGTTGCACAGATTCCTTGGAGGTACCCGTGAATGCAGATTATATGCAGTATTTCAATTTCGGAACAGAAGATTCCGGAGACGATTCACTGACAATTTTGCATCCCGATGAATATCAAATAGACGTGAAAGATCTCATTTATGAGTTTATCATTATTTCTTTACCGTCTCGCGCATTGCACCCAGAAGGGGAATGTAACGAGGAGATGAAGGCAGCAATGGAAAAACACATAGTGAATTTGAATAGCGACGATGAAGATGAGGACGATGATGAAGATGATGAAGATGAAGATGATATTTCTCCATGGACGATCATAAAAAATTTGAATTAAAAAAAGAATAATAAATAGTTAAAATGGCACATCCAAAACGCAAGATCTCGAAAACGAGACGAGACAAAAGAAGAACACACGTGAAAGCGGTTGCAGATAATATCGCAACATGCCCAACAACTGGTCAGCCGCATTTATTCCACCATGCTCACTGGCATGAAGGAAAATTGTACTATAAAGGTAAAGTAGTAGCTGAGAAAGAAGTTGCAGCATAAGCTGTATTACACAACTTCTTAAATGAGGATAGGAATAGACATATTGGGTGGTGATTTTGCTCCAGACGCGAACATAGCGGGAGCGATATTGGCGCAAAAACAACTTCCGCAAGACAGTAAAATAGTATTGATAGGCGACCAAGATCAAATCTTAGGTGGCCTTTCTGCTTTGGGGGCAAATCCCGCTGATTTTGAAATTATTCATGCACCTGACACCATCACAATGCATGATCACCCCACCAAGGCAATTCCTTCAAAACCAAATAGTTCTATCGCGGTAGGGTTTGATTTATTGAACACGGAAAAGATTAACGCTTTTGCAAGTACGGGTAATACCGGCGCAATGTTGATTGGTTCCTTGTTTAAAATTGGGGCAATAGAAGGGATTACGCGTCCATGTATAACATCTACGCTCCCTCAAATCACAGGTAAGCAATCTATTCTTTTGGATGTTGGTTCAAACGCCGATTGCAAACCAGAAACCTTGGTTTTATTCGCAAAGTTGGGTGCACTTTATGCCAAGAATGTCTATCAGATCGACAATCCACGAATAGCCTTATTGAGCATAGGGGAAGAAGATCAGAAAGGCAACATGGTTACAATTTCAACAAATGCTCTTTTGCGTGAAGAAAAAGCGATGAATTTCATAGGTAATGTTGAAGGACGAGATTTATTTTCTGACACAGCAGACGTAATCGTTTGTGATGGATTTACAGGAAATATAGTGCTCAAAGAAGCCGAAGGAATTTATAGTTTGTTAAAGCAACGGGGAATCAAAGACGACTATTTCGAACGATTTAACTATGAAAATTACGGTGGAACTCCTATCTTGGGCGTCAAAGGCAACGTGATAATCGGACATGGTATTTCGAATGATATTGCCGTAAAAAACATGATAATTCATGCACATGAGGTCGCTCAGTCTGAATTGGCGAGCAAAATCAATGCTGCATTCAATTAAAAAATATGGGTAAAATTACTGCAGCAATCACAGGAGTTCACGGATATCTTCCTGAATATGTGATGACCAATGAGGAGTTATCTAAAATAGTAGATACTTCTGATGAATGGATTCAATCCCGAACGGGAATAAAAGAAAGACGCATCATGAAAGATGGTGCTACATCGGATATGGCCGCTCGTGCAGTAACCGCTCTATTGGAAAAGAAAAACATTGATCCACTTGATATTGATCTAGTTATCGTTGGAACAGTAACAGCAGATTATCCTTTCCCAAGCACAGCAAATTTGGTAACAAACAAGTGTGGTATGACCAACGCTTGGAGTTTTGATGCCAATGCAGCTTGTTCAGGATTTCTATACGCTTTGGCGACTGGGTCACAATTTATCGAAACAGGTAAATACAAAAAAGTAATTGTCGTAGGAGCCGATATGATGTCTTCCATTATCGATTACGAAGATAGAACGACTTGTGTCATCTTTGGTGATGGTGCTGGTGCAGTTTTGTTGGAACCAAACGAAGAAGGAATGGGACTTCAAGATTTCATGCTGCATTCTGACGGGTCAGGAGTTGATTTTTTGGTTCAACCAGGTGGTGGATCAATCAACCCACCAAGCCACAAAACAGTAGACGAAAGATTACATTACGTAAAGCAAGAAGGGAAACAAGTTTTCAAATTTGCCGTGACAAACATGGCGGAAGTTTCAGCTCAGATAATGGAAAAGAACAATCTTACTAGTGATGATGTAGATTGGTTAGTTCCTCATCAAGCCAACCTCCGAATAATTGACGCTACTGCAAATCGAATGGGTTTACCTCCAGAAAAGGTGATGATCAACATTCAGAAATACGGAAATACAACTGCAGGAACACTGCCACTTTGTTTGTGGGACTATGAATCTCAGTTGAAAAAAGGGGACAACATTATCCTTTCGGCTTTCGGAGGAGGATTTACCTGGGGCGCTGTTTATTTAAAGTGGGCCTATTAAAAAAGATAATTATTTGTACTTTTAAACGCTTATTAAAATTGCTAAAATGAATATTCAAGAAATACAAGATTTAATAAAATTCGTTGCCAAGTCGCAGGTGAGTGAAGTAGAAATCGAAAAGAAGGACTTCAAAATCACAATCAAATCAGAATTGAAATCGAAAGGTGGAATTAACGACCAACCGATTATTGTTCAAGCAGCGGCTCCTGCTCCGATGGCAATTCCAGCGGCGGCACCAGCAGTTCCAGCAGCAGCTCCTGAAGTAGCGTCGAACCTGATTGAGATTAAATCTCCGATGATTGGAACTTTCTACCGTTCATCAGGGCCAGACAAAGACTTATTTGTCAATGTTGGGGACACAATTGCCCTTGGGGACACAGTATGTATCATCGAAGCGATGAAATTATTCAACGAGATTGAAGCAGAGATCACAGGGAAAATCGTTAAGGTTTTAGTTGACGATGCAACTCCAGTTGAATACGGCCAACCATTGTTCTTGGTTGAACCAGCATAAGACTTTTACAATCGAATAGAAATATTCAATCAAAAAATTAAGGCATGTTTAAAAAAATATTGATTGCCAATAGAGGAGAAATAGCCTTACGCGTCATTCGTACGTGCAAAGAAATGGGCATTAAAACGGTTGCCGTATACTCCACTGCAGACAAAGACAGTTTACCTGTTCGCTTTGCAGATGAAGCGGTTTGTATCGGCCCTCCGGAAAGTGCAAAATCTTATTTATCTATACCAAATATCATCGCAGCGGCCGAAATCACTAATGCTGATGCGATTCATCCCGGCTACGGTTTCCTTTCTGAGAACGAAAAATTCTCAAAAGTTTGTCAAGAGAACGGTATCAAGTTTATTGGCGCTACACCTGAGCAAATATCAGGTATGGGTGACAAAGCAAATGCAAAAGCAACCATGATAAAAGCTGGAGTACCGTGTATTCCAGGTTCTGTTGGGTTGTTGAAAGATGTTGCCGATGCGAAAAAACAAGCGAAAGCAATTGTTTATCCCGTAATCATGAAAGCCACTGCCGGTGGTGGTGGAAAAGGGATGCGTATCGTTTGGAAAGAAGAAGATATTGAAGAATTGTGGGACTCAGCGCGGAAAGAATCGGCTGCTGCGTTTGGAAATGATGGTTTGTACATGGAAAAGTACATTGAAGAACCTCGTCATATTGAAATTCAAATTGCCGGCGATAAATTCGGCAATGCTTGTCATTTATCTGAGAGAGATTGTTCCATTCAACGTCGTCATCAAAAATTGGTTGAAGAAACTCCTTCTCCTTTTATGACGGAAGAGCTTCGTGAAAAAATGGGGGAAGCGGCAATTAAAGCTGCCAAAGCCGTTAAATATGAAGGTGTTGGAACAGTTGAGTTTTTGGTCGATAAAAACCGTGATTTCTACTTCATGGAAATGAATACACGTATCCAAGTAGAACACACAATTACGGAAGAAGTCATCAATTTTGACTTAATCAAAGAACAAATCAAGTTGGCCGCTGGCGAAAAGATTTCTGGAAAGAATTATTACCCAATGATGCACGCTATTCAGTGTCGTATCAACGCAGAAGATCCGGATCACGGTTTCCGTCCTTCTCCAGGAAAAATTACAGATTACCATTGCCCCGGTGGTCATGGAATCCGTATTGATTCTCACGTTCACGCTGGATACACAATTCCACCGTTTTACGATTCAATGATTGCCAAATTGATTGTTGTCGCACGTACACGTGACGAAGCAATTTTGAAAATGAAACGTGCTTTAGGTGAATACATCATCGAGGGCGTTAAAACGACTATTCCGTTCCACGTAAAATTGATGGAAAACGAAGATTTCAATAAAGGAAATTTCACAACTGCATTTATGGATACTTTCAAGTATTGATATTCATTTTTAAAACGAAAAATCCTGAACGCCAGTCAAATAACTGGCGTTTTTTTGTGTAATGAAAAACAATTGTTTCGTGCGATGAGTAGCAATCTGGAATGTAATTTGAGAACGTGAACGCAGGTATAAATAGCTTTAAATAATTGGAAGCCCTATTAATAAAGAAAAAAGTAGGAAGGCCTAGCAAAAGAACTGCTGAGGTCGTTGTAAAAAATATCAGAAGGCAAACAAGAAGAAAGTTCGGTTCTGAAGAAAAAATGAGTACTATTCTTTTCGATTTTAAATCCATCCCATAATTTTCACTAACTTAAATAAGAAAAGCGAAGTATAACATGAACCAAGCAACCGATTTTGCTGAAAAATTCATTCATCAAACATCACAACCTATATTCTTGACGGGTAAAGCGGGTACAGGAAAGACGACCTTTCTGCGCCATATTGTGGAATCAACGCACAAACAAACGATAATTGTTGCTCCAACGGGAATTGCAGCCTTAAATGCTGGCGGTGTAACCATCCATTCATTTTTCCAATTGCCCTTCGCTGGATTTATTCCAGATTTCAACGAAGATTTTCAAGTTAATGGCTCTGTAAAAATGGAATCAAAACGAAGCTTAATTCGTCATTTTAAGATGAATAAGGAACGTAAACAAATTATGCGGAATCTTGAATTGTTGATTATAGACGAGGTGAGTATGCTGCGAGCAGATTTGCTAGACGCTATAGATTGGACCTTGCGAAATGTCCGCGATATCAACGAGCCATATGGTGGTGTTCAAGTCCTTTTCATTGGAGATTTGTTTCAATTGCCCCCGATTATGAAACCGCAAGAATGGTCGATTCTACACAAGTATTATTCAGGCATTCATTTCTTCAATGCGCTGGTGATGAAAGAAAAACCGCCACTATATATTGAGCTGAGTAAAATTTACCGTCAGCAAGATGATGACTTTATTCAAATACTTAACCACTTAAGAAACAACACATTAACATCACAAGATATAGAAAAATTAAACAAACACGTTCAGCCAAATTTTGATCCAACGAAAGAAGAAGGCTACATTACATTAACCACCCACAATGCAAAAGCCGATGAAATGAACGCTTCTGCCTTAGCAGCCTTGAAAGGTAAATCAACAAAGTTTCTTGCTGAGGTAGTAGATGATTTTCCCAACAATTTGTATCCCTTGGATGAAACGATGGAATTGAAAATTGGTGCGCAAGTGATGTTTATCAAAAATGATTTAACCCTTGAGAAGCGATTTTACAACGGAAAAATGGCGGTAGTTACCAAACTAGATAAAGACGAAATAATAGTAGAATGTGTTGAAGATAAAAAAGTTATCATAGTAGATCCTTATGAATGGGAGAACGTAAAATATTCCACAAATTCGGATACTGGAGAAATCGAAGAAGAAGTGGTTGGAACGTTTGTTCAGTATCCATTGAAATTGGCGTGGGCGATCACAGTTCACAAAAGTCAAGGTTTAACCTTCGATAAGGCTGTATTAGAAGTTTCGCGTGTTTTTGCCCCCGGACAAGCGTACGTCGCACTTTCCAGACTGCGTTCGTTGGAAGGTTTGGTTCTGCTTTCTCCCATGAAAGTGAATGGATTACAAAACGATAAAAAGATCGTTCAGTATTCCTCACAAGGCGATAATCTGGACAAATTACCCGCCTTTTTGGAAACAACGAGTAACAATTTTCTATTCGACACTTTACAAGGGACATTTGATTGGGTCGAACTGGCTAGTCAATGGCAGTCGCATGAAGTGAGTTACATGGCGGCAGCTAAAAAATCAGAAAAAGCGAAGAACCATTCTTGGGCAGCGCTTCAAAAACAGATCATTCAAAACACCCTTGAGCCAGCTCGAAAATTTAGAAATTTCATTCAAAACCAATTTGCTCAACAAAAAATAGACAAGAATTACATTTTGGAGCGTACGGTTGCAGCAACAGATTATTTTTTACCTGTTTTTGTTTCAGTCTACTCTTCCGTCTTGAAAAAAATTGGAGAATTGAGTCGGCTGTCGAAAGTAAAAGATTATCAAGACGAGATCTATGAATTGGAAGAATCATTGCTGGGGGTAATCCTTCATCTCAAGAAAAGTAAAATCATTTTGGAAGCAAATGTGAATGGGATGAGCCTCACGAAGGAATCATTTCAAATTCCAGAAATTCAAAACTTTAAATGGACCAAAACGGAGGCCATTCGTCAGGAATTATTGAAAAACGGCGATATGTTCGCCGTTGCGGATGACTTTGACGATGATGTTTTCATGCGCCAAAAGACAACAAAGAAATCCAAGGGGAAAAAGGAACAGAAAGTCTCTACTTTCGATCAAACCTTGGATTTATATAGGGAAGGTATTTCAATTTCAGATATTGCTAAAAAACGAAAGCTATCAGAACGAACGATCTACGGTCATTTTGAAAAATTAATCATGCTCGAAAAAATCGAAGTGGATGATGTTGTTTCGGCTGAAGTTTTGGAGCTGTTGGATGACCGAATTGATATCGATGACGCAAAAAATCTCACTGAATTGAAAGAACAAGCAGGTGAAGATATAAGTTGGGACGATTTGAGATTGTATCGAGCGG
>DGBF01000040.1:37343-37591 GCA_002384725.1 Flavobacteriales bacterium UBA4011
GACGAGCGGGGTTGTTGCGGTAAATTTAATCTCCGATTAAAAATAATATAACTCTTACAACACCTCTATCAACTTAACATCAAAAATCAAAACAGAATTCTCAGGTACTGAACCACTTGAATTTGTGCCATATCCCAAAGCAGATGGAATTAGCAAAATGCCTTCTCCCCCTTCGTTGAACTTTGGAATACCTTCTGTCCAGCCTTGAATCACTTGTTTTAAGCTAAAGCTGACACCAGCAGCAGTAC
>DGBF01000153.1:0-8470 GCA_002384725.1 Flavobacteriales bacterium UBA4011
GAAATCCATCCGCCTACTTTTACATTCGGATCAAAATTTAAAGGAATTCCGAATTGACGTGACTCAAAATGGTCGACACTCCCAAAGGGACTTGAATTCGCGTTCAAACCACATGTCATAAAATTCTTAAAAGTAAAATTGTACTTACCATACACGCTGAAATAGTTGAACAAACGCGGAAAAAACAGTTCTTCATATTCCATACTAACACTCGACCATCTTCTTAAAAATCGTCCTTTTGGTTTGTACCCATTCCAATTCAATTCAGCCCCAACTCCACGTTTATTGTTGTTATACAAAAAACCTAAATCATTCGGATCGTATGTATCGCTTCCCTCATAATACCACGTCCCATAGGTCCATTTCCCTTGTACTTTTCCAAAATAATTAAAGAAATTATGACCAAAAGTGGTGGTGCCATTGTCCATAATTGTAGACAATTTACATTCTGTTTGAAGGTTATAGTCTCTGTCCTTTGAAAATAAACTAGAACTAATTGCACTCACATTCGCATCGCGAGCAGATCCTTCGCGAGTAACATTGGTGTTTATCACGGCAATTCGTCCATTGTTGACTAAATTCTGTGAGAAAACCGAAACATTGTAATTCGTCAAAGGATTGGTTTCTACCGTTCTAGAATTGCCCAAACTATCTTTTATTGTCGCTGTGGTTCTGCCTTCTACTGCATTAAAAAAGCCAATACCTAGTCCATTTTTTGTGCGGCCCGAAATTTTGGAACCATTGTACAATGGAGCTTGCGTAGCATTCTCGGTAAGATATTCCCCCTTGCTTTCATCCAAATCAAAAGCTCGATCACCATAGAAAGGATTGCCTCCTACTCGGCGTGAATAAAACAAACCACCAATTCCAAAAAGCTCAGTCCCTTCCTTAAAAAATGAGCGATTTTCAGCAAATTGCACTTCGAAAGGGCCAAGGTTTAATATTTGATTATCGGAAACCGTTTGCCCAAAATCAGGAACAAGTGCCATGTCTAATGTGAATGCCTCGTTTAGTCCCAACTTCAAATCCATTCCGCCTACAAGTCGAGATTGGCTAACCTGGCTTTTAGAACTTGGATCGTATCGACTTTCCAAATACGAAATTGCATAAGGTGAGAATGCCAGTCGCAATGGCGGTTTTATATTTTTTAGATTGTTCAATTTTCCGAGTTGCGTTAACTCACCAAATTTTTCAGGATCTACAGGGTTCCAAAACGACATCTCTCTTTTTCGACGGATTTGTCTTGCAAAGTTGACGTTCCAATTTTGAATCTCTTTATTCGGGAAGCGCAAAGCGGCATAAGGAATTCTCACCTCTACTTGCCAACCATAAACAGTTCTTACCACTTGGCTTTTCCATACTGCATTCCAACTAAAATCTTCATTGCCAATTTCTTGTGCAGCATCCAACTCTACACCAGAAGCTGTGATATAAAAGTTGAAGGTATTTAATTTATTACCATAGGTGTCGATTGAAATTCCTATCCAATCGGCATTTCCAAAATTATCGCGTTGCGAAAGCATGTAACTTATGGAATCAGGATTATCATAAATTATTCCCGCAAAATAAAACGCTTCGTCGGTGTACGTCGCAAAAAACTCGGAATTGAAGGAAGGGTCACTTCCGAAATCTGGATAATTAACAATGAAACAATCTGCTCGCTGCGCGTTTATCCATGACGATTCAATGAGTTCACCATCAATTTTAATTTCATCAACTGCTTTTTCAATCGTGTATTCGCGTTGCGCCGAAAGTATGACAGGGAGCAATAAAAGGACGATAAAAGTGGCTAATCTTAAAGGCATTCAGTATATTCTATTCTTTACTTAATTTTAATTCGAAGCGGAAAAATAAAGAAGTTAGACCGATTCAGCTCTATAAACATCGATTTTAAGCCTTTTTTATAATCACTTAGCAGTCCAAGAATAAATCTTTCTGGTGTGAAATCTATTATTCCATTATTTTTGGTCTGTTTTTTGTGCAAAATGATTTAATAAAACAGCAGCCACTTATGATAAAAAGTATATTCTCAATTCTGATTCTGACCCTTATAGCGTCTTGTGGCATCCAATATACGGCACCTCCAACGCCCATTAGTCTCACTTCTGATAGACGAGCTGCCATTCAAACTTCCTTAAAAGAAACTTTTGAGAAAGATAGTTTAATCTATAAGGATATCGCTTGGGGACAATCGAAAACGATGAAACCATCCAGTTACATTCAATTGGATTCGCTTTATGCCATTAAATATAAGATGGAAAGAGAAGGTAAACGAGACACAGCACTGGAGGAAACTATTAAGATTCAACGCCAAATTGCCCTGAATGACTCCACGCCTATTTTGTACTTGGAAGATCATTTATTCAGTGTAACGAAGAATGGTGAATTGACGATCTACTCGGCTGTTCTTGAAACAAACAAGGATCATAAAATATTGAATTCAGAAATAAATGCCAGTAACAATCTCGACCCAAAGAATTTGGAAGAGTTTAAGATCTTCACTTTCGAAGAATCATTTCTTCATCCTGGTTATGCGCCAGCTGTTATAGAAAGAGAATTCTACGAGCGCTACAAAACGAAAATGGCAGAATTTAAAGGCGACTCGAAAGATGTTTTTTTGAATCACACCCTTGAGGTTCTGAAAAACGCTCGAATTGCCGGATCACTCGACCCAACTGCTGTGTTGAAACAAATCATCGCAAACGATGCTAAAAAAAATCTGACCAACTCGCCTATTGGTCAGACGTTCGAAAGCATGGAAGAACTGATTGCGGATGTTGATGGAAAAACCAAAATAATGGGTTATCAAGTTGTGTATAGTTTCAAGAAAATCAATAATGGATTGAGCACTACTTTACGTTATGTTTATCAGGTTGATACGTACTATCGAGTTACTTTGAAGAGCTTGTTGTAGACCGCTAAAATTCATAAACGAACGCTCCTTTTTTCAATTGGATAACAGGATCACGCGTATCATTCAACCAAGGCATGAATACGTTAATATCTGGAGTAGTTTCCATGTTTTTGGTGGACAGGAACTTCGTCAATTGAATGTGTTTTCCATTTAGGTTTACGTTATAATGATTCGTTTCAAACCGACATTTGAAATGTAAATTTTTCGCTTTTAAAATCGTTTCTTTATCATTGTCCAGTTTGATATATTCGATTTCACTTTCTTTGGTTTTTTCATAGGTTTCAGGTAAATATACCTTTGCAAATTAAACGATCTTTAAAGCATGATGGTTATGAGTCTCACTGGGATGGTTATCATTTAAATCGTATTTGGTGTTTAAATGGTATTCTAAAAACNNGCTCTTCCATTGACTTCCCAATGAAATCGTCGTTCTCGTAGAAACAATATATTTTATCCCCGTATTTCAATGCCATCGTGAGATAGGTCGAATTAAAAATCACAAATTCATCTTTCGATTTCACTTTCATTCGCTGGAAAACGAGCAGCCCACAGACTGCGACCAATACTATTCCAGTTGCTTCGAATCGCCACTTTTTCTTCGCTGCAAAAAGATAAACTAGGAATCCCATTCCACCATAAAGCAAGAGCACTTCCCAGACCGGAAAAACAAAACCTTTTGCAACGGATGCAGGCAAATGATCTATCCATTGAACAAAATAGAACATGCCCAAAACCAAGAAGGACAGCACGCCTGCCATTCCAAAAGAAACAATGGGAATTTTGTGCAATACGATAAACAAGACACCAACAACCAAAATGATATTCGTGAACACCATCAATCCAATGTTGGACAGTAGAAAATAATTCGGAAATTGATGAAAACAATAGAGAACTAAAGGAAAAGTAAAGAGTTGTGCCGCGAGTGCTACACTCGTTCCTTCCCAAATCCAACGAAGTATTTTTGATTTAAAATAAAGTGCCTTTTTGATAGAGGGATAAACAACGAAAATTCCCAGCATGGCCAAATAAGACAATTGAAAGCCTAAATCAAAAACCAATACTGGATCGCAAATAACAAGTACAAAAGCAGAAGCGGCAAGTACATTAATCGGATTGTAATCTCGTCCTGAAATCTTAGCCAAGGTCAACATAGAAAACATGACAACAGCTCGAAAAACAGAAGGGGAAAATCCAGTTATCAAGGCGTAAAACCAAATGATTAGAAGCGCCAAAACTGTAGCTCTATATTTCGAAATCCATTTGGGGAACCGTGAAAAGAAAAAGATGAGCATCGTCAAAATCAAACCCACATGAAGCCCAGAAACTGCAAGTACGTGCATTGCTCCTGCATTTCCGAAAGAACGCAGAGCCTCGGCATCCAGATGGTCACGATCGCCAAGTATAATTGCTTTTGCAACTCCAACTGCCTCAGGTTTAAGTTTGGTTTCAAACAATGAACTTAGAGATCGGTCCAAGTTCACAAACCACTTCTCCAAAAAATTCAAATGATTTGCCTTCGTCATATAACCACTCGGATACAAAAAGGACATTTGAGTAATCCCTTTCGTTTTCCAGAATGTTTCGCTATCAAATTCACCTGGATTATTGTTGTTTTCAATAGGGAAAATATGTGCAGTGCAATACAACTGATCACCAATTTCCACATCTTCAATTTCATTTCGAACGAAGAAGAGGACATTTTCATTCATCGGTTTAATTGATCCGAAATGTTCCACTCCATTAACCCTTAAAATTGCCTTGTTCCATGTTTTAGTTGAACTCGAAATACTTAAAACTTCTGCACGATATATATCTCCTTGACTATAATCCATTTCTAAAGAATAGTCATAAATATCTTCTGTGGATTTATCCATTAACTGTATGCCAACACAAAAGAACATGGCAGCAGTTATGTATAGTATCATCTTAGGATGTTTTAAACGATTTGTCACAAAAAACAATACCAATAAAGTCAGAATAATCACGGCAAAGGCCATTGCTGTATAATGCAGATACCCGTATCCAACAACACCCAGAATCAATCCGGAGCTTATCCACACAAAAATATATGTCAGTAGGTTTTTGATGCGCTTAGTTTTCAATAATAATTCTTCATTAAAAATACTGAAAAAACAGACATCGAATACCACACCTAATTTTCAGCTAAAACTGTCTTGTAATTCCCTTAAAAACTGTACTTTTGCCAAAAGTTCGTACACGAAATGATAAAGATTATTCTTCCAGATGGCACAGTTCGCGAATATCCGAAAGGAAGTTCTGCAATGGACGTTGCACTAAGTATTTCAGAAGGTTTGGCTAGAAATGTATTGGGTGCCAAAGTCAACAATGTCGTTCAGGACGCAGATATGCCGATTGAAATTGACTCGACCTTGAGCCTACTGACCTGGAATGATGATGAAGGAAAATCGACGATGTGGCACTCGTCTGCCCATTTGATGGCGGAAGCGATTGAGTCGCTTTTTCCGGGCGTGAAATTGGCGATTGGACCACCCGTTAAGAAAGGTTTTTACTACGATGTCGATTTCATGGATCAGTCCATTTCGGAGAATGATTTACCGAAAATCGAACAAAAAATGAAGGACTTGGCAAAGCAGAAATTGACTTTTGAAAGAAAGTTGGTATCAAAAGCAGATGCCATTAAATATTTTACGGAGAAACAAGATCCATACAAGTTGGAATTGATTGATGGTTTAGAAGACGGAGAAATCACTTTCTACACCCAAGGAAATTTCACTGATTTGTGCCGTGGACCGCATATTCCCAACACTGGCGTAATCAAAGCTGTTAAGTTGACGGCAATTGCTGGTGCATACTGGCGTGGAGACGAAAAGAATAAACAATTGACCCGTATTTATGGAATCACATTCCCGAAAGCGAGTGAGTTGACGGAATATTTGGAGCTGGTTGAAGAAGCAAAAAAACGTGACCATAGAAAACTAGGGAAAGAATTGGATTTGTTCCATTTCTCACAAAGAGTTGGTCAAGGTTTGCCTTTGTGGATGCCGAAAGGTGCCGCTTTGCGTGAGCGTTTGGAAAACTTCTTGAAAAAAGCACAGAAAAAAGGAGGTTACGATCAAGTAATCACACCACATATTGGAAGCAAAGAATTGTACGTGACTTCAGGTCATTATGCGAAATACGGAGCAGACAGTTTTCAGCCGATAAACACGCCTGACGAAGGCGAAGAGTTTTTGTTGAAACCTATGAATTGCCCACATCACTGTGAAATCTATAAGGCTCGTCCACGTTCATACAAAGATTTGCCTATCCGTTTTGCAGAATTTGGTACTGTTTATCGTTACGAGCAAAGTGGAGAACTACACGGTTTAACAAGAGTTCGTGGATTTACACAAGATGATGCGCATATTTTCTGCACTCAAGATCAAGTAAAAGACGAATTCAAGAAAGTAATTGATTTGGTGCTTTACATCTTCAAAACATTAAAGTTTGAGAAATTCAAGGCTCAAATTTCTTTGCGCGACAAAGAAGATCGAGAAAAATACATTGGTTCGGACGAAAACTGGGAAAAAGCAGAGAACGCGATTATTGAAGCATCTGCCGAAAAAGGTTTAGAAACTGTAATCGAATATGGCGAAGCAGCATTTTACGGTCCGAAGCTAGATTTCATGGTAGAAGACGCCTTGGGAAGAAACTGGCAATTGGGAACAATTCAGGTCGATTACAATCTTCCGGAACGCTTCGAATTGGAGTATGCAGGATCGGATAATGCGAAACATCGTCCGGTTATGATTCACCGTGCGCCTTTCGGTTCGATGGAAAGATTTGTTGCTGTGTTGTTAGAGCACTGTGCTGGTGACTTTCCGCTTTGGCTGGCAACCGACCAATTTGCCATTTTGCCTATCTCTGAAAAATACAACGAGTACGCAGAAAAAGTTTTAGAATTGCTAAAAAATTACGATATTCGCGGCTTCGTTGACGACCGAAATGAAAAAATAGGTAAGAAAATTAGAGAGTCAGAGTTGAACAAAATTCCGTTCATGCTTGTAGTTGGAGAGAAAGAAGCTGATAATAAAGAGGTTGCAGTTCGCCAAAGACTAGAAGGAGATCAAGGATCAATGTCCATTAAAGCATTTGCCGATTTGGTATTGGAAACGATTGAAGTTGAATTAACAACGAATGCTTAAGTATTTTAATGAGAAGACCGCAAAGAAAACCTTTTAGAAGACAGGAAGAAGAATTACACAAAATCAACGGGCGAATTAACTCTCCCGAAGTGCGCGTTGTATTCGAAGGCGAAGAGCCGAGAGTAATGAAAACATCTGATGCATTGGCATTGGCTGATGAGCAAGACTTAGATTTAGTGGAAATTTCACCAAAAGCGAATCCTCCCGTGGCGAAGATCATGGATTATAAAAAGTTTTTGTACAACCAGAAGCGCAAGCAGAAAGAGTTGAAGGCGAAACAAAGTAAGATTGTACTAAAGGAAATTCGTTTTGGTCCGAATACAGACGACCATGATTTCAATTTCAAACTAGCGCACGCTAGAAAGTTTTTGGAAGAAGGAAATAAATTGAAAGCTTTCGTTTTCTTCCGCGGAAGAACGATTGTTTTTAAAGATCGTGGTGAGATTTTGCTTTTGCGTTTCGCACAGGAGTTGGCTGACTTGGGTGCAGTTGAACAAATGCCGAAATTGGAAGGAAAGCGAATGATTATTATGATCAACCCGAAAAAGAATAAATAATAATGAAAAATTAACAATGAATGGACTACTAATTATTCATTGATTATTGTTAATTGTAAAGAATATAGTGCTCAACTTTAATTAAAGAAAGAGAAAATGCCAAAAATGAAGACAAAATCCAGTGCTAAGAAGAGATTCAAAGTAACTGGTTCAGGAAAGATTAAGAGAAAGCATGCTTTCAAAAGTCACATCTTGACGAAGAAAACAAAAAAGCAGAAAAGAAATTTGACTCAATCTGGTTTGGTTCACAAATCTGACGAAGCAAATATCAAGCAGCAATTATGTATGAAATAATTCGATAGAGTCGAGTTATTAAATTAGGAACGTTAACCAAGTATAAAGTACAAAGTCAGCTGGAATAGTGCTGCACTTCTTACTAAAAAAACACAAAATTATGCCAAGATCGGTAAATCACGTTGCTTCAAGAGCCAAGAGAAAAGGTATCATGAAGATGGCCAAAGGATACTTTGGTCGAAGAAAAAATGTCTGGACAGTTGCAAAAAATGCAGTTGAGAAAGGTATGTTGTACGCTTACGAAGGACGTAAGCAAAAGAAAAGAAACTTCCGTTCATTGTGGATTATGCGTATTAACGCTGGTGCACGTTTGCACGGAATGAGCTATTCTCAGTTCATGGGAGCTGTAAACAAAAGCGGTATTGAATTAAACAGAAAAGTTTTAGCTGATTTAGCTATGAACAATCCTGAAGCGTTCAAAGCTGTTGTTGATGCTGTTAAGAAATAAATCAAAGTAGGCACTATAGTGGAACTCTCGGTCGCAAGATCGGGAGTTTTTTTTGTGTTGATTTTTTCTCTTTGTCAACGTCAATGGTCAA
>DGBF01000153.1:8553-14742 GCA_002384725.1 Flavobacteriales bacterium UBA4011
TCAATGGTCAAAGTTTAACAACATCCCCTTCAACGGCCTCAAAACTTTCTGGAAAAATGGCTCTAGCCTCTAACAAATGTTGATTTGCATTATCGTACCGAGCGCTAAGATGCCCAAAGTATAATCTCCCTACTTCAGCTTCCTTAGCCACAGTTGCAGCTTCTGTTGCAGTACTGTGTTTGGTTTGTACGGAACGTTCCTTGTCCTTTTTGGTAAAAGTCGCTTCGTGGTACAAAACGTCCACGCCTTTTATCCATTTAATCGTGTTTTTAGAATACGCCGTGTCCGAACAAAAAGCATAAGAAAAGCGTGGTTTTGGTTTTCGCGTATATTTCTTGAAAGAGTGCCTCTCCCCTTTTTCATCCACCACATCTTTCCCTCGTTTTAAATCTGGGATTTGTTGGATACTCAGTCCGCTAGTTTTAAATTTTTCGACCAAAAGGGAACGTTCTTTTTCCTTTTCTCGGAAGACAAAACCGTGGGTTGGAATTTTATGTTTTAGCTTGAAAGTCGAAACTTTAATCACATTGTCTTCATAAACGACTCCTTCAAAATCATCTGCAATGTGCTGAAAAATCAAATCATAGGCCAATCGAGCACCAGCTATTTCTAATTGAAGTCGAACAATTTTCTGCAATAATTCAGGTCCGTATATGGCAATCGGTTTTTTTCTTCCCAATAAATGCATGGAACTAAGTAGTCCAACCAAACCGAAATAATGATCGCCATGGAGATGAGAGATGAAAATAGCGTCCAGTTTTTGGATTTTCACTTTCCGAATCCGCAATTGAATCTGCGTAGCTTCGCCACAATCCATTAAAAAATGACGATTCTGGCAAAAAATATATTGAGAAGTTGGGTGTTGTCGTGCCGTTGGCAATGCACTGCCAGTTCCTAAAAACTGAACATAGAAACTCACGCTTTAATAGTAGAAATTGCCGCTGTATGATTTTCTTCGAACAACAATACTTTATCCAATTGGGCAATTTTGATCATTTTCATGACATTGTTCTGAAGTCCGCATAGAATAAACTTACCGCTCGTATCTTTGCACAGACGATTACCCATAAGCAAGGCACTTAATCCAGAAGAATCGCAATATTTCGTTTCAGACAAATCAACGATGATGTTGTTGATGCCTTTATTGTTCAACAAAACCAACTCTGCTTTGAGTTCTGAAGCATTTTGTGCATTCAATCGATCTACGTTTGAAATTAATGTTGCACCGTATTGCTCTACTTTGGTTTCGAAATTCATTCTGTGTGATCGTTTAGTTTTAATCAAAAATAACAAAAATTTATTGTCGCTCGATTTTCCCAGCCAATAAATAAATGACAGCCATTCGAATTGCCACTCCATTTTCCACTTGTTGGAGAATAACAGCTTGCTTCGAATCCGCTACATCGCTCGTTATCTCTACGCCTCGATTAATTGGGCCAGGATGCATCACAACAATTTCTTTGGACAAAGAATCTAAAATTTCTTTGTTCAATCCAAACAACATGGAATACTCTCGTAGCGAAGGAAAATACTTGATATCTTGTCGTTCCAATTGAATCCGCAGCATATTCGCCACATCACACCATTCTAGGGCATGCCGAAGGTTATAAGAGACTTTTACGCCCAACTTATCAATGTGCTTCGGGATGAGTGTTGTTGGACCACAAACCATCACGTCGGCGCCTAATTTCTGAAGACAAAGAATATTTGACAGTGCCACTCTCGAGTGAAGAATATCTCCAACGATAACGACTTTTTTTCCTTCTAAGGTTCCTAATTTCTCGCGTATAGTAAATGCGTCCAATAATGCCTGCGTCGGATGTTCATGCGTTCCGTCTCCTGCATTGACCACTTTCGCATCAATTCTATCGGATAGAAATTTCGCTGCACCTGGGTTAGGGTGACGCATGACCACCATGTCCACTTTCATGGACAAGATGTTATTTACAGTATCAACCAAAGTTTCACCTTTAGACACAGAACTATTCGATGCACTGAAATTGACTACATCTGCAGACAATCTTTTCTCAGCTAATTCAAATGAGAGTCTTGTGCGCGTTGAGTTTTCAAAAAACAGATTGGCAATGGTAACATCTCGAAGTGAAGGAACTTTTTTTATTGGACGGTTGATGACGTCTTTAAACTGCTCAGCAGTTTTGAAAATCAATTCGATATCTGCTTTTGTTAAGTCCCGAATACCAATCAAATGTTCTACACTTAAATTATCCATTGTCTTCCTGATTAAATAAGAGTACTCTATCTATTCCTTCTGTTTCTTCCCATTCGACAGACACGCGTTCTGAGACCATAGTATCCACCGTTTTACCTACATAATCAGCTTGAATCGGCAGGTGTCGTTTGAATCTGCGGTCTATCATTGTCAATAATTCCACTTGTTGGGGACGTCCGAATGCCAAAAGCGCTTCCATTCCCGAACGAATTGTTCTACCGGTAAAAAGCACATCATCTACGAGAACGATTTTCTTATTTTCAATTGAAAAGTCGATGTTCGTTGTACTTGGAATGATGGGTTTTTCTCTTCTCCTAAAATCGTCGCGATAAAAAGTAATGTCTAGATTACCACATTTCACTTCTTTACCGAGAATTTCTTCGAGACGAGCTTTTAATCGGGTTACGACGTTGATGCCGCGGGGCTGCAATCCGATGAGAATGGATTCTGAAAAATCGCCGTGGTTTTCAATCAATTGATGGCAAAGTCTGCTGATTGTCAACTCGACCTGCTTTGCATTGAGGATAACTTGATTTTCCATCAGGAACAAATATAGATTTTATTGTTGGAATGGATTAAAAGATAGGCGGAAATTTTTCTCCCCCCCCTTGGAGGAGTGCAGCTAAATCACAAAAACACTAGAACATTCATTTCACTCAAACGTTATCACACTTCACCCTTTTCTGAAAAAGCGGATATAAAAGTTCAGTACTTTAGAGATATGCAAGCTACCTTATAATAGTTTTCAGGGTTATCATTTGTTTTTGGTAAAAGTTCGGTTCTCTACAAAATTTTTTTTCATAGTTTCGCCATAGGTATTAAAGAATCGGACTTTTTCACCCTCCTTTTCGAACCACTTGAAAGCCCATTTGCTTCAATAAATCCATTATTTTATCTCTGAAATTCCCTTGAATGATAATCTCACCTGCTTTTGCAGAGCCACCCACGCCACATTTCGATTTCAAAGTTTTACCTAAATCTTTCAGTTCCTCCTCAGGACCTTTGAATCCTTCGATAAGTGTCACTTCTTTTCCGCCTCTATTTTTTCGATCGATAGAAACATACAGTTTCTGTTCGGAATTTTCGACTGAATCGAATTCTTGTTCTTGATCGTAATCCCAACCGGCATTTGGATTGGTGCTATATACGAAACCTAATTTTTTCTTTGCCATTCCGTTTTATTACGAATTATTTTAATTCTATTATTGCTCCTTGAACATCATCACTCAACACACCATCTGGATCTTTATCACGTATTTCTTTCAAAGCTTTTGGCGACCGTACTTCGTAAATGAATACTGTGAGTCCTTGCGCTTTAAAATTAGTCACCTGAGCTTTGGAAATATCCGAGTTTTTCATAATTACTCCATTCAATTGTGGGTTAATTTGTTGCGCCTCATTTACTTCGGACTCTATGTCATTAGCATAGATCACCTTAAAACCAGCGTTAATTATATGAGATATCCAATATGGGTTTCGAGTAATCACTCTTACTCGCGAAGGATTTTTCAAATATTCTGGCAAATCATTCAAAGCCAAAATCATATCATTTACGTCGATTGTTGAACCGTTGCAGCTGTTGAAATGGCGAAGATCCAATAAGATTCGTTTATCGGCATGTTGAAGATTCATGTCTTTCAATCGAACGAGTCTTTCTTTTCTCAGACCTTTGTATTTCAAATCTTCCAAATCTTGAAGAAGCAGATTTTCAATGCAACCCGAACTATTGGTATTTTCGGAAAGGTCATCTGGGTGATATGCCCATAAGTCACCATCTTTGGACAAATGAACGTCAATTTCAACACCATCGGTACCTTCCATATCAAAACATAGTTGAATGGCTTCTTTCGAATTATCAACATAGACGCTACCTGAAAACTCAATTCCCATGCCTCCATGGCCGATGATTAAGATAGAAGTTGACTCCTCTTTTTTACAAGACAAAACGACGAAAGAGATCAGTATTAAAAATCTATAAATCATATTTCAAACCCATTTGAAAGGAATATCCTGGAAAAAAATACCCCTTTGATTTGTTGTTCAGGCTTAGCTGACGAATACCATAATACGAACTTTGAAAAAAGTGAAATTTGTTCCCCACCGAAAAATAGTAACCGAGTCGGACATCATAATAATTATGGAAATTTTCTTCTTTGTCTAAATCGACAAAACCAGTTCCTAATTGAGCTGAAGGGCCAAAAAACATTTTTTCACTTTTGAGGAAATCGCGCTGTCCGCCCAATGTAACCCACCAGAAATTGGATTGCTGAAAAAAAGTTCTTCTAATGCCCAGAAGAAAATCACCTTCAAACAACCATTTTTCCCAAGGTTTAAAGTAAAACCCTACACCAGCGAATATATCTTCGTTTTGAAAAGATGTTACAACGACTAATCCTTGTGTTTCAAACCAATAATCTTTATTTTCTTGACTAAAAGAGTTTAATGTCGAAAAGTAGACGAAAAGTAGAATCAACCATTTCATGGAACAAAATTAAAAGAAAGTTGGGAATGAAGATTGACTTTCGACTTTAGTGGTCTTTTGACCAATTCGATAAAAAATTGCTCAATGCTCAAAACTAGATTTTGGGACATTTCTTACAATGCACGCCTTTCTTCTTGAACTTTTTACAGCATTTGCTCTTTTTGTCGCAAGAACAAGAGTCACATGTCAAGACAAATTCTTTAAGAAAATAGTTAATGTTATTATGTACAAAAGGTTGTTTCACTTATTTAGAATGGTTCTATGCAAAGGTAAATCATTGTTGAAAATAATCTCTCACCTTTTTGTGGTATTTTGCAACAAAAAGTTTTGGGAAATCGAAAAATTTCTTTCTGATATACCCCTAAAGGCATCTATAGCTGTATTTCGTTAGTTTTCGATACCTTGCAAAACAATTGGAAAGAATACCAAATAAATGACGCAAAATAAGATTGTTGTAGGAAGTGAAGAATGGTGTGGGTTGCCGAATTTGAATATTCCAGCCATAAAAACGCGTGTCGATTCTGGTGCAAAAACCACGGCATTGCATGCAGTTAACATTACTCCTTTTGATAAAAATGGGAGTGCTTGGGTGAGATTCGAAGTCCATCCGATACAATACGACGGCAAAACAACTCTAATTTGTGAATCACCCGTGGTCGATAAAAGACGAGTTAAAAGCTCAAGTGGAATTGGTGAATTGCGCTACGTGATTAATTCTCAAATTTCAATTGGCGAAAATACTTGGGAAATTGAGGTTACCCTTACTAATAGAGATAGTATGGGGTATAGAATGTTGCTCGGTCGACAAGCCATGGCCGGAAGAATGTTGGTTGACCCTCAAGTTTCTTTTCAATTTGGTAAAGTTTCAGATGAGGAGTTAGACAAACATTACCACAATTTCATCAAGGCTCCAACAGGATTGCACATCGCTTTATTGGCAACGAATCCAAATTTATACAGTAATCGACGAATTATTGAAGCAGCCGAAGAACGCGGACATTTCATGGATTTTTTAAATATTACCGACTTTTCGATAGAGTTGAACAATGCGAAAGCTATCATGAAATACAAGGGCGAAGAATTATCGACCAAATACGATGTCATCATTCCTCGTATTCGTCTCAACTTAACTAAGTTTGGCTGTGCAGTGGTTCGACATTTTGGATCAATTGGAACGTACACACAAAACTCGGCTCAAGCTATTGCTCAGTCTAGAAATTCATTACTAATGCTACAGCGAATTGTAGCGAGTGGGGTTTTAATTCCACCGACTCAATTGTTGCCTTCAAAATCAGAAAGCATTGTGAACCAAGCTCCTTTGGATGGCAAGCAAATTCGTTGCTTCGTTATAAATGGTTTGGTTAAAGCTACAATACTAAAATCTAAATCGGAAGATGGCACCACGAAATTGACGCCAATAAAAATCAGTAAAGAGGAGCGAAAAATGGCCGGATTAGCCGTTAAAACACTGAATTTT
>DGBF01000153.1:14791-15919 GCA_002384725.1 Flavobacteriales bacterium UBA4011
GGAAAGTGGCGGGAGTGGATTTGATTCAAAACAAAGAAGGGACGTATGTTCAAAATGTCTATTCATCACCAAGTTTGAATGGAATCGAAGCTACAACAGCGGCAGATTTGGCAGAAATGATGATACTCGGTATAGAAAAAAACTTGAAATATACTTACATTGTATAGGCGTATGATTTGGATTCTAAAATACACGCTGGTCGTCATCATCAATGTTATTTAAGTCTTTAAGTCATATTCTAATTGCTGGTGAACTTAAAATCTCCTTAAATTATCCTAATTTTGCCTCAATGAAAATCGCCAGTCTCAAAGAAATTAAGGACGAACTAAAGCATTCCAGTCAAGAGGAAATAATTGATTATTGTCTTCGAATGGTGAAATACAAAAAGGACAACAAAGAGCTCCTCACCTATTTAATGTTTGAATCGGAGAATGATGAACTATACATTTCTGATATCAAGGAAGAAATGGATCTTTTGTTTTCCGAAGTGAACAAAACCAACATGTGGGCGGCCAAGAAGAACGTTCGCCGGATCTTGGCCAAGTTGAAAAAATACATTCGCTATGCCCACAAGAAAGAGGTTGAAGTTGAAATCTTACTCTATTTCTGTCAAAAGTTGAATGGGATGCAACATGTGCTTCAAAGAAACAAAGTACTCCGCAATACTTTAGACATGCAATTGAGTTTGGTTCAAAAAGCCATCAGCACCTTACATCCTGATTTACAACAAGATTACCAAGAAAGTTTGTCCGAATTTAGCTGAGATTATTCACCCTTTTTTACGCCAATTCCAATTTTAATTCCAGCAGTAACAAACCAACGAGCATCTGTAGTTCGTTGTTCTTGCCAAACACCTGTTCCTCCCCAAGGATCATATTGATTAAACGCTTGTTTCACGTCAACAGATTTTATACCCATACCCATATAGGTATCTAAACCAAAGTATTTTGACACCCAACTTTGTGCACCAAATAAAAATCCGAAACTCATTTCTTGACGGAAACCATCAAACGCTGGTCCATTTGGATTGTAGAAGTCTTGAAACTGATAATTGAAATGACGAAAATCAAGAATTGGTGATACATAGAATCCATTCATTACATATTTATCTTCAATCGGATAAAAACG
>DGBF01000153.1:16062-16556 GCA_002384725.1 Flavobacteriales bacterium UBA4011
CAATCGGATAAAAACGAATACCCCCATTTATATGGAACCCTAGTTGACTGCCAGTTGTATTGTATAATCCGTTAATATCTCCGACAATTCCATGTCCATTTCCAAACGGTGAAATATTGGAGATGGTTGGTCCTAAGTTGAGTTCAACACTTGTTCGGTCACCTATTGCTTGTTCGACTCCAAACTCAATCATTCCGCCAAAAATCTTTGTTGGGGTAAATTTAATAACAGTTTCAGCTTCCGTTTTTGACTGGAAACTTTTCATTTTCTGACCAAAAGCAGTAGTGGTGATAACCAGTGTGAATGAGAATAGTATGATTACTTTTTTCATAGTACAATAAATAGGTAAGAAATTATTTTAAACAATATTATTTACGTTTTCTTTTCTGCTAAACGCTCTTGCAATTGGAATATTATCTTTGTTCAAAATTTTAACATTTACGAAAAATGCACCTCCAATTTAAGATTTCTGAAAAAGATTTTCTCACGTTTCA
>DGBF01000153.1:16707-17297 GCA_002384725.1 Flavobacteriales bacterium UBA4011
ACGTTTCAATTGTACACTTTATCAAAGTCTGAAAAAGTACAACAGAGAATGAAAAGAGGCCGTATTTTTGCAACAATTTTAGGAGTAATCCTAGCGTTCAACTTATTCATTACGGATGCAATGTATGCTGGAATCGTTATGGTTGTAGGAATAGGCTTAATCTATTACTTCTACCCGCAATACCACAAATGGAGGATGAAACGCAACTTTGCAAAGTACATTAAACACAACTACAACGATCGATTTGACAAGGAGGAAGAATTAACAGTCCATGACAAAGGTATTCTTTCGAAAAACATGTCTGGCGAAGGTGAAATCCCGAAATCAGAATTGACGAAATTGATAGAAATTCAGGATTTGTTTATAATTGGAATGAAAAATGGCGCGGCGATAATAATTCCTAAAAATGAGGTGAATGACGCATCACGACTAAAATCTGCTGTAAAAAACATAGGGGTTGGATATGTCGCAGAGCTCGATTGGAAATATTAGTTAGAAAAAATCGCGCTGAATTTGACGAAACAGAGACGCGTGACCGTCCACGATTACTTTTATATCCTTAGAATATCCACCACCCATCGCCGCAACCA
>DGBF01000116.1 GCA_002384725.1 Flavobacteriales bacterium UBA4011
TAATTCCCAGTTTCGCTTCGCTGTATTTGGGCGATGGAACGTGAGACAATTCCATTCCTATGTATTCCAAAGCATCCGCTAAAATGATTTCATAGGCCTTCGTTCCATGGAAATAATCAGTAAACAATTCCGTCCAATCCTCTCCAGTAATATTCTCTATTTCAGCTTTGTAATCCGCTTCTGAAACTCCTTTACCTTGCAAAGCAAGGTCGAAATACAAACGTTTCATCAACTCATCCAAACCGTATTTGTCTTTTGTCGCTCTGCGGATCCGAACATCCGTCACAAAAGCCAACAAACAACCTTCCGTATAAATCGATACTTTGCGGCCAGGCACGCCAGCTTCGTATCCATCTAACCAAGTATCAAACGAAGATTCGGTAACTGAATAATTGAATCGTCCAGGATTGTCAAAATGCTTTTGCAATTGCTGATTGAACTCAATTTTGTAATGATTCCAATCAAAAACACCCGATTTCAGCAAGAATAAATCACCTTGATAGGTCGTAACGCCTTCACAGATGTAACCGAGTTCGGAGAAATTTTCTGCTTTGAAATTGTAGGGAAACATCTCAATCGGACGAATCGCTTTCACATTCCATGTATGGTATAATTCATGCGACGAAACGCCGAGTAAATCCACATACCCGTTTTTGAAAACAGAATACGTTGGCCCAAGAAGTATGACAGTTGAAGCATGATGTTCTACTCCATGATATGCTCTATATGGAGTAATTTGAAATAAGAAATGATACTCTTCCACAGGAAATTCAACAAATTTCTCTAATTGTTTTTGTGTGAAAGCAGAAAAATCTTTCTTCAAACGATCAAAGTCCACTTCCTCCATTCCTTGAAACCAAAGATGAAATTTGATGCCGCCTACTTCATATACATCATGTAACATACTCGGGGAAGCGATGAAAGGTGAATCCGCAATTGTTTGAAAATCAGGAGCATAAAGCGTATTTCCTTTTTGCTCTAAATTGCATGCAATCCGATAGTTTTCAGGGATATCCAATACACATTCTATCGGCATCTCAATCGTTTCATCCATGAAAACAAAACAATTTACAGGATTCACGTACATCTGTTCCTCTGAAAGGAATGTGCTTCCAGCGTTTAAATCCTTCGCGTAATATTGATACACCACACGAATCAATTCTTCCCCTTTAGTTTCGACTTCCCAAACCGCTTTGTGCAATTTTTTAAACGACAAAGCCTTCTTCGAAGAACCGAAAACCTGAAAATGACGCACGTTTTTGGCAAAATCCCCCAATTCGTAACGTCCAGGACGCCAGGTTGGCATGTAAACCGTGGTAATGTCTTCCGAAACGGGAAATTCAGCTTCAATTTTCAAATATTGTTGATGTGCATCTGCACCTGAAAGTGTGTATTTTATTGCCATTTTTTTATTTGTGTTCATCATGGTATAGGATCATTACAAAGTTACCAAATCGAAAATCAAAACATTAGATCCCCATAAAAATTGTTCCTCAATAAGCTGATTGCTTTTGATTATCAAATTGAAAATCAGAACATTAATTGAAATTTAAAATCTCAAATTAATTTCTGCAAATACAAAACACATTATCGTCCACTGGTAATTCTGAAAAAGAATAAATTTCAATCAACTTCGACCTCCGTTCCTTCCCTCCTTTCAACTTGTAAAAAGAATAATTACCAATGAAAACTAATTTGTCATACAAAGCTTTCCGTGAGCCAATTTCTCGTTCCTCGGAAAATTCTACAATCAAGATCGGTTTATCTTTTCGAATCGTTTCTTCCGCTCCAGTCAGCACGGCCAACTCCATTCCTTCCACATCAATCTTCATCATGTCGACACGAATTCCTTGACTTACCGCTACGGCATCAAAAGAAAGAATTTTAATTTCTATTGACGCTGCATTTTCGCCTTTCACCACAGTCGAAGCTGCACCGCGATTAATAGACCAATTATCGAATAAAATCAAAGTTTCTCGCTCTTTCCCTAATCCGCATTCAAAGGATTGAATTGAATTCATCCCATTCAATCCAAAATTCTTTTCCATAATTTCGAACGTTCTCGGATTCGCTTCAAATGCCCAAACTTGACCATAATTTCCAACCACTTTTCTAGCCGTCATGGACATCAAACCGATATTCGCACCTACGTCGATAAAGGTTTGTCCTTTTTGTAAATGTGTTTCGATGAAATTTAAAGTCCCGCGTTCGTAGGTTCCTGTCTCAAACAAACTACGTTCAACACCCAAATCTTTAGATGGGTTAATCCACAACTTTAATCCAGAAGGGATTTTAAGAATATGTTCACCTACTTTATCGACCTTAGGCAAAAGCCATTTCGGCAAAAGCAAGGAAAGTATACGAAATCCGGGGAAATCGATATTTCGGAAAAAAGTAATCAGTCGATGTTGCCATATTGTAATGCGGTATGTCGACTTCGGGTCTTTCACGAAACGAATTTAAGCATAAAGTGCCTCTTGCTGTTCTGCAATTTTCGCATCCGCCAAATAATTATCATAAGGCATCATTTTGTCCATGAAACCATTTGGCGAAATCTCAATAATTCGTGTCGCAACTGAATTCGTCAAAGAGTGGTCATGAGAAGTGAAAATCATGTTTCCAGCAAACTCTTCCATTCCCTGATTCAATGCCGTAATCGATTCCAAATCCAAGTGATTAGTCGGTTCGTCCATCATCAGGAAATTTGCTTTTGCAAACATCATTCTCGACAACATACAACGTACTTTTTCACCTCCAGACAGTACTTTTGCGCTTTTTAATGCTTCTTCACCTGAGAACAACATTCGTCCCAAGAATCCACGAAGCGCCACCTCTTCACGCTCTTCATCTGTTTGTGCATATTGACGTAACCAGTCAATTAACGATTCTTTGTGTCCATCGAAAAAAGTATGATTTTCATTCGGTAAATAAGCTGAAGTTATCGTTGTTCCAAATGTAAATTCACCTGTATCAGGTTTTCTATTTCCATTCAAAATTTCAAACAAAGCAGTCAATGCAACTGAATTTTTAGAAATAATCGCAATTTTATCATTTTGATTCATCGTAAACGTCAAATCCTTGAACAAAACTTCTCCCTCATGCGAAGCAGAAAGGTTTTCCACTAATAAGATTTGATCCCCTGGCTTGCGTTCAATGTTGAAATTGATTCCTGGATATTTTCTTGATGAAGGTTGAATTTCTTCCAAATCCAATTTGTCCAACATCTTCCGACGAGAAGTCGCTTGTTTCGATTTCGATGCATTGGCAGAAAAACGAGAGATAAAGTCTTGCAACTCTTTTTTCTTATCTTCGGCTTTTTTGTTTTTATCTGAACGCTGACGTGCCGCCAATTGTGATGATTGGTACCAGAAGGTATAATTACCGGTGAACAAGTTTATTTTCGAGTAATCGATATCGCAAATGTTCGTACAAACCGTATCCAAGAAGTGTCTATCGTGCGATACAACAATCACGGTGTTTTTAAAATCCAATAAGAAGTCTTCCAACCAAGAAATCGTTTTGATGTCCAAGTCATTTGTTGGCTCATCCAAAATTAAGAAATTCGGATTCTGAATTAAAACCGTACATAAATACAAACGTTTCAATTCGCCACCACTTAGTTTTTCTACAAAATCGTATTGTTTTTTAGCATCAAATAAAAAGCGTTCTAATAATTGCGAAGCCGAAATAATTTTTCCTTTCGTCAACGGAATGTATTCGCCATATTCTTTGATGATATCGATTACTTTTTGGCCCGGTTTTGGATTGATGCCGCTTTGCGTATAATACCCAATTTTGATCGTATCGCCAATAATTACTTTACCCGAATCGGGTTGAATCGTTTGGGTTAAAATGTTTAAGAAAGTCGATTTTCCTGTTCCGTTTTTCCCAATAATTCCAATGCGCTCACCTCTTTGAAACGAATAGGAAAAGTCATCCAAAATTTTTCTATCCAAAAAACTTTTATTCAGTTTTACCATTTCGATAATCTTGCTGCCCATGCGCTCCATATTAATTTCGAGCTCCACTACATTTTCTTTTCTTCTACTTTCTGCTTTTTCTTTTATTACGTAAAAATCATCTTGACGCGATTTTGATTTGGTAGTTCTCGCTTTTGGTTGACGGCGCATCCAAGCCAATTCTTTTATAAATAAGTTTTGAGCTTTGTCGATACTTGAATTTTCGGAAATTTGACGTTCTTCTTTTTTCTCCAAATAATAGGAATAATTGCCTTTGTATTGATAGATTTTTCCGTTGTCCAATTCAATGATTTCATTACAAACTCGTTCTAAAAAGAAACGGTCGTGCGTC
>DGBF01000174.1 GCA_002384725.1 Flavobacteriales bacterium UBA4011
CCCCAAGTAAAATCAAAACCATAAATCGTTGAAATAATGTGAGTTGATTTTTTAAACATTCAAGGAATTTGATGAAAAATGGTAGAAAAATAATTAATGCGACAGAACCGTGTGTTAAAGCATAACACTAGTAACGATTAAAGCATAGGCATATCTTCGATTCTGTCTACAAAGAAAAAGAGAGTTCGGTTTGAGCTTTCTTTTTTAGTTTTAACATCAAAAGCCAGCCTTCATCTCAAACTCAACTAATTTCTCCGTAATAGGATGACGAAACTGCAACCATTCTGCGTGCAACATTAATCGCTCCTCTTTCGTGCCGTACAAATCATCGCCGACAATCGCTATATTTAATCCACGCGGATGTGAAGCATGCACCCTCAATTGATGAGAGCGACCTGTTATCGGGAAAAAGTGAATCCTAGTTCGACCATTTTTGCGCTCCACAACTTTGTATTCCGTCCGCGCTTTTTTGCCAAATTCTTCGCACACCAGCTGATGCGGACGATTGTCTAAATCGAGTCGAAGGGGTAAATCAACTATTCCAGAATCTTGTTCTAAAATTCCGTCCAGTATGGCAACATATCGTTTTTTTATAGTTCGCTTGATGAAAAGGGCTTGTAGTTTTTTATGTGCTTCTTTCGTTTTTGCCAACAACATCAATCCTGATGTCGCCATGTCTAATCGATGGACAATTAGCGGAGTTTCACTACGAGGATAGATTTTTTGCATGCGTTCGTCTACTGAATCTGTTAATGTTTTTCCTGGAACAGAAAGCAGTCCATCTGGTTTGTTCACCACCAAAATTGCCTCGTCTTCATAAATGATTTCAATTTCTTTTTGAAAAGAAGAATGCTTTAGAATCGGGTTTTCTTCTACTTGTAACCCTTTCAACATGTGTCCCAAAATCGGTTCGCATTTACTCCGACATGCGGGATAAAAGTGCTTGTGTTTTCTGATTTCCGAAGCAGCAGCTTTCCCCCACCAAAACTCAGCCATACAGATTGGTTTTAGATTATTCTGATAGGAAAAATGCAATAATTTTGGAGCTGCACATTCTCCTGAACCCGCTGGAGGAAATCCACCTTCTAGAAAAGAAAAAATTTCCATTAAAGATTGTACTTCATCTTTCGCATTCAGAAAAGTGTAGTGGGCAAATATCTTTCTTTGCAACTCAGCTGAACGATTGGCTCTTTGTTGTTTCAAAGAAATAAGTTCGTTTTTTAAAGTAAAATATGCCGATTCCGCAGCTTCAATTTTCTCCTTCCACTCCCGCTTTTTATCTTTTAAAAAGTATTGTTCTCCAATGGATTCTTTCGTGAGTTGTTTCAATAAAGCATCAAGTGGTTCACTTGATAATTCATTTTGTCCAGTTAATTTTTTAGTTTTTCGAGTTTTTCGATTTTCTCGAATTTGAGCTTGGTAATCCTCAATTTCTATTTTGTGTTCGCTTCGAATTTTTTCTAACTTTTCCTTCGTTGTTTTCAACTCCGGATTTCTTTTTGATGCATCAACTAAGTCCGTCAAAGCGTCTACCTCACGCCCTTCTACTTTATAAAATCCTTCTTTCTCTAGAATATCAAAAACGGGTGGAACGAACTTCGGCCAATGATTGCTATTCGCTAGTTTTCCCGAGAATGCGGATAAATAACCTAATTCGCCATCCGAATTTTGAACAACAAGAACACCGAACATCTTCCCCAATGCTGTTTCAGAATCAGGATCCGTTAATCCAAAATCGTGTGACCAATCTGTTTGTGTATGAAGATGCTTTTGTAAATCTTCAGCAGCAAGTATTGCCAAAGGATGAGGTTCGTAGAAAAAGGGGAAGGTAAATTTTTCTGGAACATCCGAATTTGAGTCGACCTTCTCGAGAAATTGAAAGAATTTACCTTGTTTTAACATTGAGCTTGCAAAATTAACGAATCAATAGTTGATTTTCCTAACTCTTTCATTCGTAATTGTCTATCTTTGCACCCTCAAAAGAAAAAATGGCACACAAGGCAGGTTTCGTAAGCATAGTTGGAAGTCCGAATGTAGGTAAATCGACCTTAATGAATCGATTGATGGGCGAGAAATTATCTATCGTTACTTCGAAGGCACAAACGACGCGGCATCGTATTCTGGGAATCATGAATGAAGAAGAATACCAAATCGTTTTTTCAGATACGCCAGGAGTAGTCAATTCTGCCTATAAATTGCACGATCAAATGATGACGTACGTCAACACCTCATTGCAGGATGCTGATGTATTGCTTTTCATCACGGATATTTATGAGGACGAAATGAATCACGCAGAAACTTTGGAGAAAATTTCCAAAATGAAAGTGCCCATTTTGTTACTCGTGAATAAAATGGACAAAAGTGATCAAGAAAAATTAGGCGAGAGATTAACGTATTGGCAAGAGAAATTACCCAATGCTGAGATTATGCCTATTTCGGCTCTTCACGGTTTCGCTATTCAAGGTGTTTTGGATAGAATTGTCGAATTGCTCCCTGAAAGCCCTGCTTATTACGATAAAGATGCCATTTCGGATCGTCCGATGCGTTTCTTCGTTTCTGAAATCATTCGTGAAAAAGTGTTCATTCACACCAGAAAAGAGGTACCATATGCAACTCAAGTCGAAATTGAAGAATATATCGAAGAGGAAAACATAACGAAAATCAGAGCACTGATCATCGTAGAAAGAGATACACAACGAGGCATCATCATCGGAAAAGGAGGTGAAATGCTCAAAAGAATAGGCCGAGAAGCCCGATTAGAAATTGAAAAGTTCATCGATCAAAAAGTGTTCTTGGATACGTATGTGAAAGTGGACAAGGACTGGAGAGCATCGGAACAGAAATTAAAGAAATACGGATATTAAAACGTTAGTGTAAAGTGTAAAGTGTAAATTTTTTGAATGTAGAATGAGATAATAAACATCAGACTCTGCACTTTTACACTTTTCACTCAATTACTTTATTAGAATGGGAAACGTAGTAGCAATAGTCGGAAGACCAAACGTCGGAAAATCGACCTTATTCAACCGATTGACGGAGTCAAGAAAAGCCATCGTCAAAGAGGTGAGTGGAGTGACGCGTGATCGTTTATACGGTCGTGGTGAATGGAATGGCGTGCAGTTTTCTGTTATCGATACCGGTGGATACGTGAGCGGATCAGATGATATTTTTGAAGGCGAAATTCGTAAGCAAGTCGAAATCGCTATCGATGAAGCCAATGTGATCATTTTTGTCGTTGACGTTATGGCGGGTATAGTTGATTTGGATGAAGTCGTTGCTCAAATGTTGCGTAAAACCAAAAAGAAAGTTTTTATCGTTGCCAATAAGGTGGATAATACCGAACGATTCGGATTGTCTTCAGAATTCTATCAATTCGGTCTTGGTGATGTATACGATATGTCGGCTACAAACGGCAGCGGAACGGGTGAGTTGTTGGACGATATGGTTCTCGAATTCGATATTGCAGATGAGTCCAGTCTTGAAAATGATGGCCTTCCTAAAATTGCTGTTGTCGGTAAACCAAACGTTGGAAAGTCTTCTTTGGTAAACGCTTTGACCGGAAAAGATTCTAACATCGTAACTGCCATTTCAGGAACAACTAGAGATGCAGTCAATACAAGATACAATGCTTTTGGCTTTGATTTTCTTTTGATTGATACAGCCGGAATTCGTAAAAAAGCGAAAGTGCACGAAGATATCGAGTACTATTCTGTTCTTCGTTCGGTCAACGCCATTGAAAATTCAGATGTGTGTATCTTCATGCTAGACGCTGAAGAAGGTTTGCAAAAACAAGATTTGCAGATTTTCTATATGATTGAAAAAAACTCGAAAGGAGTTGTCGTTTTGGTCAACAAATGGGATTTAGTCGAGAAAGATCATAAAACCATGAAGGAATACGAGGAGAATCTGATTGAACAACTCGCACCTTTCAACGATGTTCCAATTATATTCACTTCGACAATCACAAAACAAAGAATTCATAAAGCTTTGGAGGCAACAATGGAGGTCTTTGAAAATAGAATCAAGAAAATTCCTACTTCGGTATTAAATGATGTGATGTTGGACATTATCGATCATCATCCACCGCCCGCTTTGAAAGGGAAATACATCAAGATTAAATTCGTGACGCAGCTCCCAACACACGCCCCGGCATTTGCTTTCTTCTGTAATTTACCACAGTATGTTCCAGATAGTTACAAACGTTTTATCGAAAATAGAATGCGAGAGAAATTCAATTTTAATGGTGTTCCCATCAAGATTTTCTTTAGAAAGAAGTAAGGATTTTAGTACCTTTCGGTTATAAATTAACCCCAATGTTTAGACTGCTTTTTATTCTTTTATTGACTGGTATTTTGGTATTCAACACCTCTTTCACCTTCTTTTGGAAAAAATACAAAGACTATAATGATACAATTCATCATCCTCGTTCTTGGAGCATTGATAAATCTGTAAAACTTGGAACCAAATTCATTTTTACCAGTGGTTTAGATTCAACCACAGACACCTTCCAAGAGAATATAAATCTTATCATTCAAGATGTTTCTGAACTCGATTTGAGTTTGAAAAAATTCGTCGAAATCACTATTCAACAAATAAAAACGATGCTGCCCAATGGGAAATTATTGGTCAACAAAAGAGTTCGACGTGGAGGTCGCGAATTTCAAAGATTGATATGCACGAGCACCATGAACAAACGTAATATGAAGTTTGAGCAATATTGTTGGGTAGTTCAACAAGAAGCATTTATTTTAACTTTTACTTGCGAAGAATCAGAATATGATAAGTACCGAAAAACGGGACAGAAAATTTTGAATAGCTTTGTATTTAATAAGAAAGAACTCTAAGAATTTTGAGATACGGCGCAATAGATATTGGTACAAACGCTGCACGATTGCTCGTAGGAGAAGTCGTGGAAGAAGATGGTCATTCATTTATAAAAAAAGTTTCCTATACACGGATCCCTTTACGACTGGGCGAAGAGGTTTTTAGTACAGGCGAAATTTCTGAGAAAAAGAAAACAGAATTCGTCAAAACTATTCAAGCTTTTCGACTAATATCTGAAATCTTTGAGGTCGTTGAACTAAGAGCATGCGCTACTTCAGCCATGAGGGAAGCAACAAACGGTTTGCTGGTTCGTGATTTGATTGAAGTTGAAACGGGCGTTTCCATCGAAACTATTTCTGGTGACGAAGAAGCTGAGCTTATCCTAGGAACCTTTGCTTTGTTTGATTTGGATATTGAAGTACCTTTTGTGGTTATCGATGTTGGAGGAGGAAGTACCGAAATCAGCGTTTTCGAGAACGGCGAAAGAATCGCGTCAAAGTCTTTTGAAGTTGGAACTTTGCGTATCATTAAAGAGAAAGTGAATCCAAATGTTTGGGCTGATATGACCGAATGGTTGAAAACGAATATTGAGCTTTCGAAACATCACATCGTTTACGGGACAGGAGGAAATATAAACAAGGCACAAAAGTTAGTCGGGGCTATGCAAGCTGATCCAATTTCATTGAAAAAATTGGAGGATTTACGCGATGGATTATCACCTTTGACTATCGCTCAACGTGTCGATCGATTCCAACTAAAACCAGATAGAGCCGACGTACTTGTGCCAGCGATGGAAATATTTTCTCACATTATGCGCGCTTTGAAATGTCGCACCATATTGGTTCCGAAAATTGGACTTTCCGATGGAATCATCTATCAATTGGATCAAAAAAATAAGAACTCATGACAAAAGCAGAACTGGTAGCCCAAATCAAAAGAAAAAAATCATTTCTGTGCGTAGGATTAGATACTGATTTGACGAAAATCCCTGCTCATTTTTTGGAAATGGAAGATCCCATTTTTGAATTCAATAAGGCGATTATTGATGCAACAAAGGACTATTGCGTTGCCTATAAACCAAATACAGCTTTTTATGAATGTCACGGTGTAAAAGGGTGGAAGTCACTTCAAAAAACCATCGATTATATTCCTAAAGACATCTTCACAATAGCTGACGCGAAAAGAGGAGATATCGGAAACACTTCACTTTATTACGCCAAAACATTTTTTGAAACGTTGAATTGTGATTCGGTAACCGTTGCCCCCTACATGGGCGAAGACAGTGTTTCCCCGTTCCTTACCTACGAAAATAAATGGGTCATACTTTTGGCCTTGACTTCCAATAAGGGCGCCTTAGATTTCCAAATGACGGAAGACAAAAACGGTGAGCAACTTTTCAAAAAAGTATTGAAAAAATCGGTCCAATGGGGAACACCCGAAAACTTGATGTATGTCGTTGGTGCAACAAGAGCTGAAGGAATAGGCGAAGTGAGAGCATTGGTTCCCAATCATTTTTTCTTGGTTCCAGGAGTTGGTGCGCAAGGTGGATCACTTGAAGATGTTGTGAAATATGGTTGGAACGATGATTGTGGATTGTTGGTAAATTCATCCAGAGGGATTTTGTACGCTTCAAACGGAAATGATTTTGCTGAAAAAGCAAAAGAAGAAGCGATGAAACTTCAAGATGAAATGGCAAGACTGATCGAAGAAAAGGGCCTGTAGTCTAAAAGTTAAATTCAAAAAATCTATTTTGGTAGATTAAGACGCCTCCGAGAGAAGGGGATGTAATCGACATTTTACAATACGAAATAGTAATGACATTCGTGCTCACTGAAACATATACTTCCTCTGTTTCGTCAAAGGTGATCCTTGGGTCAAAATCGGCAAGCGTAATTACCTTAACTTGATTACCTTAACCATTCAGTGAGGCTGTAAAATTATATTTCCTAGAAGTTCGAAACTCATTAAATGCAATTGACATTGCGTAATTATTGGGATTATTGTTTAGCGAAAAATATAGAATAAACCCAGCGTTAGTATTATGTGAATCGGCTTGATAAGTCAAAGAATCAAAAGTATAGAATGTGTCGAGTTCGACTTCACAGGTTGGTGAAATATTTGTATTTGAGGTTATACATTCAGCAGGGGTGGTCTCTTTTTACAGGCGAGCAAAAAAACAACAATTAAGGTGATTAGTGGAAGTTCTGTTTTCATTTCGTTAACAATACTAATTCTGTCTTTGCATTAGTCAAAAAAAAAGCCTTCCGCAGAGCGGAAGGCCGAAATATATTTCGTTAAAAGAAGAATCTAGGCCTCTTTTGCTTCTTCTTCGTCATCTTCAAAAATTCTTTTTGGTTTCAATTGTTGAAACACACCAAGAGTAATCCAATAGGGAAGAACGAAGCCCATTAAAAAAACAAGCATCCAAAATGCCATTCCGCCGAACAAAAGAAACGCTGCTAATCCTAAAAAACTCATGAGTTGTATTATTTTTGTAAAACAATTAACATTGTAAAATTAATAAATTAATCTCATTCAAAATACAAAATGGAATTTAGAATTGAAAAAGATACGATGGGCGAGGTACAAGTGCCTGCAAACCGTTACTGGGGTGCCCAAACAGAACGTTCAAGAAATAACTTCAAAATTGGTCCTGAAGGTTCGATGCCGATTGAAATTGTGCATGCTTTTGCTTACCTGAAAAAGGCCGCAGCTCATGCCAACTGCGATTTAGGTGTGTTGCCAGCGGAGAAAAGAGATTTGATTTCTAAAGTGTGCGATGAGATTTTGACGGGTCAACATGATACTGAATTTCCTTTGGTGATTTGGCAAACTGGTTCTGGAACTCAATCCAATATGAATTGCAATGAAGTGGTGGCCAATAGAGCGCATGTTTTGAATGGTGGTAACTTGAACGATACCGAAAAAGTATTGAACCCGAATGATGACGTGAATAAATCTCAGTCATCAAACGATACATATCCAACCGCGATGCACATTGCTGCATATAAAATGACAGTTCAAACGACGCTTCCTGGAATAAAAAAATTACGTGATGCGCTTCAAATTAAAGTGGCTGCTTTTAAAGATATCGTGAAAACAGGGCGCACGCACATGATGGATGCGACTCCATTAACACTAGGGCAAGAATTTAGCGGATACGTAGCGCAATTGGATCATTCTATGCGTTGTATCAACAATGCCTTGGTGCCATTGGCTGAATTGGCTTTGGGTGGAACAGCTGTTGGAACTGGGTTGAATACACCAAAAGGATATGATGTCCTTGTGGCTAAAAAAATTGCCGAATTTACAGGTCTGCCATTTATTACTGCACCGAATAAATTTGAAGCTTTAGCGGCACACGACGCTATGGTTGAATTGTCAGGAGCATTGAAAAGAGCTGCAGTTTCTTTAATGAAAATTGGAAATGACATTCGTATTCTGTCTTCTGGTCCTCGCTGTGGAATTGGCGAAATCGTCATTCCTGATAACGAACCAGGTTCATCCATCATGCCTGGAAAAGTAAATCCAACGCAGCCCGAAGCCTTGACTATGGTTTGTGCTCAAGTTATGGGGAACGATGTAGCGGTTTCAATTGCTGGTTCGAATGGACATTTCGAATTGAATGTTTTCAAACCGGTTATCGCCTATAACGTACTGCAGTCTGCACGTTTGATTGGAGACGCTTGTGTTTCTTTCACAGACAAATGTGTTGCTGGAATTGAGGCAAATAGAGAGGTTATAGACAAACACTTGAACAACTCCTTGATGTTGGTGACGGCTCTTAATACAAAAATCGGATACTATAAAGCAGCCGAAATTGCGAAATACGCGCATAAAAACGGAACAACACTTCGTGAAGCAGCGATTGGATTAGGACATGTTTCTGAAGAAGAATACGACCAAATCGTGGATCCTTCGAAAATGATTGGTTCACTAGATTAATTTTTTTACTTACCTCCTTGAGGAGCGATTGAGGGAGGTGTGATGGTATGCTTAAGTTATTTATTCCATCTTTGAATTGGTAATCCTTTTTAAAATAATCAAAAAAAAAAGATTCCACCTCAGATTTGGAAATCCTCCTTCTCTTTCTCCATCCAAAGGGAGAGGTCAAAACACAAGAAGGTCTCTTTCATTTATTTGAAAGAGACCTTCTTTTTCAGCCTTAATCGATATTAGTCTAAAATAAATTTGATCGGGAGTCGAACTCGCGTTCTGACCTTTTGCATTTTTATTTCTCCAGGAATCCAATTTGGAAACGTGCGAACCACCCGCTTCGCTTCGCGATCTAACTCCGTACTTACGTTGTTCTCCAACTCTATGTTGGTAATGCTTCCATCTTTTTCAACGATGAACGACACCCAAACTTTTCCCTGCTCACCGCGGCTTATGCTACCCTGCGGATAATTTACATTGGATTGGATGTATTTATTCATTTCATTTACACCTCCAACAAACATTGCTTCACTGTCAGGAAACAGCTCTAGTTTTTCAGGATCCGCTATTTTCACTTTTCCACCATTGGTCAATTTGGGTCCTGTAAGTAAGCCACCAGTTTGAACCCCAACACCTGCTAAGATTGGGTCTTTTGTACTTCCAGTTATTTTAATGACTTCGCCAACTGCAGCTTTAGTATCAATCGTCGATTGTTGTTGTGAATCATCCACCTTGTGTTTGTCGAAAGTTTCTTCAACATCCTTGGGCTTTTCTGGCTCCAATTCAAAGTTTATTGCGATTTGCTCCCTTGGAACATCACTACCAGCGTCAGCTCTCAACATCGGGTCCGAATAAGTAAATGCGGCCAGCGTGAGCGAGCCTGTTACGAGAAGCCCCAACATGAAGAAGGCGCTTCGTTTGTTTTCCAGGTCGTACCCAGAATTCTTTTTTGCGATCATAATAATTAAATTTTAAGTTAGTATTGATACTGTAAATTCAAAAGATGTGCCAAAAATGTAAATTATTGAAAAACAATAAATTAGATTTATTTTTTCGTTAATATTTTGTTAAGTTTTTCAATTCGACATTTTTATTCAAGCTGTTTATAACTTTTCTTTTGAAAAATTGAACAAGTAAAATCTTGCTAATTTTTAGTTAAATTACTTTGAGAGAAAACGTATCTTCGAGGTCGAAATAAAAACACATGAAACCGATTAATATTTTTCTTCTTTCTTTCGCAATAATCGCTGCAATACTTTTTCTTTCTCCTGTCGCCATCAACTTATTTGATGGAGAGGTGGAGTATAAAAAAGGGTTGGTTTATTTCTTAGAAAAAAGGCCTTTGAGCTTGGGTTATTTTATTGGAATAGGTTACGACCCGAAGGATATGGACGTCGTTAAATCTTTCCGTTTACTTCCAACGGGCTATTTATTAGCGGGAATTATGTTGGTCGGTATTCCCGGTTTAATAGCCTATCGCATTCATCTGAATCGTGCTACAAAAGATAAATCATAATA
>DGBF01000210.1:0-380 GCA_002384725.1 Flavobacteriales bacterium UBA4011
GCTCTTCCGATCTATATGAAGAAAAACAAGTTAATTGACGATATCATCAAAGAGCCATTAAATGGTGCACATCGTGATAGAGAAACAGCTTTTGCTAATGTTCAAAAAGCAATTCTTGGTTACTTGAAGGAGTTAGATCCAATCGAGCCAACAAAAAGAATTAACGACCGAATTGAGAAGTATAGTAAAATGGGAGTTTATAAGTAAGCTCGAAGCCACATTAAAACATATAATATTAAAGGTCTGAAAGTAATTTCAGACCTTTTTTGTAAGTTTATACCTCGTTCAACATCTAAAAATTTAATTCCGAACGCAAATAATTTGAATGGGAAAAAGTGTCGTAATTATTGGTAATGGAATTTCCGGCGTTACTGCGGCTC
>DGBF01000210.1:566-2977 GCA_002384725.1 Flavobacteriales bacterium UBA4011
CGCAAAAAGAGCAATTGTCGTATTACCATAATTAGCGAAGAAAGTAAATACTTTTTTTCGAGAACGGCACTGATGTATGTTTATATGGGACATATGCGTTTTCGAGACATTCAACCATACGAAGATCATTTTTGGGAGAAAAATAATATTGAAATCGTTCAAGATTCTGTTCTGGCTGTCGAATCAGACGAGAATAGGTTACAATTGAAAAATAGAACGATAAACTATAGTCATTTAATTATAGCTTCTGGATCCAAATCGAATGTCTTTGATTGGCCAGGAACTCACTACGAAGGTGTTCAAGGTTTATATTTCAAACAAGATTTAGAAGCACTTGAAAAAAGAACACCCATCATTAAAAAAGCCGCAATTATCGGTGGTGGACTGATAGGAATAGAACTTGCTGAAATGCTTTTAACAAGAGGTGTTGAAGTACATTTTCTTGTTCGAGAAGACCGATTTTGGAATGGAGTTCTTCCCGATGCCGATGCCGATTTTATTTCTGCCCATTTGGAAAAACACCATGGCTTGAAGATGATGTACGGTGCTGAACTACACGAAATTATCGGAAATGGTAAAGAGGGTGTCACAAGCATAAAAATGAAAAATGGTAAAACATTGGATGTACAATTAGTTGGATTAACTGTTGGCGTTTCACCAAACATTGCCTTCCTAAAAGATTCGAAAATAGAAACGGAAAGAGGAATTAAAGTCAATGAATTTCTCCAAACAAATATTGAAAACATATATGCAATTGGTGATTGTGCTCAATTTATCACCCCGAATGGAAAACGGAGACCAATAGAACAAGTGTGGTATACGGGACGAATGATGGGCGAAACGATAGCTAATTCTATCTGTGGGAAACCAACTCCTTATTTGCCTGGACATTGGTTCAATTCAGCAAAATTTTTCGATTTAGAATACCAAACCTATGGATGGGTTTTCTCAAAACGAGAAGAAAACGAAGAAGAATTGATTTGGCAAGATCCGAAGAAAGAACGGATGTTGCATTTTGTTTTTGAAAAAGATACACTTGAATTCATCGGTGTTAATACCTATGGAGTTCGATTGCGACACGAAGTTTTTGATACATGGCTCAGCGAGAAAAGAGACATGAAATACATTCTCCAAAATCTAACAGGAGCCAATTTCGACCCTGAGTTTTTCAGACCATTCGAACAAAACATTATCGATACATACAACAATCAATTCAACCAAAGCCTCACTTTGAACAAAAAGATGTGGTGGCAAAAACTTGTTAGCCATGCCCAATAAAGAAGAATACGCGAATCTTTCCGTTGCTGGCGACAGAAGTCAAATGCTTTCCTTATTCCAAAAAATTGGTTCCGCCATTTTTGCGATTGGCATAGTTGGAATTTACTTCATCTATGACGCGAAAAAAGAGAATCAGTATTTCGCTGCGGTGATTGCTTTTGGTATACAATTAGTCGGTGCATTTCTATTCACCTATCAAGGAGGAAAGTTTAGCGTAAAGTCCGATGGAAGAAATTATTTTTCGCCGTTAAAAATCATCGCTTACATTTTTGCTGGAGTTGGTGTTTCGGTGCTGGCAAGTGCTTGGCTTGGCTTGTTGCCAGAAGGTAAAAATGATCTGTACTTGTTCTTAATGATGGTTCCGTTCACCCTTTCTATCGGCATATTCTCATACGCTTTGTACGCTGATCATGTATCTGGAATAAAAAACAATTATGTTTGGAATTCTACTCTTTCAGGACGTGGAGTTATTGGGTGGATAGTAGGAATCATCTTGACTATCTTTTATTTTGAAATGTATTGGGGGGGAAATCCTTTTCCTCAATTTATCGGTTTATTCGACTCGCTTTCCCTGATGTTAAAAGGTAAAGTAGCCGACAAATGGTTTCTTTATGGAACTTTTTACACCTTCGTCATCCTCTTTTTGGGCATCAAGTTCATGATTAAATATCGACACAATCGGTATCAATTGATTCGAACTGTTGTCGTTATTTTCTCACAACTCGTTTTCGCTTATTTCATTCCAAACATTATGGAATCGCTTCAGTTTAACGGAGCCGAAGCAGGATATTATAATGGAAATCCAATTAATTCTTGGCCTTTACATTACAATTATAGCTCTTTCGATGTAAGTACCCTGAAGGTGTATACAGCCGAGGCATATCAACCAGCTGGAATGGCCTATTTGATTTGGGGTGTGTTAATGTTTCTAGTCGTAACACCTGTAGTTACCTATTTTGTTGGTAAACGTTGGTATTGCAGTTGGTTTTGTGGTTGTGGTGGTTTAGCTGAAACTGCCGGAGATAGTTTTCGCCATTTATCCAACAAAAGCGTTAAAGCATGGAAAATTGAGCGATGGGTAATCCATTCGGTAATGGTATTTGTCTTATTAATGACTTTAGGCGCCATGCTCC
>DGBF01000210.1:3089-3512 GCA_002384725.1 Flavobacteriales bacterium UBA4011
GCATGCTCCCATTTTTTATGAAGTCTGAATTTGCTATTGGTTTTCTAACGCTTAACAAGAATTTTTTCTTTATCACAGCACTTCTGTTGCTTGGCGGTTTACTATTCTTTTTCGCTAGGAGCTATAAGAAACAAACCATAAAAAACAGATATTTGGCCGTTGCAATTATCATTATCGTTATGATAGTAATAGCGCTAGTTATGGCCTATTTTACAGGGACTAAAAATGCATTTTTAATAAAAAGCACCACCCTAAAAAACACTTATGGTTTCTTCGTTGGAAGTGCATTCTCTGGGGTTATTGGGGTTGGCTTTTATCCCATTCTTGGTAATAGAGTTTGGTGCCGATTTGGTTGCCCAATGGCTGGATACATGGGATTAATCCAACGATTCAAATCTCGATTTAGAATTACAACCAATGGCG
>DGBF01000210.1:3648-15925 GCA_002384725.1 Flavobacteriales bacterium UBA4011
TTAGAATTACAACCAATGGCGGTCAATGTATTTCGTGTGGAAATTGTTCAACGTATTGTGAACAAGGAATCGACGTAAGAGCCTATGCTCAAAAAGGACAAAACATAGTTCGCGCAAGTTGTGTAGGATGTGGTGTTTGCTCCGCCGTTTGCCCACGAGGAGTTTTGAAATTAGAAAATGGCCCCGAAGAAGGAAGAATTACCGACAATCCGATCTTAATTGGTAAAGATGGCATACGGCTGGCAGAATTTGACAAAATGTAATTGTAAAGAATTGAAACGTGAATAGTCAAAGCCAACTCATTTAAGAAGAATGCAAAAACCAATTGTTACCGTTATTATTCCCGCTTTCAACGAAGAACAATCGATAGGAAAAGTGATAGCTGCAATTCCTAAAAATGTCGTCGACCATACGATAGTTGTCAGTAATACCTCCACGGATAATACGGTTGAAGTGGCCAGACAAGCTGGAGCAATTGTTCTGGAAGAGAAAAGAAAAGGATACGGTTGGGCGTGTTTGCTGGGTGTTGAAAAGGCAAATAAATTGAACACCGAAATAGTCGTATTCTTGGATGGTGATTATTCTGATTATCCAGAAGAGATTCCTGATGTCATTGCACCCATTTTAAAAAATGATGTTGATTTAGTAATTGGTTCAAGAGTCCTTGGAAAACGAGAAAAAGGCTCCCTTACTCCTCAACAAATATTTGGCAACTGGTTAGCCACGAAATTAATTCTACTTTTCTACCGCGCGAAATTCACAGACCTTGGTCCTTTCAGAGCAATGAAAATCAACTCTTTGAATGCACTTGAAATGGCCGACAAAACATATGGCTGGACTATAGAAATGCAGATTAAAGCGGTAAAGAAAAAAATGAAATTCGTAGAAGTACCGGTCAATTACAAAAAACGAATTGGCGTTTCAAAGGTATCGGGCACAGTTAAGGGAACAATTATGGCAGGAATAAAGATTATCTCAGCCGTTTTTAAATACCTATTTTAGTTACATTTGCCCGCGAAAGTAATTTCTAAAACTAATTGTCAAATCATGGTAAAGTACTTTATTGTTCTTCTAACTCTCATTTTTAGCATCAACGGGTTCGCGCAAACTGCCAAATCGGTGAACGGTAACATGATTGACTTGAACACCAAAAGGACTATCGATGGTATTGAAGTTCAATTGGTTAATAAAGAAAGCGAAAAAATATACACGGCAGTTTCAGACGACGACGGTAAATTCGATTTTAAAAACATTCCCTTAGGAGAATACACTTTTAACGTTTCAGATGGAGATTATAACTCAAATACATTTGACGTTTCCCTAAATGAGGCACACACTGAAAATTTCACTTTTGGTTCACCCATCACCAGTTCACCCGAAGTAAGTTGGTTGTTCAATTGGGGAGATAGTGGTGAAAAAGAACATTATTGGTCGCATCTAACTGCAAAAATTATATTATTCCTATACGGATTGTGCTTGTTGCTCATCTTTTTCTACAGTGTGCTTCAACTTTCTTTGGCCATTGCCTATGCTAAAAATCGCAAGAAAAAAGCAGCAGAAGTACATCCTCAATTAGATGAAGCCAAAGCACCTTTTGTTACTGTTCAGCTACCCATGTATAATGAATTATATGTTGCAGACCGAATTATTGAAAAAGCGGCACAATTCGATTATCCAATTGACAGAATGCAAATTCAAGTTTTGGATGACTCCACGGATGAAACGGTAGATGTGATTGCCAAAAAAGTCGCAGAGGTGGCTGCTCGTGGTATCAATATTCAACATGTGCATAGAACAGATAGAACGGGATACAAAGCAGGTGCATTAGATGCTGCAATGGATCAAGTACAAGGTGAGTTTATCGCCATTTTCGATGCCGATTTCGTACCTGAAAAAGATTGGTTGCGTCAAGCAATGGCCTATTTTACAGACGAAAAAATTGGTGTTGTACAAACACGATGGGGCCATTTAAATAAAGATTATTCGCTACTTACCGAACTTCAAGCTTTTGGTTTGAATGGTCACTTCGCTATTGAGCAAGGAGGTAGAACGGCTTCCGGTCACTTTATCAATTTCAATGGAACGGGTGGCGTTTGGCGAAAAACATGTATCGAAGATGCAGGTGGATGGGAACATGACACCTTGACGGAAGATTTAGATTTGAGTTACAGAGCACAATTAAAAGGTTGGAGATTTCACTACTGCGAACACATTATCGCACCAGCTGAGCTGCCAATTACAATGTCAGCATTGAAAAACCAACAACACCGTTGGATGAAAGGTGGAGCCGAATGTTTCATTAAAATGTGGAAAACAATTTTGACCGCAAAAGGAGTCAAAGGTTCGGATAAGGTTCATGGTTTGTCGCATTTATTCAATTCATCGGTATTCGTATTCATCCTGATGTTGAGTATACTTTCTGTGCCAGTTTTGCACATTAAAGACAGTTTTACTGATTTGAATAGCTTCATTGCCGTAGGTTCTATTTTCATCTTATCGACCATATTCCTGATGTATTATTACTGGATGTCATTCAGAGATAAAACGGAACAAACGCTGAAATCTTTCGGCAAATTTATCGTTCGATTTTTCCAGTTTCTGATTGTTTCAATGGGACTTTCATTATCAAACACCGTAGCAGTTATTGAAGGGTATCTTGGGATAAAAAGTTCATTCGTTCGAACACCAAAATTCAACGTTTTGAAGAAAGGCGAAAAAATGAAGAGCAACAAATACGACAAGAAAAGCTTAAGCATCATTAATATTGGTGAGCTGTTTTTGTTCTTGTTATTCGGATTTACCGCCATCAACAGAGCAATCTATGGCGATTTAGGAATGGTGCCATTTCACGCTATGTTAGCTACAGGTTACGGTGTCGTATTTTACCATACTATTAAAGAACTTCGTCAATCGAATCGCGCGTAATTTTGAAGAAGGAGTCAAAGAAAAATATCGTTTTTCTTTTTACTTGGCTGCTTATTCTTTTCAGTACCTATAAATTAACCCAGCTCAGTCAGAGCATGGATTTTGTCGCCATTACCATTTGGTATTGCTTTGCGTTTCTAGGGTACGTTGCTTTAATTTTTCAGGCCGATTATTTTCCAAAACATTATTTCTACCTCGGTGCAATCGTCCTTGCGGCAATATGCTTCATTGAACTTCCCTTTTTATCCAACGATTATTTTCGCTTTTTATGGGATGGAGAAATGATTCATTTGGGCATCAATCCATACGACTTTTCGCCCGATCATCTGATTCATTCTAAAGACTTCAACCATTGCTACTATTTGGATTTGTATGCTGGAATGGGTGAACTATCCAGATCCAATTACAGTTGTTACCCTACCTTCAATCAGCTTTACTTTTATTTATCGACAGGTGTTTATAAAGATATTTGGACCAATGTTCTTTTGCTCCGAATCTTCTCATTGGGAACAATTCTGATCGCTGTTTTTTACCTTGAAAAACTCTTGATTGAGTCTAATCTAAACCCAAAACGATCGCTTGTTTTTCTGCTAAATCCACTTGTAATTATAGAGTCAGTTGCCAATCTACATTATGAATTACCTATGGTGGGAATTCTCATCATCTCCTTATACTTCTTGCTGAAAAACAAACTTCTAATCTCAGGTGTGCTTTTTGCGATTAGCGTTCATGTTAAGCTAATTCCTTTACTACTTCTCCCCTTTTTCCTTTCCTTTTTGGGGTGGAAAAAATCAATTAAATACTATTCCACCGTTGGGATTACGACTATTCTATTGTTCCTTGTTTTTATTCACCTAGACAATTACGAGAACTTCCTACTCAGTTTAAGACTTTACTTTAAAGAATTCGAATTCAATTCTTTCCTGCTTTATCCCTATATACAATATGGTATGATGGAATTTGGTTGGAATTTGACTTCATTGTATGCTCCTAAATTGGCGAAAATCACACTCGTTTTAATTCTTGGAATTGCTTGGCACCGAAAATCTATTGATAAAAGTGAGATGATTCGGAGAATATTACTCGGTATTATGGCCTATTATTTTTTCACAAGTACCATTCATCCTTGGTATTGGATTTTACCTTTGGGAATTTCTCTACTGCATTTTTCATGGTCCATTATTCTGATCACCTTATTCGCCATACTTTCCTATGGTATTTATTCTTTCGGAAACGATTCAGATTATAGAATTGTATTGGAAATATTAAATCTGGGAACCGTAATTTTATTCTTTTGGGAATACTTTAAACCTCAGAAATTCGACAAATTCCTTCCCAAGATCGTTCGTTAAGATTTCTTCTTTTTTTCAGGAACGGGGTCATATCCCATTCCGCCCCATGGGTGACATCTCGCAATGCGCTTTATTCCTAAATACATACCAACGAAGATTCCACGCTTTTTTATTGCTTCAGCAGCATAATGTGAGCAAGTAGGTTCGAACCTGCAACTTGCTGGCCATATAGGACTTAGGGTATATTGATAGATCTTTATCAATAAAAGAAACGGAAATTGTATTATTGTTTTTATAACATTCATTTGTAAGACCGAAAAAAGAAATTGTTAAAAACCCACTTTTTTTTTGTTGAAAACGTAACTTTTTTATCAAAATTACATATATTTATAGACCTACAACACAAATAAAGCCATGCGAAATATACTTTTCTTCTTTTCATTTTTTCTGACACTTTCTGTTTCTGCTCAATTGCCACAAGATTATTCTATGGAACAAGTTGAAGTGCACATAGATGATCACGTCGGTGTAATTATGGGATCTGATGCCCTTTTTATAGACCAATGGAGTATATTACCGCAACCTTTATTTTGGAAACAAATTATGACTTTATCACCAGATACTGTGCTCGTTAATGTTGCAGCGACACGTCAAGTTCTATGTAAAATGTCATTAGCCGATTGGCATGCTTTAGGGAATTCAGGAAAATCAGAGTTTAAAACTGATTTGAGAAAAGAAAACAATATTAGCACTGGCGAAGAACTTTATGTAACCTCTGGTAAAAATGACTTTTATAAGTTTGATGATGTATACCCAAGCCTATCAAAAGGTGTTTCTGCATTCGAAGATGCTGGAGTAGATCCATGGTATGCTCAAGCTATTTTATTGATTGAGAGTCCAGGACAATTGAAAAAGTCGAATGCAGGCGCATATGGTGCTTTTCAATTAATGCCAGGTGTTGCGCGAGCGCAAGGATTAACGGTTAACCGCTACAGAGATGACAGAACAGATTTTTACAAATCGGCTCAAGGTGCGGCAGGATTGCTTTCTTCGATTTGTATACCAGAGGCCAAAAAGATTTTGAATGCGCGCAGCATCGCTTTTGAAGAAAATGAAGTGTGGTTCCGATTATTTGTTTTACACATTTATCATGCTGGCGCAGGAAATGTTGCAGCTGTTGTAAACAAAATCAACCCTTCGGAAGGTGGCCAAGAATTAATCAAAGACATGTGGCAAAATAAAGCAGCGAGCTTTGGAAATAATTCTCAGAACTACACCCAATTGGCGCTAGCTTCTCAACTTATCTTGCACGATATGGTGGTAGAGAAAAGTCACGAAATTTACTTTTGTAAATTTCCTTAATCCGACTTTTTCTTAAATTTTATCGATACGGAATTGACACAATGTCTTGTGCTCTTTGCTGTCATTCTTTCCCCTTCAAAAACATGACCTAGATGCCCTTTGCAGTTTTTGCAAACAATTTCTACACGTCTTCCATCGGCATCAGGAACTCTTTCAACGAATTCGGAAGCATCATCAAAAGAAGGCCAACCACAACCCGAATTAAACTTATCAGAAGATTCATATAATGGTGCTTCACATTGACGACAAACAAAACTTCCTTCCGCTTTAAAATCATTGTACTCACCTGTTCCAGCATACTCCGTTCCTTTACTCAAGATGACTCTTTGCTCCTCCGCGGATAATGTGTTGTACTCCTCTTTTTTGGTTTTCATATTGCTTTCTACTTTACTAAATAATAAACGTACTACAAATTAGAGATAAAAAAAGCCCAACCGTAAAGCTGGACTCTTTTATTACCTGAATATATTCTACATAGCCAAATCTCCCAATTGACCAATTTGCCCTTCAAATTCTTTTAACATTTTGTCGACACACAATTTCAAAACATTTTGATTGGGGTTCTTTGTTTTTATAATAAGTTCACCACCTTTAGTATCCATTGATAAATGGACATATTTCACCAATTCAATTAGTTTTTCTGGACCTTCGAGTTCAAATTCTGTGAAATCCATTTTATCGACATTTGCAAATCCTGTTATCCCTTTTTTACCGAAAGACTCTGCTCCTTTTGGAACGCTAAATCCATATGAATTAGAAGCCTTATACCTAATGTTTGAATAAATATTCACTCCCTTGGAGCTCACATCCATTAATATATCCCCTTTTGTAGGAAAGTTTTTTACCATTTCGGCCAAATCCTTGCCATTAGGTCCAAATCCTGAATACATCGCAAATTCTGGATCTTTCACCTTGCTTGGATCACTGAACAAAGCCACTCCCATTTCTCCATTAACAAGATTTCCAATTTTTCCGCCAGCTAAAAGGACTATCATTTGCATTGGGCCACTATTCTTCGATAAAAAGTCTAATCCACTAGGAGCAAAATCATCTACCCAAGCTTGAAGTTTCGCCATATCAAGATTCATTGCCACCGCTATTTTAGGTTCTCCAACGCCAATTTTCTTTCGAATACTTGCCGAAGGGTCTTCTTTCATCATCATACGTTTCGTCAGATTTGCGGAAAATTGATTATCAAAAGCCACCCGCAATTGACCTTTTTCAAAATGGATATTCGCTTGGGTAAAGGATCCTCTCATCATATCGGCCAATTGTTCTTTTTTATCATCAGGTAAGCTTGCCGTTTGGTTGTTCGCTGTGATAAATTGATTGTACATGTGCGAATTAATCGAAATATCTCCACGCTGCGCCAATAGTCTTGCCCCAGAACCTTCCATTACGTCACCCGACGCCATTTCAAAAGCTTTCTTTGCCATAGCCAATTCATCGTACTCACCTGCCTTCACAAACATAATAGCTACTTTGTTTTTAATACCAACGGTCGCTTCACCATCTCTGAAATATTCGATCCCATCTTTTGAATCAAAATCGTAACCATCTAAAGTCAATACAGCTTTCAAACTATCTAAGTTTTTTACTTCAGCAAACATGTACAAAGTCGCTGGGTTTCCATCCGTAAATGGACCTTCCATGGCATAATAAAACCCTGCATAGAGATTCAATCCGCTGCTCACGCGTTTCATTTGTCCATCAATAAGTGCTCCAACCATTGGTATATTCTTGTACTCCGCTTTTTCAAAAATGGAAATCGGATCTATCGAACCAAAAACGATTACCTTATCGTTTGCATTGATAAAAGCAGATGCGCTTTCTGCAATACCTCTGTCCTCATTCCCTCCACAAGAAGAAAGGATAAGAATAAAAGAGAAAATGGAGAAAATTTTTAATAACTGTTTCATGGAATTGTTTTTCATTGTGTTATTGTGATTCAAATGTAAAATATTATTTCCATTCTCTGTGCCAAGATTGTGCCAAGATGAGTTAAATTTGTAGATGCATTTTGTTGAACCTCATTTTCTTTGGAGAGATTTCTACGTAGCGGCGGAAGACCCTCAATCACCATTCTTTGGGAGAGAATATTCCGAATTTGAATTTGAACACAAAATTTACAACTATGTCATTCATCCTCAATGGGATTCGATTGGCTCTGAAACGCTATTCATAAAGGTTTTGTATGTTGATTATGATGTCGAATATGCCATTATTGAAATGATAGGTGAATGGAACGATGCAATAGAAAATGACATTATGACCTTCAAACGTGATATCATCGAACCAATTATGGGCGACGGGATCAATAAATTTATCCTGATTGGCGAGAACGTGCTCAACTTTCATTATTCAGACGAGAGCTATTATGAAGAGTGGTTTGATGAATTGGAAGATGGCTGGGTCGCTATGATCAATTTTCACGAACATGTATTACGAGAATTTTCGAGAATTCAATTGGATCAATATTTGTTCAACGGCGGCGAATTGAACGATATAGATTGGCGAACTTTTGCACCACATCAGTTTTACAGAACGGTGCAAAAGCTTGTAGATCATAGGTTGACATAAAAAAATCCCACAAGGACATTCCTTATGGGATTCAATAATTTTATTTTAACCTTATCTCTGAATAGAAATAGTTTTAGAGTTCGCAACGTTATTTACAAAGAAGTGTACGACATACATACCGTTTTTCACATTCGAAGGAATACGAATCATTTCTTTGTTCAACCCAATATTTGAAGCATCCAATTGAGCTGAATAAGCGCTTCGACCACTCATATCAACTATGTTTACACTTGTTGCTCCGCTGATTAAAGATGAATACGTAAGGTAAACCATTGAATTATTAGGAGAAAAAGAAGCGTTGAAATCACTTACCATCGCTAAATTTACTTCGTCAACTCCAGCCGTGCTTCCTATTGGATGTACAGATGTATAAATTACATCTCCAGTATTTTGACCATTGTTATTTGCTTTATTGGTAGCAATATAAAAACGAATTGTTCCCGCATCTGCCGCAGGAGCTGTCCATGTCCACAGCCATGGATTTGTACCTGAAGAACTTGCAGTCGTGTTTCCAACATAGAATCTTCCACCTCCTGAAGAAGCTGCTGTTCCACCAGATGCATTTGCATTCAGTGTTCCAACAACATTATTAGATGCATCCAAAACAGTTGCTTGGAAACCTTTCTTTGCAGGTGAGCTGGCCATACTTAAAGCCAAGTTGTACGTTTGTCCAGGAGTATAATTTGATACTGGCATAGTTCCACTGGCAAAAACAAAAAGATTCTCAGGAGTTCCGTCTTGCACTGTGCCTGAATGACACGCTGTGCAATTCCCCTCACCAGGAGCACCGGTATTACCAGGTTGGGCCCCACTTGAAAAAATGTGGTTTGTTGTGTTTTTTTGAATTACAGAATCTCCTACTTTTTCCCATGACAACGTCAAAGAAATAGCAACTAAACCTGTAAATAATAAGTAATGTTTTTTCATATGTTAGGAATTTTAATTTGCTTATTTATATATAAAATTAAGGGATTTGTATCAATTATTTAATTTGCCTTGATTTATCCAGCAAGAGAAATGGTTGGCTAGACTATCTGCAAGTTTTGGCGCACCTTGTGGCATATTCGAAACCCCTCCTTCGTGACGAATTGCTTTTAAAATGTCACTTGCTCTAGCGCTAACTTGAGCATGTGTTTGCAGATTCAACCCGCTTGTACCCGATCCATCATGACAACCGGAGGTAGAACAGTTCACATCGATTATTGTTTTAATCTTCGTCTGGTAAAATACCGTATCAGGACAATTTACAGATAAGAAAGGCTCCGGAACTTTGTCTTTTTTGCACGAAGTAGGAAAGGTCAAATAGCCAAGTATTAAGATGGTAAATGCAATAAATTTTAGCTTCATTTTCTTCTTATTTTAAAGTTACGAGAAATACTAAATCCTAATCGAAATTGACCTTTTAACCAATCGGATTGTGTTAATGCTATATACTGAACGTCGCCAAAGCCTCGAGCGTTGGTTAAGTTGATATGAAAATTATGACCATTGGTAACAAATTCAAAACCAAGGGCTAAACTATTCTTTGCATCTGGTCGAAATCCGCTTGGTTCTATATTATGAAAGTACTCGGCTATAATGCCAATGCTCTTGTTGATCTTGAGATTCGCCGCTACGCCAACTGAGAAAATTCCGTTTGCATCATTGGTCGCAACGTAGTTTCGATGCGTATATGTTGGCATTATGGCTAAACTCAAGCGATCACCAAATTTTCGTGTGACAACCATTTGAGTCGAATAAGCGAATCGTCTAGTAAAATCTGGCTCAAAATTCGCCACACTTTGAGGATCATCTATAGATTTCATATATGTTGCGTATAAATTGCCTATTACGGCAATAGAAACGGGCATCTTTTTTTCTGCATTTTGCGTTAAAAATCGTCCCTTAATGAAACCATCCAACAAGGATGTGTAGGGTAATCCAATTCCTTTGCTCCTGCCAATACCGGCCATCCATTTATCGGCAAAGCCATATTCCATCGCCATCCGAATATCCGCTGCTTGGTCAAACCCGAATGCTTGCTGCACTCCTCCATTTGATCCAGCAAAATCTCCAAAACGGTGCTCAATTCTGTATTCCCACTGACGCTTTTGGAGTACTTCGGTAGAATGTGAATTTATAATTCGAGTCGAATTGAATGTTTCCGTTACATCTTGACCGAAACAAATTGAAGTTAAACCAACTCCAAAAAAAAGTAAAATTCTTTTCATAATCATTTATTTCTCGGCCAATTGTCGAATGTACGCCATTAAATCATTTATCTGCACGTCGTTCATTTTATCCTTGGTATACCGTGGCATATATTGGTTTCTCCCAGCCATAGTATACGTGCCATAACGTATAATCTGGTAGGCTGACTTATCTGAATATCCTTCCATATGATTCACAAACATTTGAGCGGATAACTTATCCGAGTCCAGTTTCAAAAAGGTAACTCGTCCGTCTTTATGACAAGACAAACAAGCATTGTTGTAAATAAATTTACCTGTTTCAGCATTTCCACCTTCACCGTACTTTCTTTTTTCTCTTGGCATGGCTTCATCAAAATGAGCGGAATAGCCTTGAACGTACGATTTTTCCAATTCAATCAGAAGTTTCGCTTTTTCTTCAGCATCAAGTTGATTTACTAACCTTGCGTTCTTGATTTGATTGTTGGTCAGATTAACATCCATTATTGACAATTCCGTAGCCTTAAAATAATGCATAATTGCCTCTACTTCCCAATCTTTTAATGTTCGTCCTGCTGCGCAATATTTTGCACAAACTTGAATGGATTCAGGCAAGGACTTTTTTGCCTTTGTAATTATGTCACCATACTTTTTTATGTAATCGTCGTTGTAAAATGAGGTTCGGTTATAGATTCCCCAAAAGGTTGAAGCGGGTAGAAATGCAAGGTTGTTTTTTTGAGCATAAGCTAATCGACTTGCTGGATCTTGGTCATTTGCATTTTCGAACTCTCGACCTAAATTGTGGCAATCGGTACACACAAAGTATGGACTAATTATTTTCGACTTTAGGAGTTTTCTTTTTAATTGTCCACTGCGAATGAGTTCTAAACCATATTTCGCTTTTAACGGATCTACCTTTTCGATAGTGTGGTTTAACTTCTCGCCGCCCAAAGAAAGTCGTACATCGTCCAAACTGGTCAAAGGCATTTCAATTTTCTTGTATTCTCCGTCTTCATCTTTAGATTGGACAGAAAAAAGTCCAACCAAACTAAACAGAAAAAACACTCCAAATAATTTCATCATGCATTTTGATTTCACCATAAAGATAAAAAATGAAATTGAAGAAAGGAATCTCTTGATGTCATTCGCTTAGCATTGAATTGTTGAAAAATGATTAGTTTAGCGGAGACATTGAATTTCAGATGAAAAAAAAGGAACTGCGTTCGGCGTTTAAAGAAAAAAGAAAAGAACTATCCCCAGGGAAATTAAGTTCACTTTCAGAAGAAATTCTTGAACGAACATTAGCTACTTTCCAACTTGAAAAAAAGGTGGTGAGTATTTTCTTGCCTATTGAACGTCAACGAGAAATCAATACGTATTCCTTATGGGAAAAAATCCGAAGTTTTGAAGGACATGTTGCCGTGCCAAAAGTAAACGCACCCAAAGGAGATCTGAAGCATTATTTATTGACAAACCATGCTCAGCTCGCCATTAGCGAATTCGGAATTCCTGAACCTCAAAACGGAAAAATAATCGCTGCCCACAAAATTGATGTGGTCATTGTACCTTTACTTTGTTTTGACGAGTCTGGTCACAGAGTAGGTTATGGTGGTGGTTTTTACGATCGTTTTCTGAAAAAATGTAATCCGCAATGTAAATTTATAGGATTGTCTCTTTTTCCTCCGGTGAAAAAAATAGATGACGTAACCAAGCAAGATATCAAGCTTCACGCATGTGTTACACCTACCCAAGTATATCGTTTCTAGATTGTTGGCATAACTTTTGAATTACAGTAGATATCCAGTTAATTCAAACTTTTTTCTTAAATCACACGTATATACCGTTGTGAAATGGCTTTTGCTTCTTTCTTGGGTTTTATTAAGTTCCGTTTTGCGCGTTCCAAAAGGTAAAGGAACCTTTGGTGTTTGTGTCTCTTATCAAGCGACTGGT
>DGBF01000210.1:16080-20331 GCA_002384725.1 Flavobacteriales bacterium UBA4011
GGGAAAATAACGACCTATATTGCCTATTTAAATGATGGCGGTAGATTATCCAGCCGAAAAACCATATTGGAGGATGAATTCGTAAAATTCGCTTCAGGATTTTGGCCCAGTATTTACAATCCTACACGCGAAAATATTTTTGAAAAAGAAGGATTATTTTGTAAGGTTATCGTGGATGAAACGACTAAAAAACAATATCCAATTTGCGCCCCGATGGACTCCTTGTGGAAGTTGAGATTTGCAACCTACCCGTTTACAGGAATTATTGCCGATGGATGGAGTGGAAAAAATTATCGTCCTTCAAGCGGACAAGAACAATTCCTACACAAGGAATTTGGGATTTATAATATTGACCATGACTTCTTTGTTGATACCAGTTTTTGGAAAATCATGAGATCCGTGAATGACCCAGAATGGATTAACTTGTATAAAAATTTACCATGAGAATTATCACATTAACCTTCAGCTTACTTTTACTTTTTGGATGCTCAGAAAGTCCGAAAGAAACTGCAAATTCCAACAATGAAGAAACTTCTGCTATTGATAAGGCAAAAGCAGAAGGAATTTCTGAGACCCAAATAAAAGGAGATCCAGAAATACAAGAAATCATCGAAACGAAAGTTATCACGAAGGACGGGAAAAAAGTTACGGTTCAAAAAAAGGTAAATCCTATTTCTGGCAAAACAGAGTTGATTGAGGTTGCCCCTGACGCTCCAACTGTAACAATCGACGAATCAAAAACAACAGAAACCAAAATGATCAAGGTAGATTTCTCAGAAGTTTACGGTCAAATTTTAAGCAATTTTGTATCCAGTTCTGGTAATGTGAACTATCCAGCTTTAAAGACAAATCGCCAAATGTTATCACAGGCAACTCAGCATTTTGAAGAAAATCCACCAGAAGCTTCTTGGAGCAAAAACGAAAAATTGGCGTATTGGATCAATGCTTATAATTTATATACGATCGAATTGGTGGTCGACAATTATCCAGTAAAATCAATTAAAGACATAGCTGGTGGAAAACCTTGGGATAAAAAATTCATCAAATTGGATGGGAAAACTTTGAGTTTAAACGATATCGAGAATGGAATTATCCGCAAAGATTTCAACGAACCCAGAATTCACTTTGCGGTGAATTGTGCGAGTATTTCCTGTCCGAAACTATTGAATAAAGCCTATACAGCAGGAAACTTAAACTCTTTACTCGAATCTCAAACCAAACGATTCATCAATGATAACTCTATGAATATGATCTCTGCGACTAAACCAGAAATTTCGAATATATTCGATTGGTACAAAGTTGATTTTGGAAATGTAATTACTTTCTTAAACAAGTATTCGGATACAGAAATTGAAAGTTCAGCGAAGATTTCTTACAAAGAATACAATTGGAATTTGAATAAATAATCAAAAAAAGAAGGGCACAATGCATTGTGCCCTTCTTTTTTTGCGTTATTTTTTTATTATTTCCTATTCCCCAAATTTCTCGATAACCTGTTGCGTTACACCCGTATTGCTGAATCCTCCATCGTGGAATAAATTCTGCATGGTAACGTATCTAGTCAAATCCGAAAACATCGATACACAATAATCTGCACAAGCTACTGCTGGTGCGTTTCCTAGTGGCGACATTTGTTCTGAGAAATTAATGAATTCAGTAAACCCTTTGATTCCTTGTCCAGCGGTGGTAACCGTTGGAGATTGAGAAATCGTATTTACACGTACTTTTTTCTTGATTCCGTAGTGATAACCAAATGAACGTGTGATTGATTCTAACAATGACTTCGCATCCGCCATATCGTTGTAATCAGGGAAAATACGTTGTGCCGCAATGTACGTCAAAGCAACAACCGAACTCCACTCGTTCAATGCATCCAACTTGTAGCACGACGCCAAAGTTTTGTGCAAAGAAATCGCTGAGACATCCATTGATTGGTTATAGAACGCGTAATTGTTTTCTGTGTAATGCTTTCCTTTTCTAACGTTCGGCGACATTCCAATCGAGTGCAAAACGAAATCTAATTTACCACCAAGAATATCCATAGATTTACTGATTAGATTGTCCAAATCCTCTACAGACGTTGCATCTGCAGGAATGATTTCAGAACCCGTTTCTTTCGCCAAGTTGCTGATTTCGCCCATTCTCATGGCAATGGGTGCGTTTGTCAAAACAAATGTTGCGCCTTCTTCGCGCGCTCTTTGCGCCACTTTCCAAGCGATAGATTGTTCGTTCAATGCACCGAATATGATGCCTCTTTTTCCTTTGAGTAAATTATTTGCCATAATTGAGTTCGTTTGTTACAAAGTTAATTATTTAATTTTATCGTTTTCTACGTTCGATCAAGTATGATTTCCATACCGTCGTTTGCAATTCTAACATTCGCTGGAAGTAATTTTTCAACCTCATCGTGTTTCCCCATCAAATGAGAAATATGTGTAAGATACGCTTTTTCGGGTCCAATTTCCTCGATAAAAGTCAATGCTTGTTCCAAATTGAAATGAGAAATGTGTTCCTCCTTCCGCAAGGCGTTCACGATTAAAACTTTCGTTCCTTTCAGTTTTTCTCTTTCTTCAGGAGCCACCGTTTTAGCATCAGTGATGTAGGTGAAATCGCCAATTCTAAACCCAAAAACAGGCATTTTATAGTGCATAACTTGAATCGGCGTGAACAGAACATCATCAATTTGAAAAGCTTTATTGGCTATCGGATTGATATTTACCTTCGGAATTCCAGGGTACGGATTATCATTAAAAACATAATAAAACTCCCTTTTCAAAGCCGTTTCAACTTCCGCATTGCAATACACTTCCATATCACGTTTCTGCTTGAAATTGAAAGCGCGCACGTCATCCATTCCTGCGATATGATCTTTGTGTTCATGAGTGTAAATCACTGCTTCGAGACTTTGAACCTCCGCTCGCAACATTTGCTGACGAAAATCGGGACCCGTATCAATCACATAGTTTTTGTCATCAAAAGTCAATAAAACAGAACATCTGAGTCGTTTGTCTTTGGGATTCTCCGAAGAGCAAACCACACACCCACAAGCAATTACGGGCACTCCCTGCGAAGTTCCAGTCCCCAAAAGTGTGATTTTCATCTTGCTCATTGCGATTTGAATATTTTAAATCCAAGTAAAATCCATCCGATGATTAAAACGGAACCACCAATAGGTGTAATTGGTCCAAGAAATTTAAGAGACATTCCAAAAACTTCTTGCAAAGCCAATCCATAAATTGAAAAGGAGAAAAGGAGTGTTCCAAGAATTATTAGGTTGACGGGAAGTCGGTTGCTAAAAGTCCATTTTTCGGTAAACGAAGCAAGCGTCAAAAGTGCCAATCCGTGATACATTTGATACCGCACACCGGTCTCAAAAGAAACTAATTTTTCAGCGGCAATTCTTTCCTTTAAAGCATGCGCTCCAAAGGCTCCGAAAATAATCGCAACGGCAATAAAACCAATTGCCAATAGTAGAATTCTTTTTTGTGTCATTTCTTTTTTAAAGATAAGGTGAAATCCAAAACGCTCGACCATCCTTTCCAGATTCCGTGATCGGTTATCGTTTCGTTGTGCCAAATAAAAATGAAATCGCCTCCGTATTTTTCCACTTCCAGAAACAATTTTTCAATGCTTTTTTTCGCTTCGTCGGTTGAAAGTTTGAGATATTCGTTTAAGCTTCCATCCATATAAGCGAATGGTCGAATCAATAAATCAGTTCTTTCGTTTATGGATAAATCAAACCAGGGAAAAGAGCGAGCCGTTCCATTTCTGAAACCAATTTGATCGGCAAACCCCATGGTGAAATCTTCGATTAAATCATTCTTTAAAAGTGCGTGATAAGTCTCAGGAAAACGAAGTTTTAAAAAGTGTTGTCTTGAGGTCAAAGTCTTTCTTTTCGTGACTTTTTCCATGCGACCCATCTCCTTTTTCAATAAGGCTAATTCTGAATTGGAGCGATAACTGGGATGAATACCAATTGAACTATTTTCCCCTAAATCACATATTAGTTTTCCTATTTCAGGCGTTTCAATGGCGATATTAAAATCCGTTTTTCCGTAATCCCCGACCAACCAAAAAATGCGTGTTGGGAAAGTATTTGCTGTCGATAGAATCTTTCCATACCCATCATACGGATCTTTTAATTTTCCGGACAAAACTTGAGCACGTTCCTCCAGTCGAACTTTATTTCCTTGCACCAAATCTTTTGCTTTGGAAAGGAATCTTCTACTCCCTGTTTTGTATTTGTATTTC
>DGBF01000210.1:20384-20790 GCA_002384725.1 Flavobacteriales bacterium UBA4011
ATGCAAATGCATTGTCGATATCAAAGGTTGGAATAATCTGCACGAACGAAATGTCAAAATCTAATTTCGCTTTCGTTTCCTTTTCAATAAATTCAATGAAAGCAACCGCCCATCTGTCACAAATCGTTTGGTCGAGAACTCCATTTTTAAATTGCCAGCTTTCTGCACCGACAAATCGACCGTGATTGTCCCATTGGTCGTTTTGGTACTCTTCCATCCTGGTCAAAACATAGAAAATAGAAGACAAAACATCAATCTGATCATCGAAAGTCAAAACAATTTGATTTTCCCAGGTTCCAGATTCAATATTTCCTGAAAAAATAGATTGTTCTCTTAATATTTTTCCGCAGCTGCAAGAAAGTTGATGTTTTACACCTTTGCTTTCATCAAAAGTTTTGAAATCGTC
>DGBF01000160.1:0-230 GCA_002384725.1 Flavobacteriales bacterium UBA4011
TTTGTATTTCAAGCCACCACGAACAATGAGCGGAGCCACATATTCCACTTGTTTCCCAATGTAATTAGGCTCTTTAGAGCGCAGATAGTAGGATTGGATGTAGGCTGCATTCACGAAGACAAAAAGCTGTTGCTTCGCTTTTTCTTTCATCGCATTAATGATGTCAAATTCTGTGTAAATTTCAATACCTGTATTGACAGCATCACCTATGTTTGTGCGATCTTTGTAGG
>DGBF01000160.1:395-1058 GCA_002384725.1 Flavobacteriales bacterium UBA4011
TGTTCCTGGTTTTGGTGCTAACCCAATTTTATCGCCATAGAATACATGAAACAAGGCCAAATCGAAGATCCAATACTTTTTCATTTTGCCTCTAAAACCGAATTCACCCGTGTATCCATATTCGTCTCGCATGGCTGTATCTACAACAACATTTGGATTGTTTACTCGAATATCCGTAAAGTTGATGGCTCTGTAGTTTTGTGTAAAGTTGACGTACAGAGAATTCCTTTTTTGCGTTTGAAACGAAGCGCCCGCTCCAAACAAAGGGACTAGTCTATCTACTTGATTTTCACTATTTATTCTGTAAGCACCTAAAGTGTCGCCATTGACGGGGTGAATCGCATAGCTTTTGTAAAAACCTTCAGAAGCGCTAGAAATACTCTCCAAGCGTCCGCCAAAATTAACACGCCATTGTCGTCCAAAAAACAAAACATTTTCCGCAAAAAAGGCCAAGTTTCGGGAAGGAAAAAGATAGGAGGAGTTCTCTAGATTGTCTGGATTGGTAAACATAAAATTAGCGTCAGACCCATCGGTAGCTTTGCCTTGAAGACTGCTCGTGATACCTTGGTAATAACGTGCCCCAATAAGAATAGCTCCATTTTTAGGAATGTTGCACGACCCGCTAAATCTATATTTTTTAAGGAAACGAAGTTCAGCACCTGC
>DGBF01000160.1:1113-2038 GCA_002384725.1 Flavobacteriales bacterium UBA4011
AAGTTCAGCACCTGCATTTTTAAAATCTCCGGCTATCATTTCTCGGTTGCCTCCTGGATCAGCCTGCGTTATTTTGCCCAAAAAGCCTAATGTTTTGCGTGAGGATAACATGCCAAATGTTCTGAAATTCAAACTGCTAAGAGGATTAAATGTGTGATCGAAGTGCAAGGCCATCATGTTCCAGTTTACGTTAAGCCAATTTCGATCGCGCAAACTTTGTTTGTCGTTTTCATTAAAATTTACATCACTCAAACCACCCGCTTGTCTTGCCAAATAGTTCATGTGGGTGTATTCTAATCTAATTTTGGTGTATTCAGCAATATCGTAGGAAACTTGAGCAAATGCCTGATGTTGCGTGAATTCGCTATTTTCTCTATAGCCTTTGCCTATTTTAACTTGGTGATAAGCTTGATAAGAGAATCGTCTTTTGGTTCCTGATACACGATTGAATCCTCCGAAATAACCATATTTTCCGCCTGTTTGCCGGGTTGTAAGGGTAAATATCGATTTCTCTTCTGGTTCTTTCAAGACGAAGTTGAGTAAACCGCCAAATTGGGTGCCGTATTGCAAGGAAGCGGAGCCGCGAACAATCTCAATCGACGAAAGAGCCTCAATTGGTGGCGTATAATAGCTTTCGGGATAGCCTAAGGCATCCGCGGAGATGTCGTAGCCATTTTGACGTGTATTGAAATTAGCGGCTCTATTCGGGCTTAAACCACGTCCACCAATTCCAATTTGGATTCCAGCACCATCACTTTCCCAAATGTTCAATCCTGGAATTCGGGCAAACAATTCACGTGGATTCCCCGAAGACTTCGAGCCGTTCATCGATTCTACAGAAATTACAGAGTTGGTTCCTGTTGTAATTCTTGTTCCTTTGATAACGGGCAGAAAGCCTACATCGTATTTCTCCGTGCGGGGGTAG
>DGBF01000160.1:2125-5159 GCA_002384725.1 Flavobacteriales bacterium UBA4011
CCCGTCGGGATCGCCAGTTTTTATATCGACTGAGAATTTACCATCGATATTTGATCTCGTTTTATTCTTCGTGATTAGATTTTCAATTTTCACAAAAGGTATACTTTCCTTGGACACTTGGTCCTTTACTTTTCCATTCGCTACTTGTCCGTAAGAAACAGAACAAAAAAACCAGGATATGATCAGGATGTAGCGCATTAATCTTTGAAATTTTCTAACCAATCACGGTGTTGGAGATTGTACGTTTGGGCCGATAAATCAACATTTTTGGAAATCATCAACTGAGATGGTCGACCATTCAACGTAACATAAACGTTGGCGTGCACAGTTGGATTCTTAATTTGATATGTTTGATTGTTGATTTTGAGCGATTTATCCTTGAATTCTTGCTGTAAATGGTGGGCGAATTGAATCAACATATCCGGCTGGGTCGACATTTGCTCCTCTTGTTTACGGGTGAGATAATCGCTGTTCATCACTTCTATTTCGCCACCCGTTTTGGAATCATGAATATAAAACTGGGCCAAACCTTCTTTGTGCATCAGCATTACACGCCACGAAAATCGGAAGCCTTCTTCGTTCCAAAACAGATCACCAGGATAGAGAATGTGACGAAAAGGAATGATTATTTGAAGCACAATAAAGAAGGTGAATCCATAAAATAAATTTTCACTTTTTGTTTCGGTAAACTCTATATTGTTTTTATTGTCAGCTCGATACGAAATTCTATCTTTTAGAAATACAATGATTTTTTCATGAAATTGTACCGAAAAGAAAATCAAAGTCAAACTTATCATAACATACGGGAAAACGCCAATTGGGAAGAGATAAGCTGTCAATAAATGAAAGGCAATCACAAAGAAATAGGCAACTGTTCGGGTTCGGTTCATCAATAGGAAAAAGACGATGAACAAATCATAGAAACACCCAAACCATGAAAATGCATAAGCGATCCATTTTTGTTTTAATAATTCACCAAAAACAGGTATATCAACATGACTACTGAGCCAAATGGACAGCGGTTGCGCTTCGAACAACCAATCTGAGTTCAGTTTCGCAATGCCCGCAAATACGTAAACGCAAGCCAATTGTAACTGTAGAATCTGAATATTGAATTTTGGAATGGAAACAAACGATTTCTTTTTTCGCCAAGCGACATCTAGTGAAAAATTTTTGTTGGCGGGCAGCCAAATCATTAAAAACGCGACTAAACTCACGAAGTAATAGTGGTTCAAATAATTGGTTTTGTCCAGCAATTCCACATAGGTAAAAGACAAAAAATAAAGTACTGCAGCCCATCGGTAGAAAAAGCCAAAAATTATACCCAATGACCCTAAAATCATGAGGATAAACGGTAGATACATCCAATCACCCGGAAGGGTTTTTACCCATTCGAAACCATAAAACCCGAAGTATAAGTGAGGCTGAATGTACATTTCATCAACCCAACCTTTCGATAAAAACCGAATTGTACCGAACAAAGTCAAGAGCCCGAAAAGCAGCCTAAAAACAACTAAAGGCGCAATGGATATTTGCTCGTTTCGGTTAAAATATTTCATCGTTTAATCACCATCGTTGTCCTGGTAAGTGATCAGCACGCCGAAGGCAGAAGTCATGTCTGTTTTGAAATGAACAACCAAATTTTGCAATTTGGTGTACAAGGCATCTAGTGTTGCCGGTTGATTCTGGATTTCAACCACCAAATTGTCGGATAGATTGTCAAAATCGGAAAGCGCACCGTTGATTTCATTCAAAATTTCATCCCTTAGGCTCTGTTTGTTCAATGAAACAAGGTAATCAGCGAAACTTTTGCCATCGCTTCCAGCATCATTTACGCCTTGAAAAACAGCTTTTATAAACTTCAAGTTTTCTTCCAACAACAAGAGCGATTTACCTGAATAAGGAGCTTCAGCGTATTGAGGTTGGGCTATTCCCAAACTTTGATTCCCAATCGGAATACCTAATTTCGCATTTTTCGCCAATTCGTATTCCAGGTTGAAAGCATTGATTAGCAAAGAAAATCCGCTTGTAGAACTCGTTCCTGTCGATTGTTTGAACTGAGTTGCATAACTAGTTGTCCAATCGTCTAGTACGTTGTCTAGATCGTATTTCATTTTGTCCAACAAGACGGTTATAAATTGACGTTGAGTGGGCGAGCCACTTAGCAAGCTAAAGGCATTCGGACGATAAATTAGAAATTCTATTGCAGGATAACCTATTGCATCAATGTTGGCCAAAATATACACATCTGGGTTCGTTTGTGCCGATAAATTCAGCACTTTGGACGTATCTGTAGGAAAAGTACCATATGCAGCGCGAAGACCATGGTTCAATCCTGGACCAAAATGAAACATCTTTGCTTTTTGAAAAATCAAGTTGGAATTCAGCCATTTGACTTTAAAGTCATCCAGGTTGGAAGCATTTTGAGTGAGTGTAAATGCAGTCCAAGCATTTTGCAGTTCAACAATTGAGGCTTCCATGGAAAGGTACGTCGGGACGATAATGTTATCCGTCAGATTCCGTAAAAGCTCTGTTTTGTTAAAACCATTCGGCTCTTCTTCCACTTCCTTTTTACAAGAAAAAGAAGAGACAATCAGCAAACCAATAAAAAAAATTCTTTTTGTCATTCTGGTTTAATATTTCGCTTTTAAAGTTGCTTTGATCCCATTCAAATCTTGTAAAGTCAAATTCCATAAATTGGTTCCGAATTGACCCATCAAAGCTGCATGTTCAGCGGTGTTCATTCTTCTCGTCTCTAGCGGAGAATAACGAAGGTTGTAAGAGAATGCGTATGCTTCTGTCAGAACATGCAAAAATTTCGCATTGTCTGTTCCATAAAACGATATTGCTTTGTCCATATAAGAAATTGCCTGATTTGCTGAGATGTTTTCCCACGTTGTGCGAATTGTGTTAATCGACTGATCACGGTCTGCGTATACTTTGTTTGAAATAGCAGCGCGTCCTTTCAAGAAGTTGCTCATCATCAATTCGTTACAACCCAAAGTTGAATCTTGACTATTGCAATATTTTCCCC
>DGBF01000093.1:0-401 GCA_002384725.1 Flavobacteriales bacterium UBA4011
TCAGCGGTTACAGCTTGCCCAGACTCGTTCACTCCCTTGGAAATAGCAATATGTGAATGTTCATCGATGATGCCAGGCGTCAAATGTTTGCCTGTTCCGTCGATGGTAACTCCTCCCGAACCAGCAGCATTTGGACCAATTGCTATTATCTTACCGTTGGAGATAACGATGTTTCCTTTCTGAATGATACCGTCCGCTTCGTTGGTCCAAAGCGTCACGTTTTTAATGGTTACGTTTTCTTGCACAGATTTTTTTGTGCGTCCAAAAGCTGAAATAGGGAAAAGATTTACCTTAATTGTGTCTGTCGAGACCTTAAATTCTTTTGTCTCCTCTTTCTCTTTAAATTTCTTGTTTCTTACCCCAGACCACGACACCCATGTCCCTGTTGGGATTTGACCTGA
>DGBF01000093.1:542-20881 GCA_002384725.1 Flavobacteriales bacterium UBA4011
TCCCTGTTGGGATTTGACCTGAACCTTCAAAAACACCAAGTTTATCATTGAATTTTCCTTTTAAATTGACTGAACCGTTCCAATCTTCATTGTGAATGGCGAATTGAATCACAACGTCGTTGTTGATGATTTCAATTTTAGGATCAATTTTCACACTGTCTTTCGACGTTAAATTCGGGTATTGAATCTTCCCAGAAGGTTTTTCTATAGTCCCCGAAATTTCAATTGGGAAGGATTTCCCATCGATAATCAAGTTGTAATTACCTCGAATATCAACCGTTGGAGTCGTTTTGTAAATATTTTGTTTTCCGTTTATCCAAACTTCAAGCACTTCACTCTTTACTTTAAATGGATTATCAGTAAGAACTGTAAAACAAGCTTTTTTACCTTTTTCTAGAGTCCCCAATTCACTTTCCACTCGAAGCATTTTTGCAGGAATAGTTGTCAAAGCAGCCAAGGCTTTTTCTGGTGTCAAACCAGATTCCATCATTTTTTGGAGATTTTCCCAAAACTCGTTTGGAGATTTCAAACCAGTTGTAGTCAAGGCGAATTCTATGCCTTCTTGATCGACGATTTTAGCATTGGATGGAGCCAATTCCCAATGTTTTAAATCACTCAATGGAATTTTACGACTGATATATGGGTCGGTTACATCGTACGCCTTTGGGAAGCTCATTGGAAGGACCAAACTTGCATTCAGTGCCTTCAAATCCGTTGCGGCAGCATATTCATTTCCAGAACCGAGGTAAATTATTTTTAAACCAAATTCCTTCGCAATTTTATCAGCTCGAAGGATTTCCCATTTGTCGTCTGTTTCAAAAAACAAGGGGAGTTGAAGTTTTGTTTTATACGCCTCAAGCGAGAGGTCTAAAGGTGCTTTTGGGTTTTGAGCATACCATTGATAGTCGTATAAGGATTGTCTCAAAAGTGCTATACTTCCCATTTGAGAAGATGGATATGTTTGTCTCGAAACTCCTTTTTCGAAAGAAAAATAGCCTGCTGATTCAGTTTTAATAATGTTTTGATGAAATTTTTCGTTCCCCAAAGCGACCAAAGCTCCTGTTCCTTGCGCAATTCCATCTTGAAAATGGGTAACTACGAAACCAAACCCCATTTTGTGAAAGTTTTCATTTTTCTTACTGTCTGTCGTATAATTCTGACTCGCTTTCGATTCTGGGTGTATGGATTCGTTCCAGTAATATGCACCGTCTTTTGAAGTTTCTAATTGTGGACGAAAACTCCACTCTTTCCCTTTGATTTCTGGCAATCCGATATTTGAATTGACTTCGATAAATGCAGGAAGTATCGTTTTTCCATTGCCGTCGATCTCCACAGTTCCCTTTGGAATGATTACTAATTTTCCTACTTCGATGATTTCACCATCTCGAAACAAAATGGTTCCGTTTTCGATCGTTTTTTCAGGACTAACGACGATGCGGACATTTTTTATCGCGACACAGGGTTTGGCTGTGGGTTTGACTCCGTTTTGCGGATGATTTCCTTGTCCGAATGCGCTGAATGATAGAATCGTGAGCAAGATAAAAAGATATTTGTGCATTGTTTATATTTGTTGGGAGGTGAAATTAATGAATTCTATTTTACTTCACTGTTTATCTAATAATTATTCCTCAATTTTGTTAATTTTACAAACTAAAATCACAACATGTATTCAGCACTTTCACATGCGCACTCAGGACTAAGATGGGTCGTTTTATTTTTATTGGTTTTTGCTATTTTTAATGCGTTTACTCGAAAAACCGTTTACGAGAAAAAGGACAAAATGATTTACCTTTTTTCAATGGTGTTTTTACACATTCAATTGCTTATCGGTTTGGTCTTATATTTCATATCCGACAAGGTTTCATTTGCATCAGGTTGGATGAAAGAGCCATTGTACCGTTTTTATGGAATGGAGCATTTTCTGGGAATGGTGATTGCCATCGTTTTGGTAACTATAGGTAGAAAAAAAGCAGAAAAAGCGTCTGAACCAGTAAAAAAGCACAAAATCATACGGGTCTATTATGTAATTGGATTGATCATTGTACTCGCTAGTATTCCTTGGCCGTTCCGCGAAGCATTAGTAGGAAAATGGTTCTAAGATTCGCAGTACTTTCTTTTTCTTTGCTCCTTCTTTTTGCGTGCAAACCACCAGCCGGTGATTGCGAAGAATGTGAAGCGGAAGCAAATATTTCAGGCAAAAGCCTGTTCATGGACCAATGCCTCAGTTGTCACGGAGCCGATGGAAAGCTTGGCAATTCGGGCGCAAAAGATTTAAGCATATCCAAATTGACACCCGAAGAGATCAAAGAGGTGCTCAGTGAAGGAAAAGGAGCGATGCCTCCAGCATTAGAGTTGTTAGCGGATCCAAATCACATGGATTCTGTGGTGCAATTCGTTCAAAGTTTACGAAAATAATGAGTCTACACGAAGGACATGTTACGGTTGATTATAGAGAAGAAAGGGCTGTTTTGGTTGGAGTCATCCACGGAACAATCACGGAAGATCAAGCCGCAGAATATCTCGATGAATTAGAATTTCTTGCTGAAACGGCAGGTGCAATGACGATTCAAAAGTTTACGCAGAAGCTTCCATATCCAAATCCAAAAACGTTTGTGGGTACGGGAAAATTGGCTGAAATTCTTGAGTATATCCAAGCCAACGATATCGAAGTGATCATTTTTGATGATGAACTTTCTCCTTCTCAATTGAGGAATATTGAAAAACGACTAGAGATTAAAATCTTGGATAGAAACAATCTGATCTTGGATATTTTCGCTAGTCGTGCAAGAACTTCACATGCGAAGTCACAAGTGGAATTGGCGCAGATGCAATACTTATTGCCTCGTCTCACGAATATGTGGACTCACCTCGATAGACAAAAAGGAGGTATCGGAATGAGAGGTCCAGGGGAATCGGAAATTGAAACGGATAGACGAATCATACAACAGAAAATTTCCCTTTTGAAAGTTAAGTTGAAAGCAATTGACAAACAAATGGAAGTGCAGCGAGGTAATCGAGGTCAATTGGTGCGTGTTGCCCTTGTTGGATATACCAATGTTGGGAAAAGCACCATCATGAATTTGTTGAGCAAAAGCGATGTTTTTGCCGAAAATAAATTGTTTGCAACGCTCGATACGACCGTAAGAAAAGTGGTGATTCACAATCTGCCTTTCTTGCTTTCCGATACCGTTGGATTTATTCGGAAACTGCCGCATCAGTTGGTAGAATCTTTTAAATCGACTTTGGATGAGGTACGTGAAGCCGATTTATTGGTGCACGTACTCGATATTTCTCATCTCAATTTTGAAGATCATTTCAATGTGGTTAAAGAGACCTTAGCCGAGATTGATGATTCGGAAAAACCTGTCATTCTCGTTCTCAATAAATTGGACGCTTACCAACCGGAAGAACGTGAAGATGAAGAAACGGGGAAAATGTACATCCCATCTATTGCTGAAATGAAGAAAACTTGGATGGCCAAATTGGAAGATAAGAATTGTGTTTTCATTTCTGCAGAAACGAAGGAGAATGTGGATGAATTCAAAGAAACGTTGTACGAAGTGGTAAAAGAAATTTTTAAGGTTCGATATCCGTATAATGATTTTCTATACTAAATTGTCATATCTAGTCTCTTGTGCTTGAATTAAGATCGATTCGGTGGTTTTTGAACACGGATGACGCGGATTTGGTAGGATAGCAGGATTGATGTTATAGCCTATGTATTCTTATAACACTTAATCCTCCACATAAAATAAGCTAAAATCCTACAAAATCTGTGTTATCCGCGGTCCATACCCAACAATCCACAACACCAAGGATCTCAATTAAAAAAAAGCCCCTAGTCAAACAACCAAGGGCTTCACGCTAAAATATTTTATTTATCTCGTCACATGCAGGAATCCCTGACCTGGAATTTCACTTCCATCTTGTGCGTATAGCACAAACTTATAGAAATACACCCCATCTTCAGCATCATTTCCAGATTTCGTTTTTCCATCCCAAATAGGGTTTGGACTAGAATCTTCAAACATAACATTTCCCCATCGGTTCAATATGATTAAATCTATTTTGTCAACGTTCTCTGTTTCAATAAACCAGAAGTCATTCGCTTGATCGCCATTTGGAGAAATCACATTGGGCACTTCCCAAATCGGCGGATAAATAACGGAAACATTGATTTTTAATGTTGTGGTGTCGTTGCAACCCCCACCTTGAGATGCTATTAAGGTCACCGTAAATTCTCCGGCAGTGGTGTAGAGACTTTGAACGGCGGATAAATCATTTGTTGTTGCAGTCAATCCGTTTCCGAAATCCCAAAAATAGGTAACACCATTTTGACTTAAATTGCTGAAAGTAATATTAAGTGGCGCCAAACCTGAACTTGGATTTGCTGACATGGCCGCAATTGGTGCATTCAATGTAGTAACTTGAATACTGTCATTCGCGCTACAAACATCATCCGTTACGGTCAAGTAATACCAACCCGGACTTAAGCTATTCCAAACGCTATTGCTGGAAGAATTTGGGTTGTTTGCTCCTGGACCATTCCATGCATAACTCACCGGACCATTTACGGCTGTTTGTCCAATTACACCGGCCGAAACTCCGCCTGTTGGATTACAAAAGTTGGATGCCGTCATAGAAATTGGGTCAATAGTTAATGACTGATCAACAATCAAAACACCATTTGCAGTGGCTGTATTGGCGCACCCATCCGTAACTGTCACGTTGAATGGAATTTGTTCCCCATTGATACCATTGTCGCTTATGGTAATTGAAGTTCCTGTCGTGCCATCACTCCAAACATAGGAATAAGGATTAGGCGCATTGGAATTCATGACCACAGTGGCTTGAGCCGACCCGGGCATACATTTCACGTAAAGGGTATCGTTGGGCATTATTGATATATCAGGTGGCGTCACGTTATGGACTAAAGCAACCGAATCTATAAAATCGTTCCCACAACCATCTGTTACAGTCACATAGTGCATGACTGTAATCGGTAAGGTGCTCGAGGCGGGAATCAATGCAGGGTTGGTTGTTGCGCCGAAATCCCAAAGGAAAGTATAGGTTGGTATCGATCCTTGGAAATTGGAAATCTGGACGGGTGCTTGATTTGGGGCACAACCCGTGACTAGCGTATCAGGCATGTTAAAAGTTAAATCATATTGATCGACAATGTACAAGGTCAGTGAATCGTAGAGTGTGTCACCACAGACTGAAATCGTGTAACCCATTATCTGAATCCATTCCATTGGTTCTGTAATTCCATCATCGATTGGTGTAATATTGAATACCAAGGTATCCACACCAATTGGGAAGGTGACCGAGCCATTGAGATTGGTGAAATCGGCGGTGGCACTGGCGGTTCCTGAATAGGTTATTGAAAAGGTTTGTACTGAACCTATAGACGATTCCGGACGAATGAATAATAAATCTGTTGAGGTACATCCTTCAGCAAGTGTTGTATCGGTGAAACTTCCGCTGAACAAAGATGCTTGCGCTTCGATGGTAACGGCGTTCGAACTAAAACTATTTGCTTCAAGAAAAACACCAGAATCTAAAGCCTGATCGGTTACATTACAGATGGCTAATTTTATATGGTATGTTCCACCACAAACTAAGCCAGATAAAGCAACCATTGCGACAGTACTCCCATTATATCCTTGGCCGCTGAATGCGCCATTTACCGTGGTGAAATAAACCGCATTTGCCTGCCAATTCGGATCCAAAGCAGCACAAGTGGATGCTGGTCCTCCTGTAGGGAAACCTGAATTTACAGTGTTTATCGTTACCGGAATATTTCCACCAGGAACCAATGCTAAATTAACGGCTCCATTGGTGTATGGGCCTGAAAGACCAGGTCCAGATAAAAAGAATCCAAAGGCATCATTATAACTGGAACAAGTATATCCTGTATATTCTGAAGAGGCAAAAACGTAATTAAAAACTAAGGAGTCACCAACTGCCACAAAGTCAAATTCTAAAATAGCTCCGTTGGTTGGGTTACCCGATGCAATTGCGCTCAAGTCGGGGTCGGTAATCACAGATGCCCCCGCTGTTTTTAGATATACACCACTTGCAAATGGAAAACCGGTTGCGCTAAAAGTCTGACCAGCCGCCTGAATACTGTTAGCATTCGCAGCAGATCCATTAAATGTAATGTTACTCGCTACAACGCCGGAACCTATTAAAACATCTTGGACTAATTGTGTTGGTGTTAAGGTGTTTTGATAAGTAAAAGTTTGGCTCTGACTAGAAAAACAAAACATAATTGCACTGACCGCAAAAATGAATTTGGGGATTCTGTAAAATTTCATAGATTTAATATATTCAACACTTTTTTGACGTCATTTTGAAGGAATTGGTTGCACTAAGCAAGACCTATAAAATCAAAAAAATTGTCATCTTTGCTTTAAATGTACAACAAAATGGAAAAAACTCAAGAATATATTCAATCCAATAAAGACAAGTTCGTACGAGAGCTGACTGATTTATTACGAATTCCTTCCGTATCTGCGGACCCTGCTTTTGCTAAAGATGTTTTGAAAACAGCCGAATCTATCGCCAACCATTTGAGAGCGGCTGGTGCTGAAAATGTGGAGATTTGTGAGACAAAAGGGTATCCAATTGTGTACGGGGATAAAATGATTGACCCCAATTTTCCAACTGTTTTGGTCTATGGTCATTACGACGTTCAACCTGCTGATCCTCTTGAATTGTGGACGAGTCCTGCATTCGAACCCGTAATTAAGAAAACGGAAATTCATCCCGAAGGTGCAATTTTTGCTCGTGGAGCATGTGATGACAAAGGTCAAATGTTCATGCATGTCAAAGCGTTTGAAGCGATGATGGCAGCTGATGAATTGCCGTGTAATGTGAAATTCATGATCGAAGGCGAAGAGGAAGTTGGCTCGGTAAATCTGGGTGTTTTTGTGGCCGATAATCACGAAAAATTAGCTGCAGATATTATTCTTGTTTCCGATACGGGGATGCTGGCAAACGACGTTCCTTCGATTACGACTGGATTGAGAGGTTTGAGTTATGTTGAAGTGGAAGTTACAGGTCCAAACCGCGATTTACACTCAGGTTTGTACGGTGGTTGTGTTGCCAATCCAATCAATATTTTGGCAGAAATGATTGCTTCTCTGCACGATGTAGATGAGAAAATTAATATCCCGAATTTTTACGACGATGTGGTTGAATTGAGCACGGGCGAACGGGCTAAAATGGCTAAAGCGCCTTTTAGTCACGAAGCATATTGTAAATCAATTGATATTACTGATGTTCACGGTGAAAAAGGATATTCTACCCCAGAAAGAGGTTCCATTCGTCCTACTTTGGATGTAAACGGAATATGGGGTGGATACATTGGTGAAGGAGCAAAAACGGTTATTGCATCGAAAGCATACGCGAAAATTTCCATGAGATTGGTGCCGAATCAAGATCCGAATAAAATCACCCAATTGTTCCAAAATCACTTCGAAAGCTTAGCACCAAAAAGTGTAAACGTGAAAGTTACGCCTCATCATGGAGGTGAGCCGGCTGTAACCCCAATCGATTCTATTGGTTATGAAGCTGCAAGTATGGCATACGAACAATCTTTTGGAAAAAAACCTATTCCAGTGAGAAGTGGAGGAAGTATTCCTATTGTATCTATGTTCGAAAAAGAATTGGGACTAAAAACGGTCTTGATGGGCTTTGGTTTGGACAGTGATGCAATTCACTCGCCGAATGAGCATTTTGGTCTGTTCAATTATTACAAAGGAATTGAGACTATACCGTATTTTTACAAACATTTCACCGAACTTTCAAAATAATGACAAAACTCCTTTTCCCATTAATATTTCTGTTTCTTGTCTCTTCTTGCGAATTGTATAAAGATATTGACGTGGTGAATATGGGACAAGTAAAATTGGACCAGTTGGATGGAAATAATGTCACGTTGAATTTGGATGTGGAACTGGACAATCCTAATTTTTACACCATAAAAGTGAAGCCTTCTTATCTCGATGTCTACATTGAGGACGAGTTGGTGGGCAAAGCGCATTTGATGAAAAAACTGAAGATTCAACGCAAAAGTGTTGGGGTCTACAATGTCAAAGTGGAACTTCTTGGAGAAAAAGGAATTTTAGCAAAAGCCTTGAAATACTCTTTGAAGAAGGAATTGAAAATTAGATTGGCAGGAAAAGTAAAGGCATCGGTTTTATTAATTTCAAAAAAATTAAAAGTAGACGAAACTAAAACGATAGACGCATCAAAATTGCGTCCTAAAATGCCGTTTTCGTACTAGTCCTCTTCCTGTACGAAAATTCGCGGCATTCTAGCGGAAAGGCTGGTCATTATTTCATACGAAATGGTGCCGCATTTTTTTGCTAAGTCATGCACAGTTTGGTTTGGTCCAATGATTTCTACTTCGTCGCCAACTTCAATGTCTAGGTTGGTAATATCGACCATAATCATGTCCATACACACATTTCCGGCGGTCGGACAATGGTTGTCACCTATAAAAACGCCGCCATTTCCATTGCCTAGTTGACGTTTAAAACCGTCGGCATAACCAACTGGAATAGTTGCAATTTTAGTTTCTATATTGGCAACAAAAGATCGGGAATATCCAACGCTTTCGCCAGCTCTAAGTTTTTTTATTTGAGACACTGTGCTTTTCCAAGACAACACCGGTGTCAGCTTCTTGCCAATAGTTGGATTATTCGAAACGCCATAGAGACCAATGCCTATGCGCACCATGTCAAAGCCATATTCTGGATAATTGCTTAAGCCTTCCGTGTTCAAAATGTGTCTTAAAACGGGATAAGGCAAATTCTTTTGAAGTGTCTCTGAAACGAATTGAAATTTCGTCATTTGTTCCAAAGTATAGGAATTGTCGTCTAAATTATCAGCGTCCGCCAAATGGGAATACACGGATTTAACCTTTATCTCAGGTTGCGATTTCAGGTAAGAAACCACTTTAGAAATATCATTGGGGAAGAACCCCAAACGATGCATTCCTGTGTCAAATTTCAGATGAATTGGGAAATCTTGAATGTCCATCAAAATTAGTTCGCTCACCAATTCTTCCATTTGAACGAAAGAATAAACGGACGGTTCCAAGTTGCACTTGATGCAATCTGACCACGAAGAACGATCGCTGTTCATGACCATTATGGGTAATTCCAATCCACTTTTTCTCAGTTCAACGCCTTCGTCAACATAAGCAACACCTAAATAATCGATGTTTTGGCTATTTAAAAATTCACCCATTTTGGTTAATTCAGAACCGTAGGATGAGGCCTTGACCATCGCCATAATGCCAACCTTTGGCGGTACTCTTTTTCGCCAAATAGCCAAATTGTCTTTTAATGCCGAAATAGAAATCTCTACGAATGTAGAATGCTTCCGGAATTTCATTTGACTCGCCAAACGTTTCAAAGAAGGATGTAAACCTTTGAAAAGAATAGAGGTATTTTCCAGCTTTAAAATATCAGTTATCTCATTTGTTCCGAATAGTATAAGGTCTTTTATTTCAAGCTTTAATTGAAGCAGCTTAAATCTTTTCAATAAAACATCAAATTCGCTTTTATTGAATCGTTCAAAAGCTGTTTCTGAAAGAACAACGTAGCGATTTCGTTTACCTGAAGTTCCTGATTGGTGCGATAAAGCCTGTTCTAATCCGTCGAAATTCAGATTAAAAGCATCGAACAAAAGTATGTTGTCGTTGATACCTTCGATTGTCTCCATACGCATCGCAATTTGAGGCAAAGACTTCAGTTTTTCGTCAATTTTTTCGGCAGGAACTTTTAAATGCAATACTATATCTCGAATAAGATCGATATTCCTGTTTTCTACTGTTTCTAATTTCTTGGTGTAATGCACAGGTAAACCTTTGATTCCAAGACTTTCCAATGATTTTGGCGCAAAAATGATTTTGCAGGATTGAAAAAACTTGAGTTTTTCGTCCAAATGTTCTTCTATGCTCGTAAAGTTTTCGCGGTGAGCAGATAAAAACGAGGTAAAAACACCAATAGTGGGTTGAATGATTTCTGTGAGCCTAATCATTTCGCCCTTTTCACTTATTCCAGCTTCAATTATCGCAATTTCCGTTTCCCCATCTATTTCAAAAAGAGAAAGTGCCACACCCATTTGCGAGTTGTAACTTTTTGGACTTCGAGCTATGGAAAAATTATCGGACAATACATGATTCAACCATTCTTTAACGACTGTCTTCCCAGCACTTCCGGTTATTCCAATAACAGGAATATCAAATTGTTCTCTGTGTTTTTTGGCCCATTTTTGCAGGGCGACTAGTACATCAGAAACTTGAATGATTGTTGCTTCAGGAAAAGATTGGAGGGCAACAGTTTTGTCGACCAAAAAAGTACGAACACCTTTTTTGTAGGCTTCCTCCATGTACAGATGACCATCGCGACTTTTCGTTTTGATACAGACAAAAATGGCTTGAGTACCTAAACTGATTTTTCGGCTGTCGTAATAAATGACATGGATGTTTCCGTTATGGGCCGCCAATAGTGGTTTTCCATCGCAAATTTCAATAATCTCTTTATTCGAATAGTTTATTCTCAATGTTTAATTTTATTGTAACATGTTCTACACAGTGGCTCGTAGTCGTTTTTTGCTCCGAGCATAACGCGTTCTTCATTTGAAGCAATACGATGCGAGAACTGAGCTAAGTTACCACAAGAAACGCAAATGGCGTGAACTTTCGTTACATATTCTGCCATAGCCAATAAATTCGGTAAGGGTCCAAATGGTAGTCCTTTATAGTCCATGTCCAATCCAGCGATGATGACACGTGCTCCCTTGTTTGCCAAATCGGCACAAATTTGCGGTAGTTCATCGTCGAAAAACTGCGCTTCGTCTACGGCAACAATCTTTTCTTTGTTCCATAGCGTTGCAATTTCTGATGAGGACACAATTACCTTGGCTTCAATTGCTGTACCTTGATGACTTACCACTTGTTCGCTGCTGTAGCGACTGTCTACCTTAGGTTTGACTAATAGGATGCTTTGTTGGGCAAATTCAGCTCTTCGAATCCGACGAATTAGTTCCTCAGTTTTTCCAGAAAACATGGATCCACAGATCACTTCTATCCACCCATTCGTTCGGTTATCATCCGGAAATTGTTCTAGAAACATAGCTTGCTTTTGGTACGATTAACTAAACTTCGTTAAAGCCTAATGTGTCGCGAGTAATTTTGACATAAAATTCGTTATTTTTACCCACGCCTAGGTGGAAAGTTAGCAACTTAGGTGAAATGTTGAAAAATAGAAAGCAATGTCCACAAAGACACGAATAGCAAATTTAAAACGAATTCAAAGTATTTTCGATAAACTCGATAATCAAACTTTGGTTCGACAAGAACTAGACGAATTGGTTCATTTAACGGCTGAATTGCATGAAAAAGCTGTGATTCTCAGATACAAAGCTGCCGAAGAAAGAGTTTTTGGAAATGGTGATGTTGTGAAAAAATCGGAAGCAAAAAAGGAAGAAGAGCCTAAGACTGTTGTATTGCCAGACATAAAGGAGATCGATTTTTCGATTTTTGAGCGAGAGGAACCGGAGGATAAAAATGAGACTGAAGTAAAGGTAGAGCCAGAGTCTAAAGTGGAACCAGAAGTTCAAGAAGAAGCGGTTGCAGAGCCAGAAGTTGAAAAAATGGAGGCTAAGGATTCGCATGATTGGCCAAAGCGTTTTGAGAAAGTTTTAAAAGATCACGAATCTGGTTTGCAGACTCCGTTGGCGGCCATCGCTGGGTCTTTCGGCTTGAATGAACGAATTTTATACATCAACGAATTGTTTGATGGAGAAGCGGAAAAATTCTCTGCTTGTGTACAAAAATTAGACAGTATTTCCGAATGGTCAAATTGTGTTGTTGCCCTTACAAATTATGCGAATGCTGAGAATTGGGAAATCGACAACGATACAACGGATGAATTTATCCTTCACGTAAAACGTAAATATGCGTAATTACTTAATTATTCTATTTGCCTTATCTACAACAAATTTCATAGCCCAAGAAGATTTAATTCGAAAATGGACGAAAGATTTGTGTGCCCCTGAAATGCATGGTAGAGGTTACGTGCACAATGGCGATAATATTGCTGCGGATTATCTTGTAAACGAATATGTAAAATTGGGTTTGACACCCGCGCCTGGGCAAACGAACATGCGTCAACCTTTTGAGTTTCCGGTAAACACCTTTCCAGGAAGAATGTTTCTTACCTTAAACGGCCTTGAAGTTAAACCCGGCGAAGGTTATATTGTTAGTCCAGCTAGCGGATCGTTTGAGGGGGAACTATCACCTTTTCTTTTAAATAAAGTGAATTTTGCTACTGTGCAGTCACTAGTATCTATGAAAAAAGAGATAGATTTTAACAGATTTAACTCCATCGTTGTCGATAAAAATGGAGTTACAGGAGATTCATTAAAAATGATGGATGAAATTGTCGTGAGATGGAACAAAGTAATGCCCATAGTTGAAATTTTTAGTAAAAAGTTCACCTGGTCAGTTTCAACAAGCGAACAAAAATACCCCTACGTTTATTTAAGAGATTCGCTTTACGCAAATCAAGAAATGTACCTGCACATCGAAAACGTATTGGAGCAGCGACATACCTCGAACAATGTTGTTGCGTATATCCCAGCAATAAAGCAAACAGATAAAACTATATACTTCACAGCGCACTATGACCATTTGGGTAGAATGGGTGAGGAAACCTATTTCCCGGGCGCCAACGACAATGCGAGTGGTACCGCAATGCTGCTTTCTCTTGCAAAACATTTTAAAGCGTTTCCATCCAAATTCAACATTGTATTCGTTTGCTTTGCAGGTGAAGAAGCCGGATTAATTGGGTCAAGATATTATACAGAGAACCCATTGACGAAGTTGTCGGATATTAAATTTCTTGTGAACCTAGACATTATGGGTAGCGGAGAGGAAGGGATTACAATAGTGAACGCTACTTTATTCCCGAAAGCATTTAAAAAATTCAAGAAAATAAATAGAAAAGGAAAATTGCTTTCAAACGTAAAATCAAGAGGTCCAGCAGCCAATTCTGATCATTATTTTTTCACGGAGAAAGGTGTGCCAGCGGTGTTTATTTATACCATGGGACCCAACAAACATTATCACGATATTTTTGATACATACGAAGAATTGAGCTTTGCTGAATACGATGATTTAATTGAGTTATTGAAGCAATTTGTCAAAAAAATATAAGAATAGAACTGTATATTCTTCTTGGTTTTTGCCTTTCATGTTATACAAAGAATAAGTAAATTGTCATCAAATACGTTCACCATGGTAAAAACATTTCTATTTGGCCTTTCATTTCTACTGTCAACGACAATTGTATTTGGACAGAATTACCATGGTGCAAAAGGAGTAAAGAAGATTACTCCAAATCCAATTTCAAACAAAGCTGCTTCTTGTACACCGCCGAATACGACGACTTCTATGTCCATCAACAATGTGCGAATGGTGGTGCATACTGCCGGTAACTTGTGGCAAGATTTTCCCCAAAATAAATCCATTTACGAAGTGCCGAAAAATTCGGGTATCATGGCTTTGTTTACGGCTGCTTTGTGGCTAGGAGGAACAGATGCAAATGGTCAGTTGAAATTGGCAGCATTGCGCTACAGAAACGGACAAGATTATTGGACAGGACCTCTTTCAAATACCACTGCTGAAACGACTTCAGATATTTGCAATCAATACGATAAACATTTTGTGTCAACCCAAGATGAGGTGCGAAATTTTGCTTCTTGGTTTCAAGCTGGCGAAGCCGATGCCCAAAATGGTGGTAATACACAAAGTTTGATGTTCCCCGATTATGTGGTGCCAGACATTATTAAAAATTGGCCAGCTCATGGTGATCCCGGAGTAGGACAAGATTTTTATCTAGCTCCATTTTTTGATTATAACGAAGATGGAATTTACAATTGGGAACAAGGTGATTATCCATGGCATGATATCTACAAGAAAAAAGATTGTCAGGTAGACAGAAGAGTTTCTCTTTATGGTGATGTCAATTACTGGTGGATCATTAATGATAAAGGAAATATTCATACGGAAACTGGTGGTGACCCAATTGGCATGGAGATTCGTGCACAAGCATTTGCCTTTGCTACCGGCGATGAAATAAACAACATGACTTTTTACAATTATGAATTAATCAATAGAGGAAGTCTCACTTTATTCGATACCTACTTTGGCTTCTTTACCGATGGAGCATTAGGCGGGCCATATGATGATTATGTGGGATGTGATGTCAACAGAGGTCTCGCGTATTACTACAATGGAAATAATTATGACGCTGACGACGCAGGTTTTAAAGGCTATGGATTTAATCCGCCAGCTGTAGGGGTTGACTTTTTTGAAGGTCCATTTCAAGATGACGATGGAATAGACAACGCCTATGGAATTGGTCCAGGGGAAGCATTGAATGGTATTGGTTATGGCGATTCTATTGTCGATAACGAAAGATTTGGAATGAGACGATTCCTGTACTATTCGAATACGGGAGGTGGAGCAAATACGAATCAAACAGATCCTGTTAATGCATCCGATTATTATCATTATTTGCGCGGAAACTGGAAAGATGGAACTCCATTTTACTATGGTGGAAGTGGACATTATTCTAGTCCTGGAGCAAATACTGCATTACCATGTGAGTTTATGTTTCCAGGAGATACAGATCCACTTGGATGGGGAACGGGAGGTGTCCCTCAAGCACCTTGGACAGAGGAAAGCGCTGGTAACGACCCATACGACAGACGATTTTTACAATCGGCTGGACCGTTTGTTTTGAAACCTGGGGCTGTAAATAATATTACGGTTGGCGTTGCTTATGCAAGAGCCGCGCAAGGCGGACCATTTGCTTCGGTGGAGTTACTGCGACGTGCAGATGACAAAGCACAAGCATTGTTCGAAAATTGTTTTCGAATTATTGATGCACCGCACGCACCAGATATGACTTTCCAAGAGTTGGAAAATGAGGTGATATTATTCTTGTCCAATTCGCTAAACTCCAATAATTACAACGAAGAGTATATTGAAAAAGATCCGTTCATTGTTACAGACATTCCCAATCCAGATTTGTTTTATCGCTTTCAGGGATATCAAATATTTCAATTATCAAGTCCCGCTGTTGCCATTTCAGAGTTGGATGATCCTGCTCAGGCTCGTTTGGTAGGTCAATGCGATATTAAGGACAGTGTTTCACGATTGGTCAATTTTGTTTTTGATGGTCAAATAGAAGCGGATGTTCCCACCTTGAAAGTGGATGGCGAGAACAAAGGAATTCGACACAGTTTTCAAGTTACGGAAGATGCTTTTGCAATTGGCGATAAACGGTTGGTGAACTTCAAACGATACTATTATGTGGCTGTTTCCTATGCGCATAATAGTTATAAAAAGTTCGTTCCTGGTGATGCGCAATATTATGATGGACAAAAAGTTCCCTACTTGCGGTCCAGAAAAGCAGCTATTGGGGAGGTGCGATTTATCGAGGTAATTCCTCATTCTCCCCTGCCGGAAGCAGGAGGAACGGATCAATTTGCTTTGTATGGTGCAACTCCTAAAATAACTCGTGTTGATGGTCATGGGAATGGTGGTAGAGTCTTGGAATTAACGTCTGAGACAGAGAAAAAAATTATTTCGCAAGGATTTGTTGATGAACCGGAATATCAATCCAGCAAAGGACCTTTGAATATCAAAGTGATCGATCCTTTGAATTTGGTAGGCGGATATTTCGAGATACTTTTTAAAGACTATCCAATAGATCCAGCACCAAATAATTCAGCTAACGGGGCTTCTTGGACCATAAATCGATACGATAAGAAAGATGGGGAATTATTAGAAAGTGTAGAATCCAGCCAAACGATAGATGTGGACAATGAACAACTCATACCGAAATGGGGAGTTTCGGTTCAAATTGCTCAAACTCCATATTTCAGAGAAGATAATGTAACTGGAAATAATACGGTTGAAACCACCGAAATACTCGAAAGTTCTATCACTTTTGCCGATTCCTCTAAACGATGGTTGACCCATGTGCAGGACATAGATGGGTTTACCCCGCTCAACTGGATTCGTTCAGGAATAGTTGATGAAACAGATTATGATCCTGCTTTGCTCTACAACAATTTGAAATGTTTCAGAGATGAAGTCGGTAAAGATCCAAACCGAAGGTGGACAAAAGTCGCTGAGGGAATGTTCGCACCGCATCAATTGGTGGGTTATCAGTGCGATTTTATGCCTTTGGCGTATTTCAGACCAACACCAGTTTATCCAGGAGATGTAGAGTCAAATGCGTCTGGAAGTAGAACAAATGCAGGATTGGCTTTCTCTCCAAGCGTCGATATTGTTATCACGAAAGACAAATCCAAATGGACCAAATGCGTCGTTCTAGAGTTGGGCCGTGATCAATCCTTGAACCTAGGAAATGCGTTACCTGGAGCCATGCGAAAAAGTAAAAGCAGAAACAAAAATGGCGATACAACAGCTGGAACAGGTCAAAGTTGGTTCCCAGGTTATGCAATCGACTTAGAAACAGGCGCTCGTTTGCACATGGCCTTTGGAGAAAACTCATTTCTTGGTATTGATGGTGGTGGAGATATGATCTGGAATCCGAGTAATCGTATGTTCGACCAAACGGGCAACCCAAAATTAGGTGGTATACATCCGATTTATGTGTTTAGTCACAAGCAAAATGCTTTGAATAAACTGCTAAGTGGAGGATACGATATGGGCTTCTATAACGGTTCGACAAATGACATTTCTGAAATCACAACATTAATGAATGATGTAGAATCCGGAAGTGGCATTGCTAAAACTCAGTTTTATTCGAGTTTGACTTGGATTGGATATCCCTTGTTGGCTCCGGACAGAAATACCTTCGAGATTGAAACGGATGTGCGCATAAAGATTCGTGTGAATAAAGAGTACAAAACTTTTGTTGCTACGAACAAAAATGCAGGTAAACCAATGTATTCTTGGAGTACGGACGATATAATGACACAGACAGATGATCGAGATCGTTTAGCTGATGCTTTGGAGAAAATAAGAGTGGTTCCTAATCCGTATTACGCGTATTCTGAATATGAAAGAGACCGATTGGACAATCGAGTGAAGATTACGAACCTTCCGGAAGTCTGCACAGTGCAGATTTATAGCACGAATGGAAAACTGGTTAAAACGTTTAAAAAATCAAGTCCGATTACTTTTCAAGATTGGCAATTGAAAAACGAAGCGGAAGTGCCCGTTGCATCAGGAATTTATTTGATCCGGGTGCATATTCCAGACGTTGGCGATAAGATTTTGAAGTTGTTCCTTGGTGCAAGACAAGTCGACTTGCAAGGATTATAGCGACAAAGTAATTCGGAAAGTCGTGCCTTTTTTAGGTTCAGAATGTAGAACGAATACTCGTCCTTTGTGGTATTCGCTGACGATTCGTTTGACCAAGGAAAGACCGAGGCCCCAGCCGCGTTGCTTGGTGGAAAATCCGGGGGTGAAGATTTTTTTGATATTCTTTTTTTCTATGCCTTTTCCATTATCTGTGATATCAATGAAGGCATGAGATCCTTCACAATGAATTTTCACATCGATTTTTCCTTTGGCTTCCATGGCATCGACACCATTTTTGATGATATTCTCAATCACCCATTCCAACAAAGAAGCATTGTGAGGAACGGGAACCATATTTTCTTGAACAGAAAAGTTCAGTTCTACGTGTTTTGATATTCTTAATCGTAAATATTCGATGATGCTTTCGGCCGTATGCACCAAATCTGAATCTTTTAGTTTTGCTTCCGACCCAATCTTTGAGAATCGGTCGGTTACTTTGTCCAAGCGCGTTATGTCGCGACGCATCTCAATTGTGATGGATTTGTTTATTTCCTCGTTGTCCAACAATTCCGTCCAAGCCATTAAAGAAGACAAAGGCGTACCCAATTGATGGGCGGTTTCTTTCGCCATTCCAGCCCAGACTTTGTTTTGTTCCGCTTTTCGGAAAGTTGAAAAAATCAGATAGGCAATGAAAATGAACAGACCAATGATTACAAATTGTATATAGGGGAAGTACTTCAATTGTTTCAACTCAGAACTACTGTCAAAGTATAAAAGCATTTCTTGGTTTTCACCAAACAGGATAGGAATTGGGTCGTTGCCTTTCTTCAAGTCATTCATGGTCGTGTCCAACTTTTGCTTCGAAATCTCTTCTTTAGGTAAGTTACTGCCTATAACACTGTTGTTTTTTACGTCAAATAAGAGCACTGGAACCAATCCTTCGTTGTTAATGAGGTCTTCGTTGAACGAAGCCAACAAAGAATCTTTATCGTGCTCTAAACGGATAATTTCCTTCGAATCGCCATAGTAGTATGTCATGAAGAGGTCAGTATACACCTCGATGGTGAAAGGAGGATTAACCGCACTCCATTTTTCGCTCAGTCGAATGAGTGAATCATCGAAAAGCTGTTGAATTTCTTTTTTACTCGCCATTGGATGAAAAATGCGAATTTCAGAGGTATCGAAGGAGATGTTCACATGGGCCGAAACCTGTTTTTCTTCATCGAGTAAAACTACAGGAATGTTTTTATTCTGATTGATAATCTGAAGCGGAAAGGTAATGTCGGAATTCATATCCAAAGAAGTTGGCTTGGCAATTTCTTTACTAGCATCAATCCAAAGCGCTACTTTTTCTCTTTCTTTTTCCCGAAGTTGGGTGAAGGTTTGATTGGTCAATTTCACCAATTCCACTTTCTTTTTTATGGCACCAGCCCATTGTTTGGCACGTTCTTTCTCACGTTCATGGACTTTAGAAACGATACGATTGGAAACAAATAGTGACAAACCAACAAAGACCAGTGCGAGCACCAAAAGAATGATTTTCCATCGTTGTTTGTTTGAATATATGTTCATCTAAACCTTTGAATTCCTTTATAAATGTAAGTATTACCTGCGGAATTATAAATTATTTATTGTTCCATTGCGACATTGTATGCTGTAAACCGATTGTTGTGTAGCTTTTGATAAATTCTTTAGCAACGTCAATCCGCTTTTGAAGTGTTTCTCTTTCTTCGGGCGACCAATCGCCAAGCACATAGTCGACTTGTTGGCCTTTGTTGAATTCGCTGCCTACACCAAATCTCAGCCTTGTGTAAGCGCTTGTATTTAATGCAGCTTGTATGTCTTTTAACCCATTGTGGCCGCCATCTGATCCTTTTCCTTTCATGCGCAATTTGCCAAAGGGAAGTGCAAGATCATCGGTTACGACAACAACATTTTCCAAAGGAATTTTATGCTGTTGCATCCAGTAATTGAGCGATTTTCCCGAAAGATTCATGTAGGTCGAAGGTTTAATACAGATCAGATGTCTGCCCTTGAACTTCACCTGCGAAACATCGCCCAGTTTTTCTGTTTTGAATTCACCTTTCAATTCTTCGGTCAAAGCATCTACTACTTTAAAACCGATGTTGTGTCTGGTTTCAGCATATTTCTCTCCAGGGTTTCCAAGTCCGACAATCAGGAATTTCATTTCAATTATTTTTCGCTAAAATACAAAACAAAGAAAGAGGTTAGCAACGCCCACCTCTTTCTTTACTGTATTGTGATTCTATTAGAATTTCACTTTAAACTCAACACGACGGTTTTCAGCTCTACCAGCTGCAGTATCGTTAGTAGCTTTTGGCTGTGTAATACCGAATCCTTCCGAATCCATTCTTCCAGTATCAATTCCTTTTTCAACCAAGTATGCCTTAACAGAAGTAGCTCTTTCTTTCGAAAGTGTCATGTTCTTAGCAGCATCACCTTGTGAATCTGTGTGACCATGGATATCCAATTTGTACTCTGGATTGTCTTCCATGATTTTAGCAACATTATTTAAGATAGCGTAAGAAGAAGTTTTGATAACCGCTTTAGATGTTTCAAATTGAACACCTTTTAAGGCTTGATCGAATACTTTTTTCGTTTCTTCTTTGATCTCAGGACATCCGTTGTTTGAAGCAATGCCTTTAACTGTAGGACATTCGTCCACGTTATCAGCAATTCCATCACCATCTGTATCAGGACAACCTTTCATATCTACTGTTCCTTTTACTGTAGGACAAGCATCTTCAGCATCAGTGATTCCGTCACCATCCGTATCAGGACAGCCTTTCATTGCAATAATACCGAATACATCTGGACAAGCATCTTCTGAATCTTGGATACCATCTTTATCTCTGTCTGGGCATCCTTTTGCAGAAATAACACCTTTAACCGCAGGGCAAGCATCCTCAGCGTCAATGATTCCGTCATCATCTGTATCAGGACAACCTTTCAT
>DGBF01000093.1:21029-21472 GCA_002384725.1 Flavobacteriales bacterium UBA4011
CAACAGCTACACCAGCAGGTGTGTTAGGACATTTGTCTCTTTTGTCAGAAACTCCGTCACCGTCAGTATCAACGATTTTTCCGATAGGAATAACGATTCCCATGGAGTGAATGATGAATTGGTCACCTGCTCCGTTTTCTGTATGATCTGTGTTATCAGATGTTTGGTAAGCGCAGTTAAGGTTGTAATTCAAACCTAAGTAATCTGTCAACATAACATGGAATCCTAATCCTGTGTTCAATGTCAAGGCAGCACCTGGAGTATTGATAGAAGGAATATCTGAATCTTCGAATGTGTTTGCTACTCCCAAACCACCGAAAATGTATGGTTGGATCAATGCATCTTCTTTTATCCAAGAACCGTTATTGAATTTCAATCGAGCTTGTAAATTTGCTTTCAATACGTCTCCGCGGAATCCGTTAGCCTGTCCTAGTGCAGTTCCG
>DGBF01000093.1:21598-22198 GCA_002384725.1 Flavobacteriales bacterium UBA4011
CTATGTGAAAACCATGTTCACCATAACCTAAATCCAAACCTACATTTACCCAAGGGTTTACATAATAAATAATAGTTGCGCCGACTTGCGTTCTAAAGGTATTGTTAATGTTGAACCATTCTTGATTCAATTCTCCTCTGTAATCACTAACTCCAGCGTAAATTCCAACGGCTAGCTTTTTTTCAGTAGATTGAGCTTTTGCGTTAAGAGATAGCCCTAAGATTGTCCCAATAATTAATAGTCTTAAATTCATAGTATAAAATATTTTTAGTGGTACAAATTTAATGTATAATGACATGCATAACATTCTTTTACATTTATTTAAGAGTTATGAAAAGTCATTGGAAATCAAGAAGTAAGGCTCAGGAATGCTTTTTTGAGAAGTGTTTAGAACGTAAAAATCGACCGGGTTTACACCCAAAAATCGATGTCCAATTCCCCAGTTAATTGGGTCTAATTTTTTGAGTCGAGAATCGACCCACCAAATGGCTAATTTTTTATCTTCAAGAGCAAGTATACTTTCCAAAAGCTCAGTATATTTTTTCGGATCGTCTTTATCTATCCAAACATGGTCAACTCCTATGAATTGATGATTATTTG
>DGBF01000093.1:22439-22583 GCA_002384725.1 Flavobacteriales bacterium UBA4011
TTTTTTAATAAATGGTATAAAAGGAATTATTTTGGTCAGTATTTTTCCGAAGCGTCCTGGTAGACGAAATATTTTCCAATTTAATCGATTTATTGCTGCTATTCCAACGAGTTTATTGTCTTCTGAAATAAGTCCGTAAAATTG
>DGBF01000093.1:22807-23085 GCA_002384725.1 Flavobacteriales bacterium UBA4011
GAAAATGTTTGGGTGTAAAAAGTGCTTATTTTGGCAAAACCAAGTTCGTTTGCAAAGTTAAAACTGCGGTCATTTTTCGGGTCTATATAGGCATAAAAGCAATCCACTTCGCCCGATTCGAGTTTATTTCTGAAAAACTGTTTCAATTCCGCTCTTAGTTGTGAATTTCTGTTTGTTTTCCCTTTTTTCCTGGTGCTTTGGAACAAGCTGTTAAAGGCAAAGTAACGGATGTACCAGTTTTTTCCTCTACGACAGAACGTGATGTTCGCTATTATTTT
>DGBF01000106.1:0-2298 GCA_002384725.1 Flavobacteriales bacterium UBA4011
CCAACCTATGTTTCGGTCTTAAATGAGTCTCCGAAAAATGTACAAGGATATATGGACTATCGAGGCTTCAATCATTACATGACGAAAAGTTCGGGGAATAATTCCGTTGTTCTTTCTGCGCCCAATTTGGGTTGGTTCGACCTTTTGACCACCTTTTCATACCTGTTCTGCTTCCTTGGATTTTTGGTTTTACCGTTTTTATTCAAGGTGAATGAATACCAAATGGGCAGAGGCACGCTCACTTTGGCCGTTAAAATTCAATTGGTGTTGGTTGCCTTTGTATTTATGTCGCTTTTGATTTACGGATGGGGAAGTGGAATTTTTGTCCGAGATCAATATAACAATTACACAAACAAGGTCATTTCTGAAAAGCTCCATTCGGTAGAAATTGAGTTTCAAACCAAGTTTGGAGAAGAAAAAGAACTGAATATTGAAAAAGATGGTGGAAAAATGAGTTTCTACTTGAAGAAATTCTCCAAGGTATTCGTGACAGACATCAATTTTTACGACATACACGGTTACATCATGTCCAGTTCGCGACCTAAAGTTTATAATATTGGTTTGTTGAGTGAACAAATGAATCCGCTTGCCTTAAAGGAAATGAAACTGAATTTTGATAGTGAATTTACCCACCAAGAAACGATAGGAAAGCTGAATTATTCGAGTGCGTATTTGCCGTTTTTTGGATCGTCTGGCGAATTAGTAGGTTATTTAAACCTTCAGCATTTCGGACAACAAAAGGAGTTTGAGTCGCAAATTCAGAATTTCTTAACGGCAATTATCAATGTCTTTATGCTATTGCTAGCCGCTTCTATAGTCATTGCCATTTTCGTTTCGGGTTGGTTAACGGCTCCGCTTCGTTTGTTACAAGAAAGTTTTGCCAAGGTAGATTTAGGTCAACGAAATGAGCAAATTGAGTACGACAAAGATGACGAAATTGGCGCCTTGGTAAAAGAATACAACCAGAAGATAGATGAACTAGCCATCAAGGCACAGCAGTTGGCGCAAAGTGAACGAGAAAGTGCGTGGCGAGAAATGGCGAAACAGGTCGCTCATGAAATTAAGAACCCATTGACACCTATGAAGCTTGGGCTTCAACATTTCGAGCGCATGTACACGCCTGAAGACCCGATGCCGAAAGAAAAATTGCAGAAAGTTGTGCAATCCTTGGTGGAGCAAATAGATGGTTTAACACGCATAGCAAACGAGTTCTCTAACTTTGCCAAAATGCCGAATCCAGATGTTCAAGAGGTCGAATTATTGACTTTGATTGATGGAGTGGTGGAATTGTTTGATCAAGATGATTCCAACAAGGTCGTTTTGCACAAAGGACAAGAAAAAATTCACGTTGTTGCCGACAAAGATATGTTGGTTCGCATTTTCAATAATTTAATTAAAAATGCGCTGCAAGCTGTGCAAGAAAAAACCGATGGCCTTGTCGAAATTTATACGCATGAAGGAGAAAACACAATAGAAATTGAAGTACGCGACAATGGAAAGGGAATTTCGCTCGATGAACAGCAAAATATATTTATTCCTTATTTCACCACTAAATCGGCGGGAACAGGTCTTGGTTTGGCCATGGTAAAACAGATGGTGGAACTGCATCATGGAACCATACATTTTGAATCCAAAGAAGGCAAGGGAACAAGTTTCTTTGTAGATTTCCCGAAAGCTTTCCGCCAGAAATAGTATGGGGAACAAACACTATTATCCATCGATAAATTTGCTTCGCGGAATCGCCGCTTTGCTGGTGTGTATTGTTCATTTCACAGGACACGCAGATCTCAATGGTCGACTATTCGAGGAATCTTCATGGACTTTTCAGCTCGGGCAATATGGCGTGAATGGCGTCTATGTTTTCTTCGTCATCACGGGATTCGTCATTCCACTTTCCTTGTCTAAAAGCAAATTTGTGCTGCGTAAACTCCCTCGATTTTTAGCCAAAAGATGGGTGCGTATTGAAATTCCTTATATCGCTTCGATGATTGCTGTTTTGTTCGTTGGTTTTCTGTTCAGTTTGAAAAACAACGAAGCATTTACAATAGAAATCGCCCGCGTTTTTCACCACATCATTTATACCATTCCGTTCACCGAATACGAATGGTATAATACCATTTATTGGACCTTGGCCATCGAATTCCAATATTACATTCTCATTGCTCTTATTTTCCCATTTTTGGTTGCAAAGAACGTGTGGGTAAGATTGGCAACTATCGTTCTTTTTGGAGCAAGTTCTATCATCTTCAAAGACACCAATTTGGTCTTTCACTTTGCCCCTGTTTTCTTGATGGGACT
>DGBF01000106.1:2576-2885 GCA_002384725.1 Flavobacteriales bacterium UBA4011
TTTTTAATCTCCTTCTTTTTGCACTTACGACCTGGGTAAATGGACTGGACATTGCCATTGCTGGTGTTTTAACCACCTTCGTAATCGGATTTGTTGAAATCAATAAAGCCATTTTCAATCGCTTTGGTGATATTTCGTATTCTTTGTATCTCACCCATGGATTAGTCGGCGGCAACTTGCTTTATCTTTTGAATCGTTATACCAAAACGTACTCGACAAGCTTCTTTTTAATGCTGGGTGTTTTAGTACTTTCGCTCGTTGTATCTTTTTTCTTTTGGAAATGGATTGAGAAACCTTCGAAGGATATTT
>DGBF01000004.1:0-1906 GCA_002384725.1 Flavobacteriales bacterium UBA4011
TTGGTAGATGCGACAGAACCAGGATTCGCTTGGTTTATTTGGAAACTGGAGATTCAAGGAAAGCTTAAAAACGAGGGTGAAGAAACAAAGGAGGAAGAAAAATAGAATTTACTTTTTCGATTATTCTAGTGCATTCAAATTCTTTACCAATTGATTTTCAATTTTCGCCATACGCTCCAAATCTGCATGGACGAGGTAATCTCCAGAAATAGTATAAGTAAATAAAATATACTCCTTCGACATGAAATAATAATTGCCTTGTCCATAATAGCAATAGTAATCCAGGGCATTTATGATTTTTTCATCTTCCATATAGTTATTCCTTTTCACAGCGTACATCTGCATGCTATACGGTGGTTTACCCATGAGAAAGCCTTTTTTGCGCAGTCGTTTCCGTGTTACTTTCTTTTTTTCATGAAAAACGATCATAAAAGCAATGGGCAGACCCGTTTTTTCAATTTCTGAACAGCCCAATTGGATACTGTCGCCAAGCTTTACTTTTTTGTCCGCACCATTGGTTCTGTAATAATCTTTTGTGAGAACTTTGTATGTCATCTCTTCATTCGGTAGGTCCTTACAAATTTGTTCTTTCGTTACCTGAGCAGATACTTGAAAACAAGCAAATAAAGAAAACGTAATAAAAACGTACTTAATCATGACTTAAATCTAGCTTTTCTGTGCCAAAACGCCATGTATTCTAACACTTTTTATCATTTCATCGGTAATGTTTTCTAAAATAGAAATAGAAACCTCCTTTTTCATTGCTAATTCTGACGAGTCGATTATCTTTGATCAAAACTAAAAAAATGAGCGCTCTATCTACAGTCGAAGAACGGTTTATTCGATACGTACAAATTGATACCACAGCAATACCTGGTTCGCCAACCTTCCCTTCTTCCCTCATCCAAAAAGATTTAGGAAAAGTTTTAGTGCAAGAATTGAAAGAATTAGGTATTTCTGACGCGGAGATGGATGAACATGGGTATGTTTTTGGAACTATTCCTTCCAACCTAGACTATAAAGTGCCGACGATTTGCTTTTGCTCGCACATGGACACAGCTCCAGATGTGACGGGAAAAGACGTAAAGCCAATCGTTCATAGAAACTACGATGGCAACCCGATCACTTTACCAGACGATAGTTCTCAAGTCATTACGACGGAAAAACACTGGTATTTAAAACAAAAAATTGGAGACGACATCATCACGGCAAGTGGTAAGACATTGCTTGGTGCGGATGATAAAGCAGGTGTTGCAATTATCATGGATTTCGCACATTATATGATGAAGAATTCGTCTGTTCCGCATGGCGATATACGAATATTATTTACCCCAGACGAAGAAATTGGTCGTGGCGTAGATTTCTTAGACATGAAGAAATTGAATGCTGATTATGGATACACATTGGATGGAGGACCAGAAGGTTCATTGGAAAACGAATCCTTTTCTGCCGATGCCGTAACAGTTGAAATTAGAGGAATAAGCGAACACCCTGGTTATGCCAAAGGAAAAATGGTAAATGCCATTAAAGTGGCCAGCGAATTTGTTGCTGCTCTTCCAAAAGATGAATGGTCGCCCGAAACGACTGAAAAACGAGAAGGGTTTGTTCACCCAACTTCTATTTCAGGAACGTTAGAAAATGCATCCGTGAGTTTTATTGTTCGTGATCATGACACCAAATTATTGGCCCTTCACCAAACGAGATTGAAAGCAATTTTGGATGGTGTTTTGGCCGATTATCCAGAATTACACACCACTTTTACAATCAAAGAGCAATACAGAAATATGCGTGAAGTTTTGGACACAGTACCGTTCGTTACAGAGTATGCCGTGCAAGCGATGGAAAAAGCAGGACTGACACCCAAAGTAGATTTGATTCGCGGAGGAACAGATGGATCTCGCCTTTC